>NZ_JBYBHH010000016.1:0-154226 GCF_059025405.1 Pseudomonas sp. 5.2
AGCCCGCCACAGGGTCCTCACAAGGTCTGAGCCTGCGCAGTTACCTGTAGGAGCTGGCTTGTCGGGGCGCCGAACCGCTGCGATGGGGCGCAAAGCGCCCCCTGCCTAATCAGCGGTTCTGCAGGAACGCGCGAATCCGCTCGGCGGCCTCGATGCACTCGGCCAGCGGCGCAACCAGCGCCATGCGCACCCGGCCAGCGCCAGGATTCACGCCATCCACGTCACGCGACAGGTACGACCCCGGTACCACGGTCACATGCTGGGCTTCGAACAGGTCGCGGGTGAACGCGGCGTCGCAGCCCGGTACCTTGGCCCACAGGTAGAAGCTGCCATCCGGGCGTTGCACATCCATCACCGGCTGCAGGATATCCAGCACGGCATCGTACTTGGCGCGGTACTGGTCACGGTTTTCGCGCACGTGCGCCTCGTCCTGCCAGGCAGCGATGCTGGCCAGCTGGGTCTGCACGGGCATGGCGCAGCCGTGGTAGGTGCGGTACAGCAAAAATGGCTTGATGATCTCGGCATCGCCCGCGACAAAGCCCGAACGCAGGCCAGGCAGGTTGGAACGCTTGGACAGGCTGTGGAACACCACGCAGCGTTTGAAATCGCTGCGGCCCAGTTCGGCGCAGGCGCTGAGCAGGCCCGGTGGTGGGGCGTCTTCGTCGAAGTACAGCTCGCTGTAGCATTCGTCGGCGGCGATCACGAAATCATGCTCGTCGGCCAGGGCAATCAGCTTCTTCAGGGTGTCCATCGGCACCAGTGCGCCGGTAGGGTTGCCTGGCGAGCACAGGAAGAGGATTTGGCAACGCTGCCAGACATCTGCCGGCACGGCGTCGAAGTCAGGGTTGAAGCCGTTGTTTTCAAGGCACGGCAGGTAGTGCGGGGTGGCGCCTGCCAGCAGCGCCGCACCTTCGTAGATCTGGTAGAACGGATTAGGGCTGACCACCAGGCCATCATCGGCCCGGTTGACCACGGCCTGGGTGAAGGCGAACAGCGCTTCACGGGTGCCGTTGACCGGCAGGATGTGACGGTCGGCATCCAGCCAGCCGGTTGGCACGCCGAAACGGCGCTCGCACCACTGGCCGATGGCCTGGCGCAGCCCTGGCAGGCCGAGGGTGCTGGGGTACACCGCCAGCTTGTCGAGGTTGTCGGCCATGGCCTGGGCGACGAACGCCGGCGATGTGTGCTTCGGCTCACCGATCGACAGCGCGATGGCGCGCTTGTCTGCCGCTGGTTTCACACTGCCCAGCAGGGCGCGCAGTTTCTCGAACGGGTAGGGCTGAAGCTGGGTCAGGGCATGGTTCATCGGCGCAAGGTCTCGTCAATCGTCTAATCGTTAAAAGGTCACGCGGGTCGGGCTGGCGTCGCTCGCCTGGCCAGCCTGCAGCTGCTGGACGATAGCCTCCTGCAGGCGGCTGCACAGCTGCGGGTCGGACAGCGGCTGGTTGTCGGCATCGGTGATGAAGAACACGTCTTCCACGCGCTCGCCGAGGGTGGCGATTTTGGCGTTCTGCAACGACAGGTCGAACTCCAGGAAGATGCGGCCGATCCGGGCCAGCAGGCCCGGCCGGTCGGGCGCGGTGATCTCAAGGATGGTCACCGGCCGCTGGGCATCGTTGAGGATGGTCACCTGCGGCGGGAAATTGAAGTGCTTGAGCTGGCGTGGCACCCGGCGCTGAATGATCGTCGGGTAGTCCTCGGGGTTGCGCAGCGCTTCGGTGAGGCCATCGCGAATCTGCTTGACCCGCTGCGGGTTGTCGCCAATCGAGCCGCCGTCATTGTCGAGCACGATATAGGTGTCGAGGGTGAACTGGCTGCTCGAGGTGATGATGCGCGCGTCATGGATGTTCAGGTTCAACTGCGACATGGCCGCCACGGTCACGGCGAAGAAGTCGTGCTGGTCGGGGGCATAGATGAAGATCTGCGTACCGCCCTCGAACTCGCGCTGGGTGGTTTCCTTGATCAGCACCAGCGGCCCGCCGTCGGCCGGCTGCTGGAGGATGGCGTCGGTGTGCCAGGCCACATCGGCCGCGTTGTGCTTGAGGAAGTAGTCGTCACCCAACTGCGACCAGAGTTGCTCGACGTCGTCCGGGTCGACGCCCTCGCGCACGAGGATGTCCAACGCGGCGCTTTGGGTCTGGCGGATCTGCTCTTCGCGGTCCAGTGGGTTTTCCAGGCCACGGCGCAGGGCGCGCTTGGTCTCGGTGTACAGCTGGCGCAGCAGGCTGGCGCGCCAGGAATTCCACAGGCTGGGGTTGGTGGCGTTGATGTCGGCCACGGTCAGCACATAGAGGTAATCCAGGCGGGTCTCGTCCCCCACATGCAAGGCAAAGTCGTTGATCACCTGTGGGTCGGACAGGTCTTTGCGCTGTGCGGTGGTGGACATCACCAGGTGGTTCAGCACCAGCCAGACGATCAGGCGGCTGTCCCAGGCTGGCAGTTGGTGGCGCTCGCAGAACGTCTGTGCGTCCACCGCGCCCAGCTCCGAGTGGTCACCCTGGCGGCCCTTGCCGATGTCGTGGTAAAGCCCGGCCAGGTAGATCAGCTCGGGTTTGGGCAGGCGGCCCATGAGCTTGCTGGCCAGCGGGAATTTCTCGGAAACCGGCGTGTACTGCAGTTTGCGCAGGTGCTTGATCAGGTTGAGCGTGTGCGCATCGACCGTATAGATGTGGAACAGGTCATGCTGCATCTGCCCGACGATCAGGCCGAATTCCGGCAGGTAGCGGCCGAGGATGCCGTAGCGGTTCATCCGGCGCAGGTTGCGGTGGATGCCGATCTCGCACTTGAACAGCTCGATGAACAGGCTGGTGTTGCGGATATCGTGACGGAAGGTTTCGTCGATCAGGTGCCGGTGCTCGCGCAGCAGGCGCACGGTATCGGCGCGTACCCCTTTGATCTCCGGGTGCTGGGCCATCAGCACGAAGATCTCCAGCATGGCGAACGGCGTGCGTTTGAATACGTTCGGCTTGGCGGCTTCTATATAGCCGTCATGCAGGCGGAAGCGCGCATTCAAAGGTTGGGTGGTGCCACTGTCATCGTCGGCGAGGATGACTTCCTCGAAGTGCTGGATGATCAGGTCGCACAACTGGCTGATGCTCATCACCACCCGGTAGTACTGCTGCATGAACTGCTCGATCGCGCGCTTGGGGTTCTCGTCGCTGTAGCCCAGCAGGGCGGCGATGCTGCGCTGGTGATCGAACAGCAAACGGTCTTCCGAGCGCCCGGCCAGCATGTGCAGGGCATAGCGCACCTTCCACAGGAAGTCCTGGGAGGAGGCCAGCAGTTCGTTCTCGCTTTCCAGCAAAAAACCTTCGCCGGCCAGGGCGTGCAGGTTCAGCGTGCCGTATTGGCGGCGCGCCACCCACAACACGGTCTGAATGTCGCGTAGGCCACCAGGTGAGCCCTTGACGTTGGGCTCAAGGTTGTACTCGGTGTCGTTGTACTTGTGGTGGCGGGCCTTGAGCTCGGCGCGCTTGGCCAGGAAGAACTCCTTGCTCGGCCACATGTGCTCGGTGCTGGTGACGTCCAGCATGCGCTGGCGCAAGGCTTCGGGGCCGGCGACGGTGCGGCTTTCCATCATGTTGGTGATGACCGTCAGGTCGGCACGCGCCTGCTCGGCACATTCGTCGACGGTGCGCACACTCTGGCCCACTTCCAGGCCGATGTCCCAGAGCAGGGTGAGGAAGCGCTCGATGGCCTCGCGGTACTGCTCGTGTTCGGCAGCACCCAGCAAAATCAGCAGGTCGATGTCGGAATGCGGGTGCAGTTCACCGCGCCCGTAACCGCCCACCGCGACCAGGGCGATGCCGCTATGGTCGCCCCAGTCGAACTGGTTCCAGGCCTGCTGCAGGATGTTGTCGACGAGCCAGGCGCGGTCCTCGATCAAACGGCGGATTTCGCGGCCTTCGCGAAAACGCCGGTCGAGCACCTCGCCCGCCTGGCGGATGGCTTTCTTGAAGGCGGCGATAGGGCTCGCCTTGAGGGCCAGTTCCGCCTGGAACTGGCCGCGGTCGAACAGCTCGGGATCCACCTGGGGCATTGCGTCGCGTTCCTGTCGTGGGGTGCCTGGCGCGGACTCAGGCCGAGGTGCGCGCGATGGTATCGTCCTTGCGCAGGGTGAAGATCTCGTAACCGGTCGCCGTCACCACCAAGGTGTGCTCCCACTGGGCCGAGAGCTTGCGGTCCTTGGTGATGGCGGTCCAGCCGTCGCCCAGGACCTTGGTGTCGGCCTTGCCCTGGTTGATCATCGGCTCGATGGTAAAGGTCATGCCTTCTTTGAGCTCCATGCCAGTGCCGGCGCGGCCGTAGTGGAGGATCTGCGGTTCTTCGTGGAACACTTTGCCGATGCCGTGGCCGCAGAACTCGCGCACCACCGAGAAGCCGTTCTTTTCAGCGTGCTTCTGGATCACTTCGCCGATGTCGCCCAGGCGGCAGCCCGGCTTGACCAGCTCGATGGCCTTGTACATGCATTCCTGGGTGACCTTGGATAGGCGCTCGGCCCAGACCGGCACGTTGCCGACGTGGAACATGCGGCTGGTGTCGCCGTGGTAGCCGTCCTTGATCACGGTGACATCGATGTTGAGCGTGTCACCGTCCTTGAGCGGCTTGTCGTTGGGGATGCCGTGGCAGACCACATGGTTGATCGAGGTGCAGATCGACTTGGGGTAACCCTTGTAGTTGAGCGGCGCCGGGATGGCCTGCTGGACGTTGACGATGTAGTCGTGGCACAGGCGGTCCAGTTCTTCGGTGGTGACACCGGGCTTGACGTGCTCTTCGATCATTTCCAGCACCTCGGCGGCCAGGCGGCCGGCGATGCGCATCTTCTCGATGTCTTCTGCGGTCTTGATGGTGACGGTCATTACAGGCTCTCTACGGCGCCGTGCACGGCGCGAACAAACGGGAAAGGCCGGATTCTAGCAGAGCAGGGCGGCAATCGGTCGGGATAAAGCCGGCCATCCTGCTGTCTATAGAGGGCATTTTGGCCTGAAAGCCTGGGTGCTGCAAAAACCGCTGACGGACGCGACAGTATTCGGGTTCCGTTCGCTCGCGGTCTGTGGTATAAAATGCGCCGCTTTCGGGGTCGACCCCGTAAGCCCTAAACCCACACACGTGTCGACACGATGACCTGGGTGCCCCGGATTCTAGAATCTGTGGGTTGGTCATTGGGATGCGTGGAGGCCCAACCCGACTTATCAAGGAACTATCATGTCCCAAGTCAACATGCGCGATATGCTGAAGGCCGGTGTGCACTTCGGCCACCAGACCCGTTACTGGAACCCGAAAATGGGCAAGTACATTTTCGGCGCGCGTAACAAGATCCACATCATCAACCTGGAAAAAACCCTGCCAATGTTCAACGAAGCTCTGGCTTTCGTAGAGCGTCTGGCCCAGGGCAAGAACAAGATCATGTTCGTTGGCACCAAGCGTTCCGCCGGCAAGATCGTCGCCGAGCAAGCTGCTCGTGCCGGTTCGCCATACGTTGACCACCGCTGGTTGGGCGGCATGCTGACCAACTACAAAACCATCCGTGCTTCGATCAAGCGTCTGCGCGACCTGGAAACTCAGGCCGAAGATGGCACCTTTGCCAAGCTGACCAAGAAAGAAGCCCTGATGCGTTCGCGCGATCTGGAAAAGCTGGACCGCAGCCTGGGTGGTATCAAGGACATGGGCGGCCTGCCTGATGCCCTGTTCGTGATCGACGTTGACCACGAGCGCATTGCTATCACCGAAGCCAACAAGCTGGGCATCCCGGTTATCGGCGTTGTCGATACCAACAGCAGCCCGGAAGGTGTTGACTACATCATCCCAGGTAACGATGACGCCATTCGCGCTATCGAGCTGTACATGACTTCGATGGCCGACGCCATCATCCGCGGCCGCAACAACGTTGCTGGCGGCACCGAAGTCTACGCTGAAGAAGCGGCTGCACCTGCTGCTGAGTAATTGACGCCTGGCGTCTACTTGGCACGCAAAAAGGGGGCTTTGCCCCCTTTTTGCCACCTTGAAATCCTGCTGTCAGCAACCGCCCCGCACTATGGGCCTGCTGAGATAAACACAGCGGATTTGCAGAATTGAACGCCCGTGATGAGCGGGTGGAATGGTTGAAAAACTTTCCAAGAGGATTTTGAAATGGCAGCAATTACTGCAGCGCTGGTCAAAGAACTGCGCGAGCGTACCGGCGAAGGCATGATGGATTGCAAAAAGGCCCTGGAAAAGGCCGGCGGCGACATCGAAAAAGCCATTGACGACATGCGTGCCTCGGGCGCCATCAAGGCCGCCAAAAAGGCTGGCAACGTCGCTGCTGAAGGCGCTATCGCCGTCAAGACCGACGGCAAAGCCGCCGTTCTGCTGGAAGTCAACTCGCAGACCGACTTCCTGGCCCTGCAAGACGACTTCAAAAACTTCGTAGCCGAAAGCCTCGAAGAAGCCTTCGCCCAGAAGCTGACCGACGCTGCACCGCTGATCGCCTCGCGCGAAGCAGCCCGTGAAGCCCTGGTCGCCAAGTGCGGCGAAAACGTCAACATCCGCCGCCTGGCGCGCGTTGAGGGTGACGTTGTTGGTGCTTACCTGCACGGCAACAAGATCGGTGCCGTTGTTGTCCTGAAAGGCGGCGACGTCGAGCTGGCCAAGAACATCGCCATGCACGTTGCTGCTTCGAACCCGGAGTTCCTGGATGCATCGGAAATCTCCGCCGAGGCCATCGAGCGCGAGAAGAATGTCTTCCTGCAGCTGAACGCCGACAAGATCGCCGGCAAGCCGGAAAACATCGTTGAGAACATGATCAACGGCCGTATCACCAAGTTCAAGGCTGAAGCTTCGCTGAAAGAGCAAGCCTTCGTCATGAACCCGGAAGTCAAGGTTGGCGAGCTGGCCAAGAAAGCCGGTGCTGAAATCGTTTCCTTCACCTACTTCAAGGTCGGCGAAGGCATCGAGAAGCCAGTCGACAACTTCGCTGAAGAAGTTGCCGCTCAGGTAGCTGCTGCCAAGCAGTAAGACAGACACGTCTGTCGCCCCAAAGAGGCTGCCCGCTCACGCGCGCAGCCTCTTTGTCAAAGCGGGAGCGGTTTTCCAAACCGCTGTTCGCTGACGCAGTCGCTGCGTCACGTTAGAGTTACACGCAGGCTCAAGCAGCCCGCCAGAATTTTTTTACAAACGCCGCAGGAGAGATTCGCAATGGCTCAGCAGGGCAGTGGTCATCAGGCTCGCTATAAACGCATTCTACTCAAACTTAGCGGCGAGGCCCTGATGGGCTCGGAAGAGTTCGGGATCGACCCCAAGGTCCTGGATCGCATGGCGCTGGAAGTCGGTCAACTGGTCGGCATCGGTGTGCAAGTCGGTCTGGTGATCGGCGGTGGCAACCTGTTCCGTGGTGCGGCGCTCAGTGCAGCCGGCATGGACCGCGTCACCGGTGACCACATGGGCATGCTGGCGACCGTCATGAATGCCCTGGCCATGCGCGACGCGCTGGAGCGGGCAAACATTACCGCCATCGTCATGTCGGCGATTTCCATGGTAGGCGTGACCGATCACTATGATCGCCGCAAAGCCATGCGCCACCTGAACGCCAAAGAAGTCGTAATCTTCGCTGCCGGTACCGGCAACCCGTTCTTCACCACCGACTCCGCCGCTTGCCTGCGCGCCATCGAAATCGATGCCGACGTGGTATTGAAGGCAACCAAGGTCGATGGTGTATACACTGCAGATCCATTCAAGGACCCGCATGCCGAGAAGTTCGATCATCTGACCTACGATGAAGTGCTGGATCGCAAGCTGGGTGTGATGGATCTGACGGCAATTTGCCTTTGCCGCGACCACAAGATGCCGCTGCGCGTCTTCAACATGAACAAGCCGGGCGCCCTGCTGAACATCGTGCATGGCGGCGCGGAAGGAACCCTGATCGAGGAAGTTCAAAAATGATCAACGCTATCAAGAAAGATGCCCAGGACCGCATGGGCAAGTCCATCGAGGCGCTGGGTCGCCACCTGGCTGCCATCCGCACCGGCCGTGCCCACCCAAGCATCCTGGACAGCGTCAGGGTCACTGCCTGGGGTAGCGAAATGCCGCTGAACCAGGTGGCCGCGATTACCGTCGAGGACGCGCGCACCCTGAAGATCGTTGCGCACGACAAGAACCTCAGCGCTGCCATCGAAAAAGCCATCCTGACCTCCGACCTGGGCCTGAACCCGTCCAGCGCCGGTACCACCATCCGCGTCCCGATGCCGGCCCTGACCGAGGAAACCCGCAAGGGTTACACCAAGCAGGCCAGCGGCGTTGCCGAAGATGCCAAGGTAGCCGTGCGTAACGTGCGCCGTGACGCACTCGCCGACCTGAAGAAGCTGACCAAGGACAAGGAAATCAGCGAAGACGAAGAACGTCGCGCCGCTGACGAGATCCAGAAGCTGACCGACAAGTTCGTCGCCGAAATCGACGCTGCGTTCAAGGCCAAGGAAAAGGACCTGTTGGCCGTCTAAGGCCGAGGTTTTTTAATGGAAAAGACCAAGCCAGCGGCGCCGTCCTCGGTGCCGCGACACGTCGCGATCATCATGGATGGCAACAACCGCTGGGCGAAGAAGCGCTTGCTGCCCGGCGTTGCCGGGCACAAGGCTGGCGTCGATGCCGTGCGTGCGGTCATCGAAGTCTGCGCCGAATCGGGGGTCGAGGTACTGACCCTGTTCGCCTTCTCCAGCGAAAACTGGCAGCGCCCCGCCGAAGAGGTCGGTGCGCTGATGGAGTTGTTCTTCTCGGCCCTGCGCCGTGAGGCGCGTCGCCTCAACGAGAACAACATCAGCTTGCGCATCATTGGTGATCGCTCGCGCTTTCACCCTGAGCTGCAGGCTGCCATGCGTGAGGCCGAGGCACTGACCGCCGGCAACAACCGCTTCATCCTGCAGATCGCGGCCAACTACGGTGGCCAGTGGGATATCGCCCAGGCTGCCCAGCGCCTGGCGCGGGAAGTACAGGCGGGCCATCTGCGTCCGGACGATATCACGCCGGGTCTGCTGCAGACGTGCCTGTCCACCGGTGAGTTGCCGTTGCCGGACCTGTGCATCCGCACCGGGGGCGAACGCCGCATCAGCAATTTCCTGCTGTGGCAGCTGGCCTATGCCGAGCTGTATTTCTCCGACCTGTACTGGCCGGACTTCAAACACGAGGCCATGCGCAATGCCCTGGCCGATTTCGCTTCGCGCCAGCGCCGCTTCGGTAAGACCAGCGAGCAGGTCGAGGCTGGAGCTCGTGCTTAATGCTTAAACAACGCATCATTACCGCGCTGATCCTGCTGCCGGTCGCGCTGGGTGGCTTCTTCCTGCTCAACGGTGGGGATTTCGCCCTGTTCATCGGCTTCGTGGTCACCCTCGGCGCCTGGGAGTGGGCGCGCCTGGCGGGGTTGATGACCCAGCCACTGCGCATTGCCTACGCCGCAGTCGTCGCCGGAGCGCTGATGCTGCTGCACCTGATGCCCGACCTGGCACCCTGGGTGCTGGGTGCGTCAGTGATCTGGTGGGGGCTGGCCACCTGGCTGGTGCTGACCTATCCGCGCAGCAGCGAGCTATGGGCCAGTGCGGCCTGCCGCTTGCTGATCGGCCTGCTGGTGTTGCTGCCGGCGTGGCAAGGCCTGGTGCTGCTCAAGCACTGGCCGCTCGGCAACTGGCTGATTCTGTCGGTCATGGTGCTGGTGTGGGCCGCCGACATCGGTGCCTACTTCTCCGGCCGTGCTTTCGGCAAGCGTAAGCTGGCGCCGCAGGTCAGCCCTGGCAAAAGCTGGGAAGGCGTCTATGGCGGCCTGGCTGTCAGCTTGGTCATTACGCTGGTGGTCGGTATCAGTCGCGACTGGGGTGTTGGCCAGATCCTGCTGGGCCTGATGGGCGCGGCACTGGTGGTCATGGCCTCGGTGATCGGTGACCTGACCGAAAGCATGTTCAAGCGCCGCTCGGGCATCAAGGACAGCAGCAACCTGCTGCCCGGCCATGGTGGCGTGCTTGACCGCATCGACAGCCTGACGGCGGCCATCCCGCTCTTTGCCGTGCTGTTGTGGGCTGCCGAATGGGGTGTGATGTGAGTACGTTGCAGCGCATTACCGTGCTGGGCGCCACGGGCTCCATTGGCCTGAGCACGCTGGATGTGATTGCACGTCACCCTGAGCGTTATTCGGTATTCGCCCTGAGCGGTTACTCGCGCATCGACGAGCTGCTGGCGTTGTGCGTTCGGCATCGCCCGGAGTACGCGGTAGTGCCGAATGCCGAAGGCGCTGCGCGCTTGCGCGACGGCCTGGCGGCCGTCGGCTGCGCTACCCAGGTGCTGGAAGGCGAGGCGGGGCTTTGCCAGGTTGCCGCAGCGCCTGAGGTGGATGCGGTGATGGCCGCCATCGTGGGTGCGGCAGGGCTGCGACCGACCTTGGCTGCCGTCGAGGCGGGCAAGAAAGTGTTGCTGGCCAATAAAGAGGCGCTGGTGATGTCTGGCGCGCTGTTCATGGAGGCGGTGCGGCGCAGTGGTGCCGTGCTGCTGCCGATCGACAGCGAGCACAATGCAATCTTCCAGTGCCTGCCCGGCGACTATGCCCGCGGCCTGAGCCAGGTGGGGGTGCGCCGCATCCTGCTGACGGCATCGGGTGGCCCGTTCCGCGAAACACCGTCCGCCGCATTGGCCGATGTCACGCCGGAGCAGGCGTGCGCGCACCCTAACTGGTCCATGGGGCGCAAGATTTCCGTGGATTCGGCCAGCATGATGAACAAAGGGCTCGAGTTGATCGAGGCCTGCTGGCTGTTCGATGCCTCGCCCGCCAAGGTCGAGGTGGTGGTGCACCCGCAGAGCGTGATCCACTCGCTGGTGGATTACGTGGACGGCTCGGTGCTCGCCCAGTTGGGTAACCCAGACATGCGCACGCCGATCGCCAATGCGCTGGCCTGGCCAGAGCGCATTGATTCTGGCGTCGCACCGCTGGACCTGTTTGCCATCGCACGCCTGGATTTCCAGGCACCCGACGAACAGCGCTTCCCGTGCCTGCGCCTGGCGCGGCAGGCTGCCGAGGCCGGCAACAGTGCACCTGCCGTGCTCAATGCGGCCAACGAAGTGGCTGTCGAGGCATTTCTCCAGCGGCGTATCCGCTTCCCGGAGATCGCGGGTATGATCGAACAAGTGCTCGATCAGGAGCCTGTAGTGCCACTGGCCTCGTTGGACGCGGTATTTGCCGCCGACCAGCGTGCCCGGGAGCTGTCCCGTGAGTGGTTGCGGCGTCACGGTCGATGATGCAGGCCTGCCAGGGCTTGTGCGAAAAGTCGTTCTGCTGAACGTCATCTGGAGAAAGATATGACTGCGCTCTACATGATTGTCGGCACCCTGGTGGCCTTGGGTGTTCTGGTCACGTTCCACGAATTCGGCCACTTCTGGGTGGCCCGACGCTGCGGCGTCAAGGTGCTGCGTTTTTCGGTGGGCTTCGGTACGCCGTTGTTGCGCTGGCATGACCGCCAGGGCACCGAATTCGTGGTGGCGGCGATTCCGCTGGGCGGCTACGTCAAGATGCTCGATGAGCGTGAAGGCGATGTGCCGCCTGCGTTGGCCGACCAATCGTTCAACCGAAAAAGCGTGCGTCAGCGTATCGCCATCGTCGCCGCCGGCCCGATTGCCAACTTCTTGCTGGCCATCGTGTTCTTCTGGCTGTTGGCCATGCTCGGCACCCAGCAGATTCGCCCGGTCATCGGTGCAGTCGAAGCGGGCAGCCTGGCAGCGTCGGCAGGCCTGACCGCAGGTCAGGAAATTGTATCCATCGATGGCAAGGCGACCAGCGGTTGGTCTGCGGTCAACCTGCAACTGGTTCGCCGTCTGGGCGAGAGCGGCACCCTGCAGGTAGGCGTGCGCGACGAAGGCGCCAGCGCCGAGCAGCACTTGCAGATCAAGCTGGACCACTGGCTGAAAGGCGCCGACGAGCCAGACCCTATCCAGTCCCTGGGTTTGCGCCCATGGCGCCCGGTGATCGTGCCGGTGCTGGCCGAAATCGATTCGAAAGGGCCGGCCGCTGCCGCCGGCTTGAAGACAGGCGACAAGCTGCTGGCCCTCGATGGCGTGGCAGTGAACGACTGGCAGCAGGTGGTCGACACCGTGCGCGCCCACCCGCAAGCCAAGGTCGTGGTGCGTGTCGAACGCGATGGTGCTGCGCTGGATGTACCGGTAACCCTGGCCCGCAAGGGTGAGGGCAAGGCCGCGGGCGGTTACCTGGGCGCGGGGGTAAAAGGTGGCGAATGGCCTGCCAACATGCTCCGCGAAGTCAGCTATGGCCCGCTGGACGCGGTAGGTGAGGGCTTGTCGCGTACCTGGAACATGAGCGTCCTGACGCTCGAGTCGCTGAAGAAAATGCTGTTCGGAGAGCTCTCGGTAAAAAACTTGAGCGGACCGATAACCATTGCTAAAGTGGCGGGCGCTTCAGCCCAGTCCGGCGTGGGGGATTTCCTGAATTTCCTGGCCTACCTGAGCATAAGCCTGGGGGTTCTTAACCTGCTGCCCATTCCAGTACTGGATGGGGGGCATTTGCTGTTTTACCTGGTCGAGTGGGCGCGCGGTCGTCCGCTGTCAGATCGGGTGCAAGGTTGGGGGGTCCAGATCGGTATCAGTTTGGTCGTAGGGGTGATGTTGCTCGCCCTGATCAACGATCTGGGTCGACTATAAAGCTTCGCATTGCGAACCTGCCGCCACTTCGCGGCGGGTTGTTTATTGCCAGTTGGAATAAAAGGACTTCATGAAACGTCTGCTGCTAACTGCGGTCCTCTCCGCACTGATGATCGCTGAAGTTCACGCCGAGTCCTTCACCATCTCCGATATTCGTGTCAACGGCCTGCAGCGGGTTTCCGCCGGCAGCGTCTTCGGTGCCTTGCCGCTCAACGTCGGCGATCAGGCCGATGATCGGCGCCTGGTGGATTCGACCCGTTCCCTGTTCAAGACTGGCTTCTTCCAAGACATCCAGCTGAGCCGCGATGGCAATGTCCTGATCATCAACGTGGTCGAGCGCCCGTCGGTTTCCAGCATCGAGATCGAAGGCAACAAGGCGATCAGCACCGAAGACCTGATGAAGGGTCTGAAGCAGTCTGGCCTGGCCGAAGGTGAAATCTTCCAGCGCGCCACCCTTGAAGGTGTGCGTAACGAGCTGCAGCGCCAGTACGTGGCCCAGGGTCGCTACTCGGCCGAGGTCGACGCCGAAGTCGTGCCGCAGCCGCGCAACCGCGTCGCGCTGAAAATCAAGATCAACGAAGGCACCGTCGCTGCCATTCAGCACATCAACGTGGTGGGCAACAACGTCTTCGACGACGAAGAGCTGTCGCAGCTGTTCGAGCTGAAAACCACCAACTGGCTGTCGTTCTTCAAGAACGACGACAAGTACGCCCGTGAAAAACTCTCCGGTGACCTGGAGCGTCTGCGTTCCTACTACCTGGACCGTGGCTACATCAACATGGATATCGCCTCTACCCAGGTATCCATCACGCCAGACAAGAAACACGTCTACATCACCGTCAACATCAACGAAGGCGAGAAGTACACCGTCCGTGACGTGAAGCTCTCCGGTGACCTCAAGGTGCCGGAAGACCAGGTCAAGTCGCTGCTGCTGGTGCAGCCGGGCCAGGTATTCTCGCGCAAGGTGATGACCACCACGTCCGAGCTGATCACCCGTCGTCTGGGTAACGAAGGCTACACCTTCGCCAACGTCAACGGCGTGCCACAGCCGAACGACCAGGACCACACCGTCGATATCATGTTCGTGGTCGACCCGGGCAAGCGTGCCTACGTCAACCGCATCAACTACCGCGGCAACACCAAGACCGAAGACGAAGTGCTGCGTCGCGAAATGCGCCAGATGGAAGGCGGCTGGGCGTCGACCTACCTGATCGACCAGTCCAAGACCCGTCTGGAGCGCCTGGGCTTCTTCAAGGAAGTCAACGTCGAGACCCCGCCGGTGCCTGGCACCGATGACCAGGTCGACGTCAACTACAGCGTCGAGGAACAAGCGTCCGGCTCCATCACGGCGTCGGTCGGTTTCGCTCAGAGCGCCGGTCTGATCCTGGGTGGTTCGATCAGCCAGAGCAACTTCCTGGGTACCGGTAACAAGGTCTCCATCGGCCTGACTCGTTCCGAATACCAGACCCGCTACAACTTCGGCTTCGTGGACCCCTACTTCACGGCTGACGGTGTCAGCCTGGGTTACAACGCCTTCTACCGCAGCACCGACTACGACGACCTCGATGTCGACGTTGCCAGCTATGCGGTCGACAGCCTGGGCGCCGGTGTCAGCCTGGGTTACCCGATCAGCGAAACCTCGCGCCTGACCTATGGCCTGAGCGTTCAGCAGGACAAGATCAAGACCGGTAAATACACCGTTGACGAGATCTTCGACTTCCTCGATCAAGAGGGTGACAACTTCCTGAACTTCAAGGCGTCGATCGGCTGGTCCGAATCGACCCTGAACAAAGGCGTGCTGGCGACTCGCGGTCATTCGCAAAGCCTGACCCTGGAATCGACCATTCCGGGCAGCGACCTGTCGTTCTTCAAGCTCGACTACCGTGGTCAGCTGTTCAAGCCGATCACCAACGACTACACCCTGCGCCTGCACACTGAACTGGGCTATGGTGATGGCTACGGCAGCACCTCGGGCCTGCCGTTCTACGAGAACTACTACGCGGGCGGCTTCAACTCTGTCCGTGGCTTCAAGGACAGCAGCCTGGGCCCACGCAGTACGCCTAGCCGTGGTGAAGGTAACGAAGGCGGCAAGCCGGGTACCATCCGCGACCCGGATCAGGATCCGCTGCCGTTCGGTGGCAACGTGTTGGTCCAGGGTGGTGTCGAGTTGCTGTTCCCACTGCCGTTCGTCAAGGACCAGCGTTCGCTGCGCACGTCGGTATTCTGGGACGTGGGTAACGTGTTCGATACCAACTGCGGCAGCAAGCCAGATTGCGAGAAGGTCGGTTTCTCGGGTATGGCCAGTTCGGTGGGTCTGGGTGTGACCTGGATCACTGCACTGGGCCCGTTGAGCTTCAGCCTGGCGATGCCGGTCAAGAAGCCGGACGATGCCGATACCCAGGTGTTCCAATTCTCTCTGGGCCAGACCTTCTAAGGTCGGCCCTTGCATAACGACAACGGTTTATCCAGGAGTGCATCGTGCGTAAGTTGACTCAACTGGCCATTTTGGCCGCGGCGCTGGTCGCCACCCCGGCTTTCGCCGAAATGAAGGTTGCCGTCCTGAACTATCAGATGGCCCTGCTGGAATCGGATGCCGCCAAGAAGTATGCGGTTGATGCAGAGAAAAAATTCGGCCCGCAACTGACCAAGCTGAAAAGCCTGGAAAGCAGCGCCAAGGGCATCCAGGACCGCCTGATCAAAGGTGGCGACAAGATGCAGCAGCAGGAGCGTGAGCGCCTGGAGCTCGAGTTCAAGCAAAAGGCCCGCGACTTCCAGTTCCAGTCCAAGGAATTGAACGAAGCCAAGGCCGTTGCGGACCGTGACATGCTCAAGCAACTCAAGCCGAAGCTGGACGGCGCTGTCGAGGAAGTGATCAAGAAGGGCGGTTTCGACCTGGTTCTCGAGCGTGGCGCGGTCATCGATGTCAAACCTCAGTACGACATCACCCGCCAAGTCATCGAGCGCATGAACCAAGCCCGTTGATATGACCTTGAACATGACGCTTGGCCAGTTGGCCGAAGCCCTCGGCGCCACCCTCAAGGGGCCCGAGGCGCTGCAGATTACCGGGCTGGCCACCTTGCAGGAGGCCGGCCCCGGTCAATTGAGCTTCCTCGCCAACCCGCAGTACCGCAAATTCCTGGATAACAGCCAGGCGGCAGCGGTGCTGCTCAAGGCTGCGGATGCTGAAGGCTTTGCTGGCAATGCACTGATCGTCGCTGATCCGTACTTGGCCTATGCGCGCATTTCCCACCTGTTCGATCCCAAGCCCAAGGCTGTGGCGGGAATTCATCCCAGCGCCGTAGTGGCTGAAGATGCCCAGGTGGATGCCAGTGCGAGCATCGGCCCGTTCGTCGTCATCGAAAGTGGTGCGCAGGTTGCTGCCAATGTCAGCATCGGTGCCCACTGCGTGGTCGGTGCCCGTTGCGTCATCGGTGAGGGCGGCTGGCTGGCGCCACGGGTCACCCTGTACCATGACGTGACCATCGGCAAGCGTGTGGTGATCCAGTCTGGCGCAGTGATCGGTGGCGAGGGCTTCGGCTTCGCCAACGAGAAGGGCGTATGGCGCAAGATTGCCCAGATCGGCGGCGTGACCATCGGCGATGATGTAGAAATCGGTGTCAACACGGCAATCGACCGTGGTGCGCTGTCGGACACGCGCATTGCCGACGGGGTCAAGCTCGACAACCAGATCCAGATCGCCCATAACGTTCAGATCGGTGAGCACACGGCCATGGCCGCCTGTGTCGGGATTTCCGGCAGCACGCGCATTGGCAAGCACTGCACCATTGCTGGCGGTGTCGGCATGGTGGGTCATATTGATGTCTGTGATAACGTTTTCGTGTCCGGGATGACCATGGTGACCCGATCGATCACCGAACCGGGTGCCTATTCTTCCGGCACAGCCATGCAGCCATTGGCTGACTGGCGCAAGAGCGCCGCGCGTATCCGCCACCTGGACGACATGGCCAAGCGTCTCCAGCAGGTGGAAAAGCGCATCGATACCGTGACCTCAGGTGGCCAGCCGGCATCAGAAGGCTGATACCATTCCCTGAGCAAGAGTGAACAGACGCTAGCTGGCTCCTCTTTGGACTGCAAAAGGAGCGCGTGGTCAGCACCTGCGCTCCCTATTCTTATTACAGGCTTCCCCCCGAAATGATGGACATCAACGAGATTCGCGAATACCTGCCTCACCGTTACCCGTTCCTGCTGGTGGATCGCGTGACGGATCTGGACTTCGAGGCCCAGAGCATTCGTGCCTACAAGAATGTCAGCATCAACGAGCCGTTCTTCAATGGCCACTTCCCGGCCCACCCGATCATGCCGGGCGTTCTGATCATCGAGGCCATGGCCCAGGCGGCCGGCATCCTCGGTTTCAAGATGCTCGATGCCAAGCCGGCGGATGGCACCCTGTACTACTTTGTCGGGTCCGACAAATTGCGTTTCCGTCAGCCGGTATTGCCGGGTGACCAGCTTGTGCTGGAAGCCAAGTTCCTCAGCCGCAAGAGCATGATCTGGAAATTCGAGTGCCGCGCCCTGGTCGACGGCAAGCCTGTCTGCTCGGCAGAAATCACCTGCGCGGAACGCTCCCTATGAATTTGATTGATCCTCGGGCCATCATCGACCCGTCGGCCAAGCTGGCCGACGGTGTCGAGGTGGGCCCCTGGTCGATCGTTGGCCCTGATGTCGAAATCGGGGAGGGCACCGTCATTGGCCCGCATGTGGTGCTCAAGGGGCCGACCCGTATCGGCAAGCACAACCGCATCTACCAGTTTTCCTCGATCGGCGAAGACACCCCTGACCTCAAGTACAAGGGTGAGCCGACGCGCCTGGTGATCGGTGATCACAATGTGTTCCGCGAAGGTGTGACCATTCACCGCGGTACCGTTCAGGACCGTGCAGAAACCACCGTCGGCGATCACAACCTGATCATGGCCTACGCCCACATCGGTCACGACAGTGTCATCGGCAATCATTGCATTCTGGTGAACAACACCGCGTTGGCGGGGCATGTTCATGTGGGTGACTGGGCAATTCTGTCCGGGTACACCCTGGTGCACCAGTACTGCCATATCGGTGCACATGCGTTTTCCGGCATGGGCACGGCGATCGGCAAAGACGTACCGGCTTTCGTCACGGTGTTCGGCAGCCCGGCCGAAGCACGCAGCATGAACTTCGAAGGCATGCGTCGTCGGGGTTTCAGCGACGAGGTCATTCATATCCTGCGTCGTTGCTACAAGATCGTCTACCGTCAGGGCCTGACCGTCGAAGATGCGATCAAGGCGCTGGACGAACTGGCAGCCCAGCACCCTGAGGTCGATCTGTTCCGTCAGTCGATCCTGAATTCTGCCCGCGGCATCACCCGCTGACATGGCCCAGCTTTGCGTAGCCCTGGTCGCGGGTGAGGCCAGCGGCGATATTCTCGGGTCTGGCTTGATGCGCGCCCTCAAGGCGCGCCATCCCGACGTCCGCTTTATCGGCGTTGGCGGCCCCTTGATGGAAGCCGAAGGCCTGCAATCCTACTTCCCCATGGAACGTCTGGCGGTCATGGGCCTGGTCGAGGTACTGGGACGGCTGCGTGAGCTGCTCAAGCGCCGCAAGTTGTTGATCCAGACCCTCATCGCCGAAAAGCCCGATGTGTTCATCGGCATCGACGCCCCGGATTTCACCCTCAACATCGAATTGAAACTGCGTCAGGCCGGTATCAAGACCGTGCACTACGTCAGCCCATCCGTATGGGCGTGGCGGCAGAAGCGCGTGCTGAAGATCCGCGAAGGCTGCGACCTGATGCTGACGCTGTTGCCGTTCGAAGCCCGGTTCTACGAGGAGCAGGGGGTGCCGGTGCGTTTCGTCGGCCACCCACTGGCCGATACCATTCCGCTCGAGGCCGACCGACTGGCAGCACGCACTGCGCTTGGCCTGGGCCCAGGCCCGGTGGTCGCGTTGATGCCTGGCAGCCGCGGCGGCGAAGTCGGGCGCCTGGGGGCGCTGTTCCTCGATGCCGCCGAGCGCTTGCGCGAACGAGTACCGGGTGTGCGCTTCGTGCTGCCCTGCGCCAACGCCGCACGGCGTGCCCAGGTCGAGCAGATGCTCGAAGGGCGCGCGCTGCCGCTGACCCTGCTCGACGGCCAGTCGCACCAGGCCCTGGCGGCCTGCGATGCGGTGCTTATCGCGTCGGGTACCGCCACCCTGGAGGCACTGCTGTACAAGCGCCCCATGGTGGTGGCTTATCGCCTGGCGCCGTTGACCTACTGGATTCTCAAACGCCTGGTCAAAAGCCCTTACGTGTCGTTGCCCAACCTGCTGGCCCAGCGCGAACTGGTGCCTGAACTGCTGCAGGATGACGCCACCAGCGAAGCCCTGGCGCAAACCTTGGCCCCCTTGGTGGCCGATGGCAGCCAGCAGACCGAACGTTTCGACGAGATTCACCGCACCCTGCGCCGGGATGCTTCCAACCAGGCCGCCGAGGCGGTACTGGCCTTGCTCAAGGACCGCTGAGATGCAAATAGGACTGGATTTCAACCTGGTCGAAGACCTGGTCGCCGGGGTCGATGAAGTCGGCCGTGGCCCGTTGTGTGGCGCGGTGGTGACGGCTGCAGTGATCCTCGACCCGGCACGGCCGATCCTCGGCCTCAACGATTCGAAGAAACTCACCGAAGCCAAGCGCGAGGCGTTGTTCGACGAAATCTGCGAGAAGGCGCTGAGCTTTTGCATTGCCCGCGCCGAGGTCGAAGAAATCGACCGCCTGAACATTCTTCAGGCCACCATGCTGGCCATGCAGCGTGCGGTCGAGGGGCTGCATGTCACGCCCAAGCTGGCACTGATCGACGGCAACCGCTGCCCCAAGCTGGCGGTGCCCGCGGCACCAGTCGTAAAAGGTGACAGCCAGGTACCGGCCATCGCGGCTGCGTCGATCCTGGCCAAGGTGACGCGTGATCGGGAGATGAGTGCGTTCGAGCTGATCTACCCCGGTTACGGCATCGGTGGGCACAAGGGTTATCCGACGCCGGTGCACCTTGAAGCCCTGGCCCGGCTTGGGCCTACGCCCATTCACCGACGCTCCTTTGCGCCGGTACGGGCGGCCTGGGAGGCCCGTGAGGGTGTTGTTGACTCCTTGATTTAGCCTAATTGGGGCCGCTGTGCGGCCCATTCGCGGGCAAGCCCGCTCCCACAGGGCGCGCACAGTATTCAAGCTGGGTGCAGAACCTGTGGGAGCGGGCTTGCCCCGCGAATGGGCTGCACAGCAGCCCCAAAATCCCCCCGCTTTTACGCTACAATCCCGCCCTTGTCGTTCTGCTACAGGATCACCCATGTCGGTTCCCTTCGTTCACCTTCGCGTGCACTCCGAATTCTCGCTGGTCGACGGCCTGGTGCGGATCAAACCGCTGGCCAAGGCACTGGCGGGGATGAACATGCCGGCGGTGGCGATCACCGACCAGAGCAACATGTGCTCGCTGGTGAAGTTCTACAAGACCGCCATGGGCGCCGGGATCAAGCCGATCTGTGGTGCCGACCTGTGGCTGGCCGGGCCTGACCCGGAAGCCCCGTTGTCGCGTATCTGCTTCCTGGCGATGAACCCCCAGGGCTATCGCAACCTCACCGAGCTGATTTCGCGTGGTTGGGTTGAAGGCCAGCGCAATGGCCTGGTGATTTTGCAGCGCGAGTGGATCGCCCCCGCCAGCGAAGGCCTGATCGCCTTGTCCGCTGGCAAGGAAGGCGACATTGGCGCCGCGCTGCTCTCTGGCCGGGTTGAAGAAGCCGAAGCGCTGTTGCGCGACTGGATGGGCATGTTCCCCGAGCGCTTCTACGTTGAAGTGCAGCGCACCAACCGCGCCCGCGACGAAGAATACGTGCACGCTGCTGTGGCCCTGGCCGACAAGGTCGGCGCGCCGCTGGTGGCGACCAACGATGTGCGCTTCATCAAGCAGGCCGACTACGATGCCCACGAAACCCGTGTCTGCATTGGCGAGGGCTGGACCCTGGACGACCCGCGTCGCCCGCGCAACTACAGCGATCAGCAGTACCTCAAGAGCGCGGACGAAATGGCCGAGCTGTTCAGCGACTTGCCCGACGCCATCGCCAACACTGTCGAGATCGCCAAGCGCTGCAACATCCAGGTTCAATTGGGCAAGCACTTCCTGCCCGATTTCCCGACGCCCAATGGCATGGGCATCGACGATTACCTGCGCCATGTCTCCCATGAAGGCCTGGAGGAGCGCCTGGCGGTGCTCTGGCCCAAAGAGACCACGCCAGACTATGAGGAAAAGCGCCAGGTCTACCTGGACCGCCTGAAGTTCGAGCTGGATATCATCATCCAGATGGGCTTCCCCGGCTACTTCCTGATCGTTATGGACTTCATCAAGTGGGCCAAGAGCAACGGCGTGCCGGTCGGCCCAGGCCGAGGCTCGGGTGCCGGTTCGCTGGTCGCCTACGTGTTGAAGATCACCGACCTCGACCCGCTGGCCTATGACCTGCTGTTCGAGCGCTTCCTCAACCCTGAACGGGTATCCATGCCCGACTTCGACGTCGACTTCTGCATGGATGGCCGTGACCGGGTCATCGAATACGTGGCTGATGCCTACGGGCGCAACGCGGTCAGCCAGATCATCACCTTCGGTACCATGGCCGCCAAGGCGGTGGTGCGCGACGTGGCGCGGGTGCAGGGCAAGTCCTACGGCCTGGCCGATCGCCTGTCGAAGATGATCCCCTTCGAAGTCGGCATGACCCTGGAAAAAGCCTACGAGCAGGAAGAGATCCTGCGCGACTTCCTCAAGGGCGACGAAGATGCCCGCGAGATCTGGGAGATGGCCCTCAAGCTCGAAGGTGTCACGCGGGGTACCGGCAAGCACGCCGGTGGTGTGGTCATCGCCCCGACCAAGCTCACCGACTTCTCGCCGATCGCCTGTGACGAAGAGGGCGGCGGCCTGGTAACCCAGTTCGACAAGGACGATGTCGAGGCCGCCGGGCTGGTCAAGTTCGACTTCCTCGGCCTGCGTACGCTCACCATCATCAAGTGGGCGATGGAGACGATCAACCGCGAGCAGGCCAAGCAGAACCTGCCGGACTTGAACATCGACTTCATTCCGCTGGATGACCGCAAGACCTACGAGTTGCTGCAAAAAGCCGAGACCACGGCGGTGTTCCAGCTCGAATCGCGCGGCATGAAGGAGCTGATCAAGAAGCTCAAGCCGGACTGCCTGGAAGACCTCATCGCACTGGTGGCGCTGTTCCGCCCAGGCCCGCTGCAGTCGGGCATGGTGGACGACTTCATCAACCGCAAGCACGGCCGCGCCGAGCTGGCCTACCCGCACCCGGACTACCAGTATGACGGCCTGCAGCCGGTATTGGCGCCGACCTACGGCATCATCCTGTATCAAGAGCAGGTGATGCAGATTGCCCAGGTCATGGCCGGCTATACCCTGGGCGGTGCCGACATGCTGCGGCGGGCCATGGGTAAGAAAAAGCCTGAAGAGATGGCCAAGCAGCGCGGCGGCTTCATCGAAGGTTGCGCGAACAACGGCATCGATGGCGATCTGGCAGGTAACATCTTTGACCTGGTAGAGAAATTCGCCGGTTACGGCTTCAACAAATCTCACTCTGCCGCCTATGGCCTGGTGTCCTACCAGACCGCCTGGCTGAAAACCCACTACCCGGCGCCGTTCATGGCCGCGGTACTGTCGGCGGACATGCACAACACCGACAAGGTGGTGGTGCTGATCGAGGAAGTGCGCAGCATGAAGCTGCGCCTCGATGCGCCCGATGTGAACACTTCCGATTTCAAGTTCACCGTCAATGACGATGGCCGTATCGTCTATGGCCTGGGTGCGATCAAGGGCGTGGGCGAGGGGCCGGTGGAGGCCATCGTCGAAGTGCGTGCGCAGGGCGGGCCGTTCAAGGACCTGTTCGATTTCTGCGAGCGCGTCGACCTCAAGCGCGTCAACAAGCGCACCCTCGATGCGTTGATCCGCAGTGGTGCACTGGACCGTCTGGGCCCGTACTTCCATGACGAGATCAAGGCCTACCAGGCCAACATCGACCGTAACCGTGCAACCTTGCTGGCGGCACTGGAAGAGGCGATCAAGTCGGCTGAGCAGACCGCGCGTACCGCCGACAGCGGCCATGTCGACCTGTTTGGCGGCTTGTTCGTCGAGGCAGACTCGGACGTCTATGCCAACCACCGCAAGGTCCGCGAGCTGACCCTCAAAGAGCGCCTCAAAGGCGAGAAGGACACGCTGGGCCTGTACCTGACCGGTCACCCGATCGACGAGTACGAAAGCGAGATTCGCCGTTTTGCCCGGCAGCGCATCATCGACCTGAAGCCGTCCCGTGAGTCTCAGACGATCGCCGGCATGATCATTGCGTTGCGGGTCATGAAGAACAAGAAGGGGGACAAGATGGGCTTCGTCACCCTCGATGACCGCTCGGGGCGCATCGAGGCGTCGCTGTTTGCCGACTCCTTCATGGCGGCCCAGTCATTGCTGCAGAACGACGCCATGGTCGTGGTCGAAGGGGAGGTCAGTAACGATGACTTCTCGGGCGGCCTGCGCCTGCGGGTGAAGCAGGTAATGACCATGGAAGACGCGCGCACGCGCCTGGCCGAAAGCCTGCGCTTGAAAGTCGCCCATGACGCGCTCAAGGGCGACCGCCTGAACTGGCTGGGTGAGCTGATCACCCGTCACCGCGGCGGCTGCCCGATTACCCTGGAATACACCGGCAGTGACGCCAAGGCCATGCTGCAGTTTGCCGATGAGTGGTCAATCGACCCGGCTGACGGCCTGATTCAGGCACTGCGTGACCAGTTCGGACGTGAGAACGTCTTCCTGCAATATCGTTGAATCGACGAATTTTAATCTCGACCTGAATGCGCCCGATCCCTTAAGGTAGGGCGCCAAACGGATCAACCGGCCGGCCGCCTGGCCGTAGACCCAAGACGGATGCCTATGAACCCGAATTTCCTCGATTTCGAACAGCCGATTGCCGACCTGCAAGCCAAGATCGAAGGCCTGCGCCTGGTGGGTAACGACAACTCGCTGAACATCAGCGATGAAATTGCCCGTCTGCAAGACAAGAGCAATACCCTGACCGAAAGCATCTTCGGCAACCTGACCAGCTGGCAGATCGCCCGCCTGGCGCGTCACCCGCGTCGTCCTTACACCTTGGACTACCTGCAGCACATCTTCACTGAATTCGAAGAGCTGCACGGTGACCGCCATTTCTCCGATGATGCCGCGATCGTGGGCGGTACCGCCCGCCTGGATGGCAAGGCAGTGATGGTCATCGGCCACCAGAAGGGCCGCGAAGTACGTGAGAAGGTGCGCCGCAACTTCGGCATGCCGCGCCCTGAGGGCTATCGTAAGGCGTGCCGCCTGATGGAAATGGCCGAGCGCTTCAAAATGCCGATCCTGACGTTCATCGATACCCCAGGTGCCTACCCAGGTATCGACGCCGAAGAGCGCAACCAGAGCGAGGCGATTGCCTGGAACCTGCGTGTCATGGCGCGCCTGAAGACGCCAATCATCGCCACCGTGATCGGTGAGGGTGGTTCTGGCGGTGCACTGGCCATTGGTGTGTGCGACCAGCTGAACATGCTGCAGTATTCCACCTACTCGGTGATTTCGCCGGAAGGCTGCGCCTCGATCCTGTGGAAGACCGCCGACAAGGCTGCCGATGCCGCCGAGGCCATGGGTATCACGGCCGAACGCCTGAAGAGCCTGAACATCGTCGACAAGGTCATCTCGGAGCCGCTGGGCGGCGCCCACCGTGACCCGGCCGCCATGGCTGAAAGCATCCGTGCCGACCTGGTGCAGCAACTGGACATGCTGGGCAAGCTCGACAATGACGCGCTGCTGGCACGCCGTTACGAGCGCCTGATGAGCTACGGCCTCTGATACACCCCGGGGCCGCTCTGCGGCCCCTGTGGGAGCGGGCTCGACCCGCGAAGAGGCCGGCTCTGGCAACGGAGTCGTATGGCAAGGGCTTCGCCCTTGTTCGCGGGGCAAGCCCGCTCCCACAGTGCCCCGGCGATTCCGAATCATGTGAGGCGCCCTTGATCAACCTCACCCCCTGGCTCCAAGCCCCCGCCTGGCACATCGCCTTCTCTGGCGGCCTGGACTCCACCGTACTGCTGCACCTGCTGGCCGATTACGCCCGCACCCATCCCGCGCCCCCGTTGCGCGCCATCCATATCCATCACGGCCTGCAGCCCGCCGCTGACGCGTGGCCAGCCCACTGCGAGCACGTCTGCGCCAACCTCGGCGTCGAACTTCGTGTGGTCCACGTCCAGGTTGCCCCCGGCGCCAGTCTCGAACAGGCGGCCCGCGATGCCCGTTACGCGGCATTCACGAAGGTAGTCGGCCCCGGTGAGGTGCTGTTCACCGGCCAGCACCGCGATGACCAAGCCGAAACCCTGCTGTTTCGTTTGCTGCGCGGTGCCGGGCTACGTGGCCTGACCGCGATGCCGGCGCAGCGTCCGCTGGGGCAGGGCAGCCTGGCCAGGCCGTTGCTGGCGATAGCCCGCCAGCAGCTGCACGCGTATGCCCAGGCCCAAGGCTTGACCTGGATCGAAGACCCCTCGAACAGCGACACCGCCTTTGCCCGCAACTATTTGCGCGGCGAAGTGTTCCCGGTGTTGCAGCAGCGTTGGCCCCAAGCCAGCCAGAACCTTGCCCGTTGCGCAGAGCACCTGGGCGAAGCGCAGAGTTTGCTGGACGAGGTGGCTCAGGCTGATCTGGCCAAGGCCGAGGAGGGGGCTGCCGCTGCATGGGTGGGGCTGGACTCCCTGGCGCTTGCGGTGCTCGCGGCGTTGTCACCCGCTCGTCAGCGCAATGCCCTGCAATACTGGCTCAGCCATCGCACCCGGCTGCCGGATGCGCGCCATTGGGCTGGCTGGGCCGACCTGCGCGATGCCGCAGCCGACGCCCAGCCGACCTGGCGCTTAGCCGACGGCCGGTTGCTGCGCAGCAACGGCCGTATCTGGTGGCTGAGCGGTGACTGGCTGCAGGCGCCGCAAGGCGAATTCGCCTGGGCAGACTCGGCTTGCGAGCTGGCCTTGCCGGGCAACGGCAGCGTTCGGCTGACTGCGCCCAAGCCCCTGGCGGGCCTGACTGTCCGCTATCGCCAGGGCGGTGAAGTGCTTGAGCTTGCCGGGCGCGGTCGACGCGACCTCAAGCGCCTGCTCAACGAGCTGCAGGTGCCGCCTTTCGTGCGTTCGCGCCTGCCATTGCTGTATCAGGGCGAGCGCTTGCTGGCCGTGGCCAACCTGCCGGCGCTGGGGCAGGCAGATTGCCAACTGCACTGGCAGTTACCGACGAACGCGCAAGGTTTGAGCTGAAGGGTACATTCCGGTAGACTACCCTCCCTTCTTGATACAACTTCTGTGGGTTCCTCGAAAACACAGCAGTTGCCGATTACCACGCAGTTTTTTGCTGGGCTGATTCTGGAAATGACGAGCGAGCTCCATGCCGGGGATACCCTGGTTTGTACAGACGCGGCAGTTTTTCGAGATGCACTGTGATTGACGCAGGTGATCGGGGGCTTCGGCCTTCCTTCGCTTTCTCCGGCGGCGCTGGCCGCCTTAACGCAGACTTCTAGGGTTTTTCATGACGCGCTACATATTCGTCACGGGCGGTGTTGTTTCTTCATTGGGGAAAGGCATTGCCTCGGCTTCCCTGGCGGCCATCCTGGAAGCGCGGGGACTCAAGGTCACCATGCTCAAGCTGGATCCGTACATCAACGTCGATCCTGGCACCATGAGTCCGTTCCAGCACGGTGAAGTCTTCGTCACCCAGGACGGCGCCGAGACTGACCTTGACCTGGGCCACTACGAGCGGTTCATCCGCACGACCATGACCCAGAACAACAACTTCACCACCGGCCGTATCTACGAGCACGTGCTGCGCAAGGAGCGCCGTGGTGACTACCTGGGCGCGACCATCCAGGTCATCCCGCACATCACCGACGAGATCAAGCGTCGCATCATCAAGGGCGCCGGCGATGCCGACGTGGCCCTGGTTGAAATCGGCGGTACGGTCGGCGACATCGAGTCGCAGCCGTTCCTCGAGGCCATCCGCCAGTTGCGTTTCGAAGTCGGCGCCAAGCGCGCGATGCTGATGCACCTGACCCTGGTCCCGTACATCGCTACCGCAGGTGAAACCAAGACCAAGCCAACCCAGCACTCGGTCAAGGAGCTGCGCTCCATCGGCCTGCAGCCTGACGTGCTAGTGTGCCGCTCCGATCACCCCATCGATAGCTCGTCACGCCGCAAGATCGCCCAGTTCACCAACGTCGAAGAGCGTGCGGTGATCGCCCTGGAAGACGCAGATACCATCTACAAGATTCCGGGCATCCTGCATGCCCAGGGCCTGGATGATTTCGTCACCGAGCGCTTCGGCCTGCAGTGCGACAGCGCCGACCTGTCCGAGTGGGACAAGGTCGTCGATGCCAAGCTCAACCCAGAGCACGAAGTGACCATCGCCATGGTCGGCAAGTACATGGAGCTGCTGGATGCGTACAAGTCGCTGATCGAAGCGATGAGCCACGCCGGCATCACCAACCGTACCAAGGTCAACCTGCGCTACATCGACTCCGAAGACATCGAGAACCAAGGCACCAGCCTGCTCGAAGGCGCCGACGCCATTCTGGTACCGGGCGGTTTCGGCCTGCGCGGTGTCGAAGGCAAGATCACTGCGGTGCAATACGCCCGTGAGAACAAAGTGCCTTACCTGGGTATCTGCCTGGGCATGCAAGTTGCCGTGATCGAGTTCGCCCGTAACGTGATGGGCTGGAAAGACGCCAACTCCACCGAGTTCGACCGCAACAGCGGCCACCCGGTTGTCGGCCTGATCACCGAGTGGGCCGACTCTACCGGCGCCGTCGAGACCCGTACCGAAGCTTCCGACCTGGGCGGCACCATGCGCCTGGGCGCGCAGGACTGCCAGATCGTCTCGGGCTCCAAGGTTCACGATTGCTACGGCAAGGACGTGATCACCGAGCGTCACCGTCACCGCTACGAAGTGAACAACAACCTGCTGCCACAACTGATCGATGCTGGCCTGGTGGTTTCCGGTCGTTCCGAAGACGGCGCGCTGGTTGAGGTGGTCGAGTCCAAGGACCACCCATGGTTCGTCGCTTGCCAGTTCCACCCAGAGTTCACCTCGACCCCGCGTGACGGCCACCCGCTGTTCAGTGGTTTCGTCAAGGCAGCCCTGGCTCAGAAGAACAAGGCCTGATCAATGACCCAGAAGATCATTCGCGTCGGTAACATCGAGATCGCCAACGACAAGCCGTTCGTCCTGTTCGGCGGCATGAACGTCCTGGAATCCCGTGACCTGGCAATGAAGGTCTGCGAAGAGTACGTGCGGGTCACCGAGAAGCTCGGTATCCCGTATGTGTTCAAGGCCAGCTTCGACAAGGCTAACCGTTCGTCGGTGACGTCCTACCGTGGCCCAGGCATGGAAGAGGGGCTGAAGATCTTCGAGGAGATCAAGCGCACCTTCAACGTGCCGGTGATCACCGACGTGCACGAGCCTTACCAGGCCGAGCCGGTGGCCAAGGTCTGCGACATTATCCAGTTGCCGGCCTTCCTGTCGCGCCAGACTGACCTGGTGGTGGCCATGGCCAAGACCGGCGTGGTGATCAACATCAAGAAGGCCCAGTTCCTCGCGCCCCAGGAGATGCAACACATCCTGGCCAAGTGCGAAGAGGCGGGTAACGACCAGTTGATCCTCTGCGAGCGTGGTTCGAGCTTCGGCTACAACAACCTGGTGGTGGACATGCTCGGCTTCGGCATCATGAAGCAGTTCGAGTACCCGGTCTTCTTCGACGTGACCCATGCCCTGCAGATGCCGGGCGGTCGCTCGGACTCTGCCGGTGGCCGTCGTGCCCAGGTCACCGACCTGGCCAAGGCTGGCATGAGCCAAGGCCTGGCCGGCCTGTTCCTCGAGGCTCACCCTGATCCGGACAATGCCAAGTGCGATGGCCCTTGCGCCTTGCGCCTGGACAAGCTGGAGCCGTTCCTGACCCAGCTCAAGCAACTGGACGAGCTGGTGAAAAGTTTTCCGACGGTAGAAACCGCGTAAAGCTCATTTCTCGGGTAAAGTACCGCCCGTTCTCTCCCTGACCAAACGGTCAGGGAGCGCTTTCATCAGGCCTGCCTGCTGCATACCCTGCCTGATGAAGTGCAAGGATTTCCTAAGCTGCGTTGTTTTCGTCAATTCTGGAGTGCTTACAACAATGGCAAAAATCGTCGACATCAAAGGTCGTGAAGTTCTCGATTCGCGTGGCAACCCCACCGTGGAAGCCGATGTACTGCTCGACAACGGCATCATCGGCAGTGCTTGCGCGCCGTCCGGTGCTTCCACCGGCTCGCGCGAAGCGCTGGAGCTGCGTGATGGCGACAAGAGCCGTTACCTGGGCAAGGGCGTGCTGAAAGCCGTCGCCAACATCAACGGCCCGATTCGCGACCTGCTGCTGGGCAAGGACCCTTCCGACCAGAAGGCTCTGGACCGCGCCATGATCGACCTGGACGGTACCGAGAACAAAGCCAAGCTGGGCGCCAACGCCATCCTGGCTGTTTCCCTGGCTGCCGCCAAGGCCGCTGCCCAGGACCAGGACCTGCCGCTGTACGCGCACATCGCCAACCTGAACGGCACCCCGGGCCAGTACTCGATGCCGGTTCCGATGATGAACATCATCAACGGTGGCGAGCACGCCGACAATAACGTCGACATCCAGGAGTTCATGGTGCAGCCGGTTGGCGCCAAGACCTTCTCCGATGGCCTGCGCATGGGCACCGAAATCTTCCATCACCTGAAGGCTGTACTGAAGGCTCGCGGCCTGAACACTGCCGTCGGTGACGAAGGTGGCTTTGCGCCGAACCTGGCGTCTAACGAAGACGCGCTGGCCGCCATCGCCGAAGCCGTTGAAAAAGCCGGCTACAAGCTGGGCACCGACGTGACCCTGGCCCTGGACTGCGCAGCGTCCGAGTTCTATGAAGACGGCAAGTACAACCTGTCTGGCGAAGGCAAGTCGTTCGACGCCGAAGGCTTTGCCGAGTACCTGAAAGGCCTGACCGAGCGCTTCCCGATCATCTCGATCGAAGACGGCTTGGACGAGTCCGACTGGGCTGGCTGGAAGATCCTCACCGACAAGATCGGCGAGAAGGTGCAACTGGTCGGTGACGACCTGTTCGTGACCAACACCAAGATCCTCAAGGAAGGCATCGAGAAGGGCATCGGTAACTCGATCCTGATCAAGTTCAACCAGATCGGCTCGCTGACCGAGACCCTGGAAGCCATCCAGATGGCCAAGGCTGCAGGCTACACCGCGGTGATTTCGCACCGTTCCGGTGAAACCGAAGACTCGACCATTGCCGACCTGGCTGTAGGTACCGCTGCTGGCCAGATCAAGACCGGCTCGCTGTGCCGTTCCGACCGCGTCTCCAAGTACAACCAACTGCTGCGCATCGAAGAGCAACTGGGTGCCAAGGCGGTTTACCGTGGTCGTACCGAGTTTCGCGGTTAAGCAAGAGATGGTAAAAAGACAGCAGCCGGAGCTGTAGGAGCTTTCGTACTGAATTTTCCTACACTTGCAAAGGGTTTCTGTCGACGAAGCCTGGCCTCGGCCAGGCTTCGTGCTATTCGAGGCCCCGAAGTGAACAGTAAGCGGCGGTCTTTTTAACCTGGATACCTTGATGCGCAGTCCCTATTGGTTGTTCCTCGTTCTGCTTCTGCTGTTGGGTGGCCTGCAGTACCGCCTGTGGGTGGGCAATGGCAGCCTGGCGCAAGTGACCGAGCTCAAGCAGCAGATCGCCGAGCAGCACGCCGAAAACGAGCGTCTGCTTGAGCGTAACCGCGTGCTTGACGCAGAAGTCCTGGAGTTGAAGAAAGGTATGGAGACCGTGGAAGAACGGGCTCGTCATGAATTGGGGATGGTCAAAGAGGGTGAAACCCTCTTCCAGTTGCCGCAAAAATGACTGACACATTACCGGCCTTCTGGGCCGTGATTCCTGCTGCGGGCGTGGGTGCCCGCATGGCTGCCGACCGCCCCAAGCAGTACTTGCAACTGGGTGGGCAGACCCTTCTCGAGCATAGCCTCGACTGTTTTCTTGGCCATCCAACGCTCAAGGGCGTGGTGGTCAGCATTGCCGCAGACGACCCTTACTGGCCCAGCCTGCGCTGTGCCAGCGACCCGCGCATCCAGCGCGCGGCGGGCGGTCGCGAGCGTGCCGACTCGGTACTCAACGCGTTGCTGTTGCTGCATGCCCAAGGGGCTTCGGACAGCGACTGGGTGCTGGTGCACGATGCCGCGCGGCCGAACCTGGCGCGCAGTGACCTGGACAAGCTGTTGTCCGAGCTGGCAGATGACCCGGTGGGTGGCCTGTTGGCGGTGCCAGCGCGCGATACGTTGAAGCGTGCCGACAGCCATGGCCGGGTGAGCGCTACCGTAGACCGCAGCACCATCTGGCAGGCGTATACGCCGCAGATGTTCCGCCTGGGGGCCTTGCACCGCGCGTTGGCCGAGTGCCTGGTGTCGGATGTGGTGGTCACCGACGAGGCTTCGGCCATCGAGTGGTCCGGCCAGGCGCCGCGGCTGATCGAAGGGCGCAGCGATAATATCAAGGTGACCCGGCCGGAAGACCTTGAGTGGTTGCGCCAGCGCTGGGCGGGGCGCCGCTGACACTGTAATCCTGTGCTGGCCTCTTCGCGGGCAAGCCCGCTCCCACAAGGATCGCCTAGGCTTCAGGTGCGGCTCAGCGGCGCTAGCCTTGGCGGCTACACAGTTCGGGTGGGAGCGGGCTTGCCCGCGAAGAGGCCGGTACTGGCGACACATTCCCTCAGCCCAGTCGATACTCCGGCAACCCCGCCAACCCTTCCTTCAGATAATCCACCAGCCGCCTTACCTTCGGCGAAAGATGCCGCTGCTGCGGGTACAACGCCCACACCGCCGTATTCGGCGGCTGATGCCCCTCCAGCAGCGATACCAGTGCCCCCGTGTTCAGGTGCTCCAGCACGTAATAGTCCGGCAACTGGCACAAGCCCATCCCCAGCAACGCGGCGTCTAGTACGGCCTGCCCGCTGTTGCAACGCCAGTTTCCCTGCACCCGCTGGCTGATCTCGCGGCCATCCTGCTGCAGTGCCCACAAGTCCGAACTGCCAATCAGGCAGTTGTGCCGCGCCAGTTCCGACAGGCTGTGCGGCCTGCCGTAACGCTCCAGATACGCCGGTGAGGCGCACAGGTACATGCGCCGCGGCGCCAGGCGGGCGGCAACCAGCCTGGAGTCGGCAAGCCGGCCAAGGCGAATGGCCAGGTCCATGCCTTCATGCAGCAAGTCCAGCGTGCGGTTGCTCAGTTCCACTTCCACCCTCAACTGCGGGTACAGCGCCATGAAGCGCGTCACCAGCGGCACGATGAAGCGCTCGCCATAGGCCACCGCACAGGTCATGCGCAGCAGCCCCTTGGGCTCGCTAGCCAGGTCGCCCATTGCCCGCAGGGCTTCTTCACGGCCATCTTGCAGGCGTTGGCAATGCTGCAGAAAGGTCTGCCCGGCCTCACTCAGGGTGACGCGCCGGGTGCTGCGGTACAGCAGCCGCGTCTGCAGACGTTCTTCCAGGCGGGCGATCTGCCGGCTGATGTGCGAAGACGATACGCCCAGGCGCTCCGCCGCCGCGGTGAACTGGCCAGACTCGGCCACCGCCACGAATTCGTCGATGCCTTCCCAGCGGCTACTCATTGATTGTCCCTGTGCAGCAATAATGTTTTGTCTTTGCTTGGATTATTCATCAAAACACCCTGAATTACACTGCAAGACTGAATTGACCCCTTGTCTGGAGACCGTTGATGATCAAGTCCCGTGCTGCCGTAGCCTTCGAAGCCAAGAAACCCCTGGAAATCGTCGAAGTGGACGTGGCCATGCCCAAGGCCGGCGAAGTGCTGCTGCGCGTGGTTGCCAGCGGTGTCTGCCATACCGACGCCTACACCCTGTCCGGCGCCGACCCGGAGGGTATCTTCCCGTCGATCCTTGGCCACGAAGGCGGCGCGATCGTCGAGGCAGTGGGCGAGGGCGTGACCTCGGTGGCCGTGGGTGACCATGTGATCCCGCTGTACACCCCTGAGTGCGGCCAGTGCAAATTCTGCCGTTCGGGCAAGACCAACCTGTGCCAGGCCATCCGCGCCACCCAGGGCAAGGGCCTGATGCCAGACGGCACCACGCGCTTCTCGTATAAAGGCCAGCAGCTGTTCCACTACATGGGCACCTCGACCTTCTCCGAGTACACCGTGCTGCCAGAAATCTCCGTGGCCAAGATCCAAAAGGAGGCCCCGCTGGAGAAGGTCTGCCTGCTCGGCTGTGGCGTCACCACCGGTATCGGCGCGGTCATCAACACCGCCAAGGTCCAGCCGGGTGACACCGTGGCCATCTTCGGCCTCGGCGGCATCGGCCTGTCGGCGATCATTGGCGCCGTCAAGGCCAAGGCCTCGCGCATCATCGCCATCGACATCAACCCAGCCAAGTTCGAGATCGCTCGTCAGCTGGGTGCCACCGATTGCATCAACCCGAAAGAATACGACCGCCCGATCCAGGAAGTGATCGTCGACCTCACCGACGGCGGCGTGGACTTCTCCTTCGAGTGCATCGGCAACGTCCAGCTGATGCGTGCGGCCCTGGAATGCTGCCACAAGGGGTGGGGCGAGTCGGTCATCATCGGCGTTGCCGGTGCCGGCCAGGAAATCGCCACCCGTCCGTTCCAGCTGGTCACCGGTCGCGTCTGGCGCGGCTCGGCGTTCGGTGGCGTACGCGGCCGCAGCGAGCTGCCAAGCTATGTCGAAATGGCCGAGAAGGGCGAGATCCCGCTGGACACCTTCATCACCCACACCATGGGCCTGGAAGACATCAACAAGGCCTTCGACCTGATGCATGAAGGCAAGAGCATCCGCAGCGTGATCCACTTCTGAGGTCTGCCATGAACCTGGACAACATTTCTTGCCAGAAAAGCTTTGGCGGCTGGCACAAGCGGTACCGGCACCCGTCCAAGGTGCTCGGCTGCGACATGGTGTTCGCAGTGTATCTGCCTCCTCAGGCCGAACAGGGGGCCAAGCTGCCGGTGCTGTACTGGCTGAGCGGCCTGACCTGCACCGACGAAAACTTCATGCAGAAGGCCGGCGCCCAGCGCCTGGCCGCCGAGCTTGGGTTGATCATCGTTGCGCCCGACACCAGCCCGCGTGGCGAGCAGGTGCCGGGCGACCCGGATGGCGCCTGGGACTTTGGCCTGGGGGCCGGCTTCTACCTTAATGCCACCCAGCAGCCGTGGGCGCAGCACTACCGCATGCATGACTACGTGGTAGAGGAGTTGCCCGCGCTGATCGAGGCGCACTTCCCGGCCTCGGACCAGCGCAGCATCAGTGGCCACTCGATGGGCGGGCATGGCGCATTGGTGTGCGCCTTGCGTAACCCGGGGCGCTACCGTTCGATCTCGGCGTTCTCGCCGATCAGCAACCCGATGGACTGCCCGTGGGGTGAAAAGGCCTTCAGCCGCTACCTGGGCGAGGACCGTGCGCGTTGGCGCGAGTGGGATGCCAGCGTGCTGCTGGCCGAGACACCCGCGGGCAGCTGCCCGCCGTTGCTGGTGGACCAGGGCGACCGTGATGACTTCCTCGAGAAGCAGCTCAAGCCTGAGGCACTGGAGCAGGCCGCGCGCAAAGGGGGGCATGCACTGACCCTGCGCCTGCAGCCTGGCTACGACCATAGCTACTACTTCATCGCCAGCTTCATCGAAGACCACGTGCGCCATCATGCGAAGGCGCTGGGCCGGGTGTAAGGCGCAGCCCCAATACCGCACAAAGCAGGTAGAATCACGCCCTGACTCAATCAGGGCGTTTTTCTATGCGTATTGGCCACGGCTACGATGTGCACCGTTTCTGCGACGGTGATTTCATTACCCTGGGCGGGGTCCGTATCCCCCACAAACACGGCCTCCTGGCCCACTCCGACGGTGACGTGCTGCTGCACGCCCTGAGCGATGCCTTGCTGGGCGCTGCGGCGCTGGGTGATATCGGCAAGCACTTCCCCGACACCGACCCGCAGTTCAAGGGTGCCGATAGCCGTGCCTTGCTGCGTCATGTGGTCGCTATCGTCCAGGCCAAGGGCTGGAAGGTGGGCAATGTCGACGCCACCATCGTTGCCCAGGCGCCGAAAATGGCGCCGCACATCGAGACCATGCGCCAACTGATCGCCGAAGACCTGCAAGCTGAGCTCGACCAGGTCAACGTCAAAGCGACCACCACTGAAAAGCTGGGCTTCACCGGCCGTGAGGAGGGGATTGCCGTGCATGCGGTCGCCCTGTTGCTGCCAGCATGACCGAACTGGAACTGCTGGGCCCGCGTGCATCGGGTGAAGCGCTGGGCACTGCGGTGCTCAAGGCCGTGGCTGAAGACTTCCAGGTCGACGAGGTGCTGGATATCCCGCTGTCGGGCCAGGGTGAGCACCTATGGCTGTGGGTCGAAAAGCGCGAGCTCAACACTGAAGAAGCGGCCCGCCGACTGGCCCGCGCCGCAGGCGTCCCGGCCCGTTCGATCAGCTATGCCGGCCTCAAGGACCGCCAGGCCCTGACCCGTCAGTGGTTCAGCCTGCACCTGCCCGGCAAGGCCGACCCGGACCTGTCGCGTGCCGAGGATGCCAGCCTGCGCGTGCTCAAGCAGGTGCGTCACCAGCGCAAGCTGCAGCGTGGCGCGCATTCGGCCAACGGCTTCACCCTGCGCCTGACGGCCCTGGCGGCCGATCACGCTGCACTGGACGCGCGCCTGGAGGCGCTCAAACAGCACGGCGTGCCGAACTACTTCGGCAGCCAGCGGTTTGGCCATGGCGGCGGCAACGTCCATGACGCCCTCGACTGGGCGGCCCGCAAGGCGCTGCCAGAGCAACGCAATGTGCGTTCGCGTTTGCTTTCGGCAGGGCGCAGCTACCTGTTCAACCAGATTCTCGCCGCCCGGGTTGCCGACGGCAGCTGGGCCCGTGCGCAAGTCGGGGACCTGTTGGCCTTCACCGATAGCCGTAGTTTCTTTCCCGCGACCGAGCAGGAATGTTCCGATCCGCGCTTGGCGATTCTCGACCTGCATCCCACCGGTGCGCTGTGGGGCGAGGGCGAAACCCCCGCCGCAGGTGCCACTGCCGCGTTGGAAAGCGCAGTCGCCGCGCGGCAGCCGGCACTGTGCCATTGGCTGGCCCAGGCGGGCATGGATCACGAACGGCGCATTCTGCGGCTCCCTATTGGCGGCCTGACGTGGCATTATCCCGAGCCTGATATCCTGCAACTGGAATTCGTCCTTCCGGCCGGATGCTTCGCCACCGTGGTGGTGCGCGAAGTCGTGGATCTGGTGTCGGCAGGGCAGACGGACAGCCCATGCGTATTCTGATTTCGAACGACGACGGTGTTACCGCACCTGGCCTCGCCGCGCTGCACGCTGCGCTGGTGGATTATGCCGAGTGCGTGGTAATCGCCCCGGAGCAAGACAAGAGCGGCGCCAGCAGTTCGCTGACGCTGGACCGGCCGCTGCATCCGCAGACCCTGGCCAACGGTTTCATCAGCCTCAATGGCACGCCCACCGATTGCGTGCACCTGGGGCTCAATGGCCTGTTGCCGCAGACCCCAGACATGGTGGTGTCGGGGATCAACCTGGGCGCGAACCTGGGCGACGACGTGCTGTATTCGGGCACCGTCGCCGCTGCGTTGGAAGGCCGCTTTTTGGGCAACACGTCGCTGGCGTTTTCGTTGCTCTCGCGCCAGCCGGACAACCTGCCCACGGCGGCCTACATCGCCCGCCGGCTGGTGGAGGCGCAGTCGCGTCTCGCACTGCCGCCGCGCACCGTGCTCAACGTCAATATCCCCAACCTGCCGCTGGAGCACATCCGCGGCATCCAGCTCACCCGCCTCGGTCACCGGGCGCGGGCGGCGGCGCCGACCAAGGTGGTCAACCCGCGCGGCAAGGAGGGGTACTGGATTGCCGTGGCCGGCGATGCCGAAGACGGTGGCCCGGGCACGGACTTCCACGCGGTGATGCAAGGCTATGTATCGATCACACCGCTGCAGCTTGACCGCACCTTCAACGATGCTTTCGAACAGCTCGACGGTTGGCTGGAGGGCCTGCTCTGATGCGTGAGGACGATATGTTGCGCCGGGGTATCGGCATGACCTCCCAACGGACCCGGGAGCGGCTGATCCAGCGCCTGTGCGAAGAAGGCGTGGCGAACCCCAAGGTGCTCGACGCGATCCGCCGCACCCCGCGCCACCTGTTCGTCGACGAGGCCCTGGCGCATCGCGCCTACGAAGACACGGCGCTGCCGATCGGCCACAACCAGACCATCTCGCAGCCGTTCATGGTTGCGCACATGAGCGAGCTGCTGCTTGAGGCCGGGCCGCTCGACAAGGTGCTGGAGATCGGCACAGGCTCCGGCTACCAGACGGCGATACTTGCCCAGCTGGTGGAGCGGGTGTTCTCGGTGGAGCGCATCAAGGTGCTGCAGGATCGCGCCAAGGAGCGCCTGGTAGAGCTGAACCTGCGTAACGTGGTGTTTCGCTGGGGCGATGGTTGCGAGGGCTGGCAGGCGCTGGCGCCCTACAACGGCATCATCGTCACTGCCGTGGCGCCCGAGGTGCCACAGGCACTGCTCGATCAACTGGCGCCGGGGGGGCGCATGGTGATTCCGGTGGGCCCGGCAGGCGAGACACAGCAGTTGATGCTGATCGTGCGTGAGGAGCATGGGTTCTCCCGGCGTGTGCTAGGCGCTGTGCGCTTCGTGCCATTGCTCAATGGCCCGCTGGCCTGAACCACGGAATATTTACGCCAGCGACGAATTCTTGCGCCATTGCCCTGTCTATCTGGCGGGGTGATCTGCTATAGCTCTAGTGGCCTTTGCAGCCGTCCACCCAATACAGGTGGGCTCGGTTATAATTGCAACAATATTGCATTTCTTATCGTTATTTCGGTATTCGGCACCATGAGGGGAGCGCGGGTGGGTCACACAGTCATTCGGCAGCGCAAGGATTGGGCGGGTTTCAAGCTTCTGGTGATTGCACTGGCCATGGGCACCTTGCTGGCGGGTTGTTCCAACACCAGCTCGACAAGCGCGCGGGTGGTCGACCGTAACAATGCAGCGCCCAAGCGGCCGACGGTGACTTCCGGTCAGTACATCGTCAAGCCGGGCGATACGTTGTTCTCCATCGCCTTCCGTTACGGCTGGGACTACAAGGAGCTGGCCGCCCGCAACGGCATCCCGGCGCCTTACACCATTCGCCCTGGCCAGCCGATTCGCTTCAGCAGCGGCGCCGCGGGTAGCACCACGGTGGTGTCCAACCCTTCGTCTTCGAGCAAAACCACGGTCATTCGTCGCCCCGTCGGTAGCACCGGCACCGCCCCCAGCGGTAGCACCAAGCCGGCTACGACGGCCCCGACAACCAGTGCGCCGGTGGTCGCCACCGTGCCGGCAGCAGAGCGCGCGGTAGGCGGTTGGACCTGGCCGGCCAATGGCGTGCTAATTGGAAAATTTGCTTCAAACGGTAGTTTGAATAAAGGCATTGATATCGCCGGTGATTTGGGACAGCCTGTTTTTGCTGCGTCTGATGGTGCAGTGGTCTACGCCGGGAGTGGCTTGCGGGGCTACGGCGAGCTGATCATCATCAAGCACAGCGATACCTACGTCAGTGCCTACGGTCACAACCGCAGGCTGTTGGTTCGGGAGGGGCAGCAGGTCAAGGCTGGGCAGTCGATTGCTGAAATGGGGTCCACGGGCACTGATCGGGTGAAGCTGCATTTCGAGATTCGCCGCCAGGGCAAACCCGTCGATCCGCTCCAGTTCCTGCCACGTCGTTGATTGTTGTACCTGGCCTGTTCCTCTGATGTAGAGGGGACAGGCTCCAGCGCTGCCAGGGATACAGGTGCCGCTCGAGTCTGAGTTCGAACTCAGCAAAGGACTATAACAATGGCTCTCAATAAAGAAGCGCCGGAGTTTGACATCGACGATGACGTCCTCCTGATGGAGACGGGCATCGTTTTGGAAACGGATGTGGTGTCAGACGAACCTGCTGTATCTTCGGTTCGGACAAGGGCCAAGACCGGCTCTTCGCTCAAGCAGCACAAGTACATCGATTACACTCGGGCACTTGATGCTACTCAGTTGTACCTCAATGAGATTGGATTCTCGCCTCTGCTGTCGCCAGAAGAGGAAGTGCATTTTGCGCGCCTGTCGCAAAAAGGCGACCCCGCCGGCCGCAAGCGCATGATCGAAAGCAACCTGCGCCTGGTTGTGAAAATTGCCCGTCGTTATGTGAATCGTGGCCTGTCGTTGCTCGACCTGATCGAGGAGGGCAACCTGGGGTTGATTCGTGCGGTCGAGAAATTCGACCCGGAACGTGGTTTCCGTTTCTCGACCTATGCGACGTGGTGGATTCGCCAGACCATCGAACGGGCGATCATGAACCAGACCCGTACCATTCGCCTACCGATCCATGTGGTCAAGGAGCTCAACGTCTACCTGCGCGCTGCGCGGGAGCTGACCCAGAAGCTCGATCACGAGCCCTCGCCAGAAGAAATCGCCACCTTGCTGGAGAAGCCTGTCGCTGAGGTCAAGCGGATGCTGGGGCTGAACGAGCGGGTGTCTTCGGTGGATGTTTCGCTCGGGCCGGACTCGGACAAGACCCTGCTCGATACCCTTACCGATGACCGCCCAACCGACCCGTGTGAGCTGCTGCAGGACGACGACCTGTCGCAGAGCATTGATCAGTGGCTGGGTGAGCTGACCGACAAGCAGCGTGAGGTGGTGGTGCGCCGCTTTGGCCTGCGTGGGCATGAGAGCAGCACCCTGGAAGATGTTGGCCTGGAGATCGGCCTGACGCGTGAGCGTGTACGGCAGATCCAGGTAGAGGGGCTCAAGCGCTTGCGCGAGATCCTCGAGAAGAATGGCCTGTCTAGCGAGTCGTTGTTCCAGTAACAAGCTGTTCGCCAGCATAAGACGCCCCGATAGCCTCGGGGCGTTTTTGTGTGCGCGGTGCAGCCAGAATAACGCGCCTCCCTGTAAATGCGCCTCCCTGTAGGAGCAGCCTTGTGCTGCGAAGAGGCCGGTGGCAACAGTGCAAATTCCCGCTGGGATCACTGGCCTCTTCGCAGCACAAGGCTGCTCCTACAGGGGTGATGCACAGGGCAGAAGCCAGATTCGCCATCCAGCATTTGTGTACCGCGCCACCCCAGTAACATCGCGTGTAAGAGATCGCTTACTTGTTTTGTAAGCTATCTATGCAACCAACAGTAAATCATTGTCGTTTTCAGCTCCGCCGTAATCCCAACTCACTGAAAATCATAGATTATTTGGATGTGAGGAAAAGTGTCCGCGGTAATATCTTGAGAGGTGCCTCGGTTGTCTCGCCCGCTGAAGTCGCTAGTATTCGAACTGTGCACACGGACATGCACAGGCTTTCAGGGAGAAAGCCAAGGACATCGCAAGAAGCGATTTCATCAGGATGATGTTTGGGACAATCAGGGACTACGGAAAAAAATGTGGGCGGGTCATACCGCCCCTTTTTTTTGCTTGCTGAAAATGAAAAAAGGCCCGAATGGGCCTTTTTCGTATCCGCGCGCTATCAGCGCTCCAGATCTGCAATCTTGCCAGTCTTGCCATCCCACTCTTCAGCGTCCGGCAGGGCGTCCTTACGCTCGGTGATGTTTGGCCAGATTTCCGCCAGTTCGGCGTTCAGCTCGATGAAGTTCTCCATGCCCGATGGCACTTCGTCTTCCGAGAAGATGGCTTGCGCTGGGCATTCCGGCTCGCACAGTGCGCAGTCGATGCACTCGTCCGGGTGGATGACCAGGAAGTTCGGGCCTTCGTAGAAGCAGTCCACCGGACAGACTTCCACGCAGTCGGTGTATTTGCATTTGATGCAGTTGTCGGTGACGACGAAGGTCATTTCTAGTTCTCTCCTCAGGCGACGGCGGCGGCCCTTCCTCTCGGGGCCGCGCGGTTTACGGGTATGTGGCTGCAGGCCAGGCTAATAACCTGCAGCACCAGCAAACCGCGGCGGATTCTACCAGCTTGTAGTGGGCGCCGTTATAACAGGTTCTTTAGTTGATATAGCATTTCGATAGCTTGGCGCGGGGTCATGTCGTCCAGGTCCAGCTTGCCCAGCTTCTCGATGGCCGGGTGTGGCAGGCTGGCGAACAGATCGCTCTGGTGCGGGACGTGTGGCTCATCCTTGGCCTGCTTGCCCAACGGCTGCTCGTGCGGCAGGCTCGCGGTTTCCAGGCGGCCCAGGTGCTCGCGGGCGCGCTGAATGACCGGTGTGGGCACGCCGGCCAGTTGGGCCACGGCCAGGCCGTAGCTTTGGCTGGCAGGGCCTGGCAGCACATGGTGCAGGAAGACGATGCGCTCGTTGTGCTCGGTGGCGTTCAGGTGCACGTTGGCCACCAACGGCTCGTTTTCCGGCAGTACAGTGAGCTCGAAGTAGTGCGTGGCGAACAGCGTGTAAGCACGCAACTGGGCCAGGCGCTCGGCGGCGGCCCAGGCCAGCGACAGGCCATCGAAGGTGCTGGTGCCGCGGCCGACTTCGTCCATCAGCACCAGGCTGCGGTCGGTGGCGTTGTGCAGAATGTTGGCGGTTTCACTCATCTCGACCATGAAGGTCGAGCGCCCGCCGGCCAGGTCGTCACTCGAGCCGATGCGGGTGAAGATGCGGTCGACCAGCGACAGCTCGCACTGGGCTGCCGGCACGAAACTGCCGATGTGCGCCATCAGCACGATCAAGGCGGTCTGGCGCATGTAGGTAGATTTACCGCCCATGTTCGGGCCGGTAATGATCAGCATGCGGGTGCTGTTGTCCAGGTTCAGGTCGTTGGCCACGAACGGCGTGGTCAGCACCTGCTCGACCACCGGGTGACGGCCCTGGTCGATGCGCAAGCACGGCTCGTCGACGAAGCGAGGGCAGTTCAGGTCGAGGTTCAGGGCACGCTCGGCGAGGTTGCTCAGCACATCCAGTTCGGCCAAGGCGGCAGCGCTGTCTTGCAGCGGTGCCAGGTGGCTGATCAGGGTTTCGAGCAGGGCATCGTAAAGCATCTTCTCGCGGGCCAGGGCGCGGCTCTTGGCCGACAGTGCCTTGTCCTCGAACGCCTTGAGCTCTGGGGTGATGAAGCGCTCCGCACCCTTGAGGGTCTGGCGGCGAATGTAGTCGCCCGGGGCTTGTTCGGCCTGCTTGGTCGGCAGCTCGATGAAGTAGCCATGCACGCGGTTGTAGCCGACCTTGAGATTGGCCAGGCCGGTACGGGCTTTTTCACGGGCTTCCAGGTCGATCAGGAACTGGCCAGCGTTCTCGCTGATCGCCAGCAACTCGTCCAGCTCATTGTCGTAGCCGGCCTTGAGCACGCCGCCATCACGGATTACCGCGGGCGGGTTGTCGATGATCGCCCGCTCCAGCAGGCTGGCCAGCTCTGGGTAGGTGCCGGTAATGGCGGCCAGGCGCGCCAGGTGCGGGGCTTCCAGCTCGGCCATGGCGTTTTGCAGCTCGGGCAGGGCGCCGAGGGCATCACGCAGGCGTGCGAGGTCGCGTGGGCGGGCATTGCGCAGGCCGATACGGGCGAGGATCCGCTCGATATCGCCAATTTCCTTGAGCTGCGGCTGCAGTTTTTCGAAACGGTAGCCGTCGAGCAGGCAACGGATCGAATCCTGGCGCGCCTGCAGGACCTTGAGGTCACGCAGTGGGCGGTTCAGCCAGCGGGTCAGCAAGCGGCTGGCCATGGCGGTCTGGCAGCGGTCGATCACCGACTGCAGGGTATTGTCGCGCCCGCCCGCCAGGTTGACGTCCAGCTCCAGGTTGCGGCGGCTGGCGCCATCCAGGATGACCGTGTCGTCCAGGCGCTCGTGGCGCAGGCTGCGCAGGTGCGGCAGGGCGGTGCGCTGGGTTTCCTTGGCGTAGGTCAGCAGGCATCCGGCGGCGCCGATGGCCAGGGTCAGCTTGTCGCAGCCAAAGCCTTTGAGGTCCTTGGTCGCGAATTGCTGGCACAGGGCCTTGCGCGCCGAATCGCGGTCGAAGTCCCACGGGGCGCGGCGGCGCGCGCCAGGGCGTTTTTCGGCCGGCAGGTCGCGTGGCCAGTCGTCGGGGATCAGCAGTTCGACCGGGTTGAGGCGGTCGAGCTCGGCCAGCAGGTTTTCCCAGCCTTTGATCTCTTGCACGCCGAAGTTGCCACTGGTGATGTCCAGCACCGCCAGGCCAAACAGGCGCTCATCGCCCAGCAGCGCGGCAATCAGGTTGTCGCGGCGCTCGTCGAGCAGTGCTTCGTCGCTGACCGTGCCAGGGGTAATGATGCGCACCACCTGGCGCTCCACCGGGCCCTTGCTGGTTGCCGGGTCGCCAATCTGTTCGCAGATCACCACCGATTCGCCGAGCTTGACCAGTTTGGCCAGGTAGCCTTCCAGCGAATGGAACGGAATGCCGCACATGGGGATGGACTGGCCGGCCGACTGGCCGCGCGCGGTCAGGGTGATATCCAGCAGTTTTGCGGCTTTCTTCGCATCTTCGTAGAAGATCTCGTAGAAATCGCCCATGCGGTAGAACATCAGCTGGTCCGGGTGCTGGTTTTTCAGCTTCCAGTACTGCTGCATCATCGGGGTGTGTGCGGAGAGATCTGACATTCAGGGCCTTACAGCGGGTGATCTGGTTGGCGATGGTAAAACCGGCAATGGTACAGGCTTTTTCATCCAGATGCAGGCGGCCGCAGTGGGGCATGTGCGCGCAGTTCGGCGGGCCATCATGGAGCTTCGTCCTTGACTGCACTAGAATGCGCGGCCTTTTTGAATGCCCCTAGCCGTGACGTAGTGATGAACCTGTCCAGCCGTATCCCTTATGTAAAGCAGCAACTGATCTACCTCCTGTACGGTGATCGGCGGATTTACCAGCTGGAAGCCAAGCTCAGCATCCTGACCGCCCTGGCGCGCTGCAAGCCGGCGGAGCTGCCAGTGATTCGTGTGTTGACCGACCAGCCGCAGGCATTCGCCGGTTGGCCGGTTGAGGTGATCGCGCTGGATGACGTGACCCTGCAGGCCTGGACCGGGGAGGGCGGCTACACCCATCGGCGCAAGGCCTGCGCCATTGCGCAGGCGGGGCAGTGGGCGGACAAGACTGTTTTCATCGACACCGACACGGTGTTCCTGCAGTCACCGCTGAAGCTGTTTGGCCAGGTGGATGCTGGGCAGTACCTGGTGGACGAGGTCGAGATGAGCTGGGCCGAGGCGTCGCACCGTGAGGACTACCTCGGCTTCAGCGCAGGGCTTGCGCGTGCGGGCGCTGTGCCGAGCGACGACCTGCGGCTGTGCAACAGCGGTGTCCTGGGCTTCACCCGTGAGAATGCCGGCATTGCCGAACGTGCCATCCAGCGCATCGATGCGTGGACGCCTTACGCCCGTGAGTTGCACACCATCGAGCAGATCGCCTTTTCGTTCGAGTTGCAGGGCGCGCAGATCAACCAGGCGCGTGGCGTGATCAGCCACTACTTTGCGATGAAGCAGTACATCCACGCCATTCTGGAGATTTTCTTCGCCCGCCACGGCGAGCGCTTTACGGCGAAGATGCCTGGCCTGGCCTTGAAGGTGCCTGCGCATCGCCCGGTGCCATCCTGGCTCAACCGCCTTTCGGTCAAGTGGAGCCTTACGCGCGTGCCCCCAGAGCTCCGGGGTGTCGGCCGCAAGCTTTTATATGGCAGTGTCATCGGCAGCGACGATTACCAGCGCGCCTGCAAGGTGGTCTGGTGGCGTTCGGCGATTGAGGACATGCGCCATTTGCGTGGCCTGGACTGGACCCAGGGCTGGCCAGCCGGCCTACCGCGTCTTGGGCGGCGCGACGAGCGTGCGTTTAGCGCCATTGCCCGCGATAGCCTGAAGGTTTCCTGAAGCCGCGCCGCGCATGGGGTGGTAGGGTAGTGCGCAGTCTTCAAGGAGCCTGACATGGACCCGATCACCGCACTTTCCGCCCGCCTGGGCGAGCACCTGCGCCGCTTCAATGCCCAGGTGACCACCGCCGAATCCTGCACGGGCGGTGGCATCGCCGAGGCCATTACCCGCATCCCCGGCAGTTCGGCCTGGTTCGAGGCCGGGTACGTGACCTACTCCAATGCCCAGAAGACCCGCCAGCTGGGGGTGCCCGCGGCACTGTTCGGCCAGGTGGGTGCGGTTAGCCAGGAGGTGGTCGAAGCCATGGCCCGCGGGGCGCAGGCGGCCAGCGGCGCGCGCTTTGCGGTGGCGGTGAGCGGTGTGGCCGGGCCGGACGGTGGCTCGCCGGCAAAACCGGTGGGTACCGTATGGCTGGCCTGGGCCGATGGCAGCCGTGTCTTCAGCGAGCGCCGCCAGTTCGACGGCGACCGTGATGCGGTGCGCCGACAAACGGTGATCGCCGCGTTAGACGGCTTGTTACAGCTTGGTGCCGAGTAAATCGACGACAGGGGTTTGCGCGCGCGCTTCGCTGTGGAATAATACTGGCTACTTATACAGGTATTCCGGCCATCAGGGCCAAGTCGAACACGTGAGGGTTTCAATGGACGACAACAAGAAACGCGCCTTGGCTGCGGCCCTGGGTCAGATCGAACGCCAATTCGGCAAAGGCGCAGTCATGCGCATGGGCGACCACGAGCGCACCGGCATCCCGGCTATCTCCACCGGTTCCCTGGGCCTGGACATCGCCCTCGGCATTGGCGGCCTGCCAAAAGGCCGTATCGTCGAAATCTACGGCCCGGAGTCCTCGGGTAAAACCACGCTGACCCTGTCGGTCATCGCCGAAGCCCAGAAGAACGGCGCCACCTGCGCCTTCGTCGACGCCGAGCACGCCCTTGACCCGGAATACGCCGGCAAGCTGGGCGTCAATGTCGACGACCTGCTGGTGTCGCAGCCAGACACCGGTGAGCAGGCGCTGGAAATCACCGACATGCTGGTGCGCTCCAACGCGGTCGACGTGATCATCGTCGACTCCGTGGCAGCCCTGGTGCCCAAGGCCGAGATCGAAGGCGAGATGGGTGACATGCACGTGGGCCTGCAGGCTCGTCTGATGTCCCAAGCGCTGCGCAAGATCACCGGTAACATCAAGAACGCCAACTGCCTGGTCATCTTCATCAACCAGATCCGTATGAAGATCGGTGTGATGTTCGGCAGCCCGGAAACCACCACCGGCGGTAACGCCCTGAAGTTCTACGCCTCTGTGCGCCTGGACATCCGCCGTACCGGCGCGGTCAAGGAAGGCGACGAGGTGGTCGGCAGCGAAACCCGCGTCAAGATCGTCAAGAACAAGGTCTCGCCGCCGTTCCGTCAGGCTGAGTTCCAGATCCTCTACGGCAAGGGTATCTACCGCAACGGCGAAATCATCGACCTGGGTGTTTCTCAGGGGCTGGTGGAGAAATCCGGTGCCTGGTACGCCTACCAGGGCAACAAGATCGGCCAAGGCAAAGCCAACGCCGCCAAGTACCTGGCTGAGAACCCGGCCATTGGTGCCGAGATCGAGAAGCAGATCCGCGAGAAGCTGCTCAAAGCCGGTGCTGCCGCCGAAGCGGGCAAGGCTGCCGCTGCCGAAGCCAGTGCCGACGACGTGGCTGATGCCGACGCCGGTTATTGATCACTGTTGTAGATAGCGACTATGTCCGCCGTACTCGACACCCCCGTCGCCATTCGGCGGACAGCCATGGACCTGCTCGCGCGACGTGAGCATGGTCGCGTCGAGCTGACGCGCAAACTGCGTCAGCGAGGCGCTCTGGATGAGATGATCGAGCCTGAGCTCGATCGGCTCGCCGAAGAAGGGTTGCTCAGCGAAGCCCGCTACCTCGAAAGCTTCATCAGGTACCGCTCCAATTCCGGCTATGGCCCTGCGCGTATACGCGAAGAACTGGGCCAGCGTGGCCTGGACCGTGGCGATATCGATCAGGCGTTACGGGAAAGCGGTGTGGATTGGGCACAGCGTTTGATGGATGTCTGGCAACGCAAGTTTGCCGGGCAACGCCCGCATGACCCCCGCAGCCGTGCCCAGCAAACCCGATTCCTTGCCTACCGTGGGTTCTCCCTGGAAATGATCGGCCGCCTGCTCAGTGGTCGGGATCTCGACGACTACTAAAACGGTGTGAGAGCCGGCTTCGCCGGTGAATGAGGGCACGCCAGTCCCCACAGGTGCGGCGCTAGACTTGGGGGTTACACAGTTCGGGTGGGAGCGGCGGTGCGGCGATCCGACTTGTCCCGCGAATGCGGCTACGCGGTGCATGGCACCGGCTTCGCCGGTGTTCGCGGGGCAAGCCCGCTCCCACGTTACCTGTGGGAGCGGGCTTGCCCGCGAAGAGGCCGGAACAAGCACCACAAGACAGTTGCTCCCACAAGGTAGCGGTGAGTCTCAACTAACCTTCAATGCCTCCCTGGCCCGCTGAGTCGTGTGCATAGGCTGAGGCTTGGCCCAGTTTTCCGGCAGGTTGATAAAGTCCACCAGTTCGCGCAGGCGGCCCTGGTCGCGGCCGTTGAAGGCGAACGACAACCGGGTCAGATGGCTGAAATTACCCACCTCGTGTTCCGCGCCGCTGTCGGCGTGCTGGTGGTATTTGCCGCTCAGGCGCAGATCGGCGAAGCCCTCCTGGATGTCGTACAGCGCCGCCTCGCTGAGCGGGTGATGCATGCGGATCACGAACTGGTTTTTCAGCCAGCGGCTGGAGTGGTAGTTGCTGTAGAACTGGTTGATTTCCTCCACCGCCTCATCGGCGCTGTGCACCAGGCGCACCAGCTTGAGGTCGCTGGGCAGGATGTAGCGGTTTTCTTCGAGCTGACGGCTGATGAAGTCGAGGCAGTCGCGCCAGAAGGTGCCCCCGGGTGAGTCAAGCAACACCACCGGCACCAGCGGGCTCTTGCCGGTCTGGATCAGCGTGAGCACTTCGAGTGCTTCATCCAGCGTGCCGAAGCCGCCAGGGCAGAGCACCAGCCCATCAGCCTCCTTGACGAAGAACAGCTTGCGAATGAAGAAGAAGTGGAACGGCAGCAGTTTGTCGGTGCCGTCCACCGTGGGGTTGGCATGCTGTTCGAACGGCAGGGTGATGTTGAAGCCCAGGCTGTGATCGCTGCCGGCCCCTTCATGCGCTGCCGCCATGATGCCGCCGCCAGCGCCGGTGATGACCATCAGGTCGGAGCGTGCCAGGGTGGCGCCCAGTTCACGGGCCAAGGCGTACATTGGGTGTTCCAGCGGGGTTCGGGCCGAGCCGAACACCGTGACCTTGCGACGGCCCTTGTAGCGCTCCAGGGCGCGGAATGAATGATCAAGCTCGCGCAGCGCCTGCAGGGTGATCTTGGCGCTCCAGCGATCTGTGTCGTCGTGGGCCATGCGCAGGATGGTCAGCATCATGTCCCGGTACAGCGGCAAGTTGGGGCTGTTCGGTGCAACCAGTTGCAGCTGTTCGTCAATCTTGCTTAGGTCGATGTTGTTGTCCCTGAAGTGATTGAACAACAGCTCGTTGGGTTGGTAAGGCATTCAACGTCTCCTTCTGCAGCAAAACCTCTGACCGGGTCGATGGTGTGTCCCGGCCGCGACACTGCGTGCGTCGCTGGCTGCTCAGGCTCGAGTGTGTACCCCGAGCGTTGCAGTAGGCCTTCAAGGCCATGGTGCAGTGGCAAAAATCCATCTGGGCGTTTTTTGGCGCTCTCGCTATCAATCTAGACCGTTGCGCCTGATCGTGCCGAAGTGATGGCGAACGCCGCTCGTCGGCGCGCAGCCTATGGGGGTGAGGGTTTGATTAACTGGGAAAGCGAATCGTATCGATGCAGGAGGTGGCGGTATGCATCGCTTGACCATCGAAGTGGACCGGCAGCTGTATCAGCAGCTGGAACATGCAGCTCAGGCGCATCACCTGAGCCTTGAGGCAGAGTGCCGTCGCAGGCTTTCGGGGCTGGAGTGCCAGTCACGCTACCTGCAAGCGCTTCTGGCAGAGTTGCGCGCCGATGCCGAGGAGGAGCAGTGGCGCGCCCCTGATGACCACCCCGTGGTCTAGGTTTACTTCTTCTTGCTGCCCGCGACGCAGCTGGCGGCGTCAAATGCCTGGTCCATGACTGGCTGGTTGGTCTTGTAGACCGTGAAGCGATAGACCATGACGGCGCCCTTGGACATCAGGTTGCGGAAGCCGCTGTTACGGCAGACGCTGTCGCCCAACTGGCTGCGCACTTGCTCGGGGTTGGCCTGCATGCGCTCGGCGTGGCTCTGGCGCACGCTCAGGTGGTTGACCAGCGCCTTGCCTTCGACGGTATAACCCTGGTCGAGGATGTCTTCGTTGATGGCGCGCGGCGTGCCGACGCTGCTTTCCGTAGCGACCTTCTGCAGCATCTTGTTCAGGTCGTAGTCCTGTTTGGACGCCGCCTGGGCCGCCAGGGGCAGGGTGAGCAGAAGGCTCAGGGTCGGGACGATAAGACGCAGCATGTATCTCTCCTGGTTCAATGACTGGCGGTTTGACATGCGCCGGCAGGTGGCGTTCCCTGATGCGCGCTTTTGCGCGCGTCAGGCTCGCCAAAGTGTCGATTATAAGGGGCCAGCCCGTCCCGCTGCACGGCAAATGACGCCTGCTCTGGTAGACTTGCGTTTTGTGTATCCGAGCCGTCGCAGTGTGCATTTTCAACCTGTTCAAAGGCCTGCCAGCATGAGCCACGCGGTAGCGCGCTTGCGCGCCGAACGCCTGGCCCGCAGCAACAAGCCGTTCATTGCCCGTGGTTCACGGGCCGTCCGTTGCCCGCATTGCCGGGTCATTGCCAGCCATTGCCTGTGCGCCTGGAAGCCCCGGGTGCCGGCGGAGTCGGGCGTGTGCCTGCTGATGCACGACACCGAGCCACTGAAGCCGACCAACACCGGTTGGCTGATCGCCGACCTGGTCGAGGACACCTCGGCCTTCGGCTGGCAGCGTACTGCGGTGGACGACAACCTGCTGGCGCTGCTCGAACAGCCCCAGTGGCAGCCCTATATCGTCTTCCCTGGCGAGTTCGTTGCCCAGGAACGGGTGGTCAACGAGGTGGTGCGCGAACCCGGCAAGCGGCCGTTGTTCATCCTGCTCGACGCCACCTGGACCGAGGCGCGCAAGATGTTCCGCAAGAGCCCCTACCTGGACCGCTTCCCGGTGTTGAGCCTGGAGGCCGAGCAGATGTCGCGCTACCGCCTGCGTCGTTCCAAACGTGACGATCACTTCTGCACGGCGGAAGTGGCGGCCATGTGCCTGGAACTGGCCGGCGACCAGCGCGCCTCCCAGGCCCTGGACGCTTACCTGGACGTGTTCAGCCTGCACTACCTGAGCGCCAAGCGGCATTTGCCGCTGGATGAACAGGACGACGCGCATCAGCGTTTGCATACCTTCCTATAGTCCAAGGGGCAGTCGGGCCGGTTTGGTTCATAATGTCGGGGCTGGCAGCCAGGGTGGGCGAGTGCGGCAGGGCAATTGGCTTGACCACCCCGACCGTGCTCGGCATCCTTGGCGCCGATTCGGGCACGCCGAAGGTGCCGTTACCCCGGACTTCGCCGTGCCTTTCCGCCAAGCGCCCTTACTACCCCGCAGCGCCTGGCACAGAACAGGATCCTTAGATCGATGGCCACTTACGAAATCCTGATTGCCGATGACCACCCACTGTTTCGTGGCGCCCTGCGCCAGGCTGTTACCCTCGGCCTTGGCGCCGATGTACGCCTGGTTGAAGTGGCGAGCATTGCCGAACTGGAAACCCGACTGAGCGAAAAAGCCGACTGGGATCTGGTCCTGCTGGACCTGAACATGCCGGGCGCCTACGGGTTCTCCGGGCTGGTCCTGCTGCGTGGGCAATACCCGCAGATCCCCGTGGTCATGGTGTCGGCGCAGGAAGAGGCAGCCGTCGTGGTGAAGTCCCGCGAGTTTGGTGCCAGTGGTTTCATTCCCAAATCCAGCCCGCTGGAAGTGATTCAGGACGCCGTGCGCAAGGTGTTGGACGGTGAGGTCTGGTGGCCGCCGCAAGCCTTCGAGAAAGTCGACGTTTCGGCTGAAGCCAAAGCGGCCAGCGAAGGGCTGGCCAGCCTCACGCCCCAGCAGTTCCGCGTGCTGACCATGGTCTGCGAAGGCTTGCTGAACAAGCAGATCGCCTATGAGCTGAGTGTCTCGGAGGCCACCATCAAGGCCCACGTGACGGCGATATTCCGCAAGCTGGGCGTGCGCACGCGCACCCAGGCGGCCTTGCTGCTGCAACAACTTGAATCGGTTGCCAGCCACTAACTGGCTGCTTCTTCACGCTTTTTTGACCCCAGCTGGACTAGTCTGCCGGCCTTTCATCGGTGAAGTGACGCACATGTCGCCATTCAAAGGCCAGACCGGCCTCAAACGTATCTTCAACGCCGCCGGCTATTCGCTGGATGGTTTGCGCGCCGCCTTCAAGGGCGAGGCCGCGTTCCGTCAACTGGTACTGCTCAATGTGCTGCTGATCCCGACCGCCTTCTGGCTGCCGGTCAGCCGCGCGGAGCGGGCGATCATGATCGCGGTGTGCCTGCTGGGCTTGATCGTCGAGCTGTTCAACTCGGCGGTAGAGGCTGCCATCGACCGCATTTCGCTTGAGCGTCACCCCTTGTCGAAAAACGCCAAGGACATGGGCAGCGCCGCGCAGTTGGTGGCACTCACCATGGTTGCGCTGGTCTGGGGCGTTATTCTGCTCTAGGCAATAGGCGGTAGCACGATCTCATCACTGCGGGTGAAGCCCGCGGTGAAGTTGCGGCATAGCTCCAGAAACTCGCGCATGGCCGAGGTCTGGTACTTCTGCTTGTGCCAAATGAAATAGAACTGACGCATCAGGTCCAGCTCCGGGGTTTCGACCGGTACCAGGCTGCCGCGGCGGAAGGCATCGCGCAGGGCCAGGCGCGAAATGCAGCCGATGCCCAGGCCAGATTCCACAGCACGCTTGATGGCCTCGGTGTGTTCGAGCTCCAGGCGAATGTTCAGGTTGGCGCGGTGGTGGCGCATGGCTTGGTCAAAGGTCAGGCGCGTGCCGGAGCCTTGCTCGCGAAGGATCCAGGCCTCCTGCGACAATGTCTGAATGTTCGCGCTGCCCAGCGTTGCCAGTGGGTGCTGGGGCGCGCAGAACACGACCAGCTCGTCTTCGACCCAAGGCTGAACCTCCAGGTCCGGGTGGTTGCAATCACCTTCGATCAGACCCAGATCAATTTCGTAATGGGCGACCTGTTGCACAATATGCGCAGTGTTCTGCACATGCAGCTTGACCTGGCTTTCCGGGTGCACCTGCATGAAGCTGCCGATCAGCAGGGTCGCCAGGTAGTTGCCGATGGTCAGCGTGGCGCCCACCGCCAGCGAGCCGAAGGCGGACTTGCCGTTGAGCAAGTCTTCGATTTCCTTGGCCTGGTCGAGCAGGGCGACAGCCTGTGGCAGCAGCTGATGGCCCAGGGCGTTGAGGCTCAGGCGTTTACCGGCGCGGTCGAACAGCTGGCAGCTGGATTGGCGCTCGAGTTCGGTGATGGACGTGCTGGCGGCCGACTGCGAGAGCGCAAGCAGGCCAGCGGCCCGCGAGACGCTTTGATGCTGGGCTACGGCGACGAACACCTGAAGCTGACGGAGAGTGAATCGCATATCTATATAACCGATAACACATATCTTGATAATTCAGTTAACAGATATTGTCGCTGCCCCTAAACTATCGCGCAACTGCGCGTCTTGCGCGCGCTGCGTCTTTCTTCAGGAGCCCCATCGATGAGCAACATGAACCACGAACGTGTCCTCAGTGTGCACCACTGGAACGACACCCTGTTCAGCTTCAAGTGCACCCGTGATCCGGGCCTGCGCTTCGAGAACGGTCAGTTCGTGATGATCGGCCTGCAGCAGGAAAGCGGCCGCCCGCTCATGCGCGCCTATTCCATCGCCTCGCCGAACTGGGAAGAGCACCTGGAATTCTTCAGCATCAAGGTGCCGGACGGCCCGCTGACTTCCCAGTTGCAGCACCTGAAGGAAGGCGACGAGATCATCATCAGCAAGAAGCCTACCGGCACCCTGGTCCTCGACGACCTGAACCCGGGCAAGCACCTGTACCTGCTGAGCACCGGTACTGGCCTGGCGCCGTTCATGAGCGTCATCCAGGACCCGGAAACCTACGAGCGCTTCGAAAAAGTGATCCTGGTTCACGGCGTGCGTTACGTGAACGAAGTGGCCTATCGCGAGTTCATCACCGAGCACCTGCCGCAGAACGAGTTCTTCGGTGAGTCGGTGCGTGACAAGCTGATCTACTACCCGACCGTGACCCGCGAGCCGTTCGAGAACCAGGGCCGCCTGACCGACCTGATGCGCAGCGGCAAGCTGTTCAGCGACATCGGCCTGCCGCCGATCAACCCGCAGGACGACCGTGCGATGATCTGCGGTAGCCCAAGCATGCTGGACGAAACCAGCGAAGTGCTCGACAGCTTCGGCCTGAAAGTCTCTGCCCGCATGCGTGAGCCGGGTGACTACCTGATCGAGCGCGCCTTCGTCGAGAAGTAACCCGCCGTTAAGCTTCATCAGCTGGAATTGGGGCTGCTGCGCAGCCCATCGCAGGCAAGCCAGCTCCTACAGGATCGTACATACCTGTAGGAGCTGGCTTGCCTGCGATGGGCCGCGCAGCGGCCCCCTTGGCCTGTCTGGCCTATTCGACACGGGTCTCGCCGCTGTATTCCAATATCGCCCGACACCGCCTGCACAGGTAGCGCCGCCCCTGGCGCACCAGCTTGTGCCGCTGTGCAGTAAACGGGAAGTCGCTCTGCGGGCAGGGGCAGCGGTAGATGTAGCGCGTGACCACCCGCCGTTGCACTGCGTAGTTATGGCAGCGGTTGGGCGGCAATTCATATACCCCGCGCATGATCAATTGCCATTCCTCGCCATGGGCCTGGATGCGCTCGCCAAACAGCTGGTGAGCCACCAGGTGCGCCACCTCGTGGGCCACGGTCTGGCGCAGGAAGTCCTCCTGGTTTTCGCGGTACAACTGCAGGTTGAAGCGCAGCAGGTTCTCGTGCAGGTGAGCGACGCCGGCCTTCTGGCCGCGCAGCTTGAAGCTGATTTCCGGGCGCGGGAAGGGGCGTTTGAAGAAGGTTTCGGCTTGCTGGTAACAGGTTTCGACGCGTTGTTTGAGCAGCTCGGGCATGGCGGGGTAATTCTCCTGACCAGGCATTATGCCGCAAGCCCTGGCGGCTTGCCGAGCCACCGGTCAGCACACAGCCAGAAGCCGCCTTGCGGCGGCCTCTGACTTGATGCCCCAGTGTTGGTTCTGTGTAGTTATCGCGCTAGTTGGTATAGACGGGCCCCACGCCCAGTCCCCAGATGATCACGGTAGCGGCCATGATCGCTACCAGCACCACAAGGCCCACCGCCAGCACCGAGCTGGAAAACAGGAAGCCTTCATCGGACGGAATGTTCATGAACGTCGGCAAGCCGACATACAGCAGGTACACGGTATAACAAATGGCCGCAGTGCCGATCAGCATGCCCAGCCACAGGTGCGGGTAAAGGGCTGCCAGGCCGCCAAGGAACAACGGGGTGGCGGTGTAGGTGGCAAAGGCAATGCACTGCGCCATGGAGGGGTTGGCATCGTAGGTGCGGGCCATCCAGTGGATGAACGCGCCCATCACCGCCACCCCGGCGAGCATCGCCAGGTAGGACATGATGCTCATCCAGATTGCGCTTTCCATGGTCAGCATCACTGCCGGCCGGTCGCCAATCACCCAGCCCACCTGGGTAGTACCGATAAATGCGGAAACGGCAGGGATCGCCGCCAGGATCAAGGTGTGCGTCAGGTACATGTGGCTGATGGTTTCTTCTTCGCCACGAATCTCCCGCCACTCCTGATCGGGATGGGTAAACAGCCCCACAACGTGATGAATCATGCCGATCACTCCTCTCAATGTTGCCAAACGCCCCCCAGATGGAGCGCAAGCGGCCCGAGGCCCGAACACCGATGCAAGCGGTAATGTGGCCTTATGTCGCAGTATAGGAAGCGGTTACCGGCACAAACCGTGCTTTTTAGAGCAAATTGCGCTGTAAGGCGTGCTGTTGATTACAACGAAGTCTTTATCGGAATGCCTACAGCGCCGCGTAGTTTGTGCGTAAAATAGCCGGCTTTTGTCACACCTCGCGGATCCAAGCGCTATGGGCACCCTCTCGGTCAACCAGAACAAACTGCAAAAACGCCTGCGTCGTCTCGCCGGCGAAGCCATCACCGACTTCAACATGATCGAGGATGGCGACAAGGTCATGGTCTGCCTGTCCGGCGGCAAGGACAGCTACACCATGCTCGACGTTCTGTTGCACCTGCAGAAGGTGGCACCGATCAAGTTCGAGATCGTGGCGGTGAACATGGACCAGAAGCAGCCGGGTTTCCCCGAGCACGTGCTGCCGGCCTACCTCAAGGAGTTGGGCGTCGAGTACCACATCGTCGAGAAAGACACCTATTCGGTGGTCAAGGAACTGGTGCCCGAGGGCAAGACCACCTGCTCGCTGTGCTCGCGCCTGCGCCGTGGCACCCTGTACACCTTCGCCGACGAAATCGGCGCGACCAAGATGGCCCTGGGGCACCACCGCGACGACATCGTCGAGACGTTCTTCCTCAACATGTTCTTCAATGGCTCGCTCAAGGGCATGCCGCCCAAGCTGCGTGCTGACGATGGCCGTAACGTGGTGATTCGCCCGCTGGCCTACTGCAGCGAGAAGGATATCCAGGCCTACTCGGACATGCGTGAATTCCCGATCATCCCGTGCAACCTGTGCGGCTCGCAAGAGAACCTGCAGCGCCAGGTGGTCAAGGACATGCTGGTGGAGTGGGAGCGCAAGCACCCGGGCCGCACCGAAAGCATCTTCCGCGCGCTGCAGAACGTCGCGCCGTCGCAGTTGGCGGACCGCAACCTGTTCGACTTCACCAGCCTGAAGATCGACGAAAACGCCACGCCGCGTTTCCTCGATGTGCTGAACATCTGACCCCATGCGCGATTATCAGTGGCTGTATGAGTACTGCCTGAACCGCTTCGGCTCGGCCCAGGCCCTCGAGGCTTTTCTGCCGCAGCCACGCACGCCTGCGCAACTGCGCGACATCAGCGACGACCGCTACCTGTCGACCCTGGCCCTGCGCGTGTTCCGCGCCGGGCTCAAGCACAGCCTGGTGGATGCCAAATGGCCGGCGTTCGAGCAGGTGTTCTTCGGTTTCGACCCGGAGAAGGTGGTGCTGATGAGCGCCGAGCACTTGGAGCGGTTGATGCAGGACGAGCGCATCATCCGCCACTTGGGCAAGCTCAAGAGCGTGCCGCGCAATGCGCAGATGGTGCTGGATGTGGCGAAGGAGAAGGGCAGTTTCGGTGCGTTCATCGCCGACTGGCCGGTGACCGATATCGTCGGCCTGTGGAAGTACCTGGCCAAGCATGGCAACCAGCTGGGTGGCCTATCGGCGCCGCGGTTCTTGCGCATGGTCGGCAAGGACACGTTTATCCCGACCGAGGATATGGCGGCAGCGTTGATTGCGCAGAAAGTGATCGACAAGCAGCCGACCAGCCAGCGTGACCTGGCGTTGGTGCAGCAGGCGTTCAACCAGTGGCATGCCGAGAGTGGGCGGCCACTGTGCCAGCTGTCGGTGATGCTGGCGCATACCGTCAACCACTGAGATTGCTGCGGCCGCGTTGCGGCCTCTGTGGGAGCGGGCTTGTCCCGCGAAGGGGCTGCAAAGCAGCCCCTGAATCAACTCCCTTCGCCCGCCATGCGCCGCTCATACTGGAACTTCCAGCGCACAAACAGCAGCCCGCTGATGAACAACCCCAGGCTTACCAGCACCTCGACCCAGCCAAACAGCGCCCGTGCCGGGTCGAACGCCGCCAACACGCCCTTGATGAAATAGATATTCACCACAAAGCAGGTCCAGGCATGCGCCCGGGCGCTGCCCTTCAGCATGCCCGGCAGCAGCAACAGCAGCGGCACCAGTTCGATCGCCAGAATCACTTCGACGCGCGCCCCGTGCAGGTTGGCGAACCACAGGTTGTTCACCACCAGCAACGCGATCAGGCCAAAGAAAAACGCCAGGCTCAGCGCCCGCGTCAGGCGAAGGCGCGGTGCCAGCCATTGCAGCGGCGGCAACACCTTGGGCTTTTTAGCCACGCGCGGCCTCCAGGGCCTTGGCGGTGCTCGCCAGGCGTTGGCCGAGGGCACGGCACAAGGTGATTTCGTGAGGGTCGAGCTCGCGCTTGCCATCGGCGCCGGCGTGGTGGCTGGCGCCATACGGTGTGCCGCCGCCGCGGGTTTCGAGCAAGGCCGATTCGCTGTAGGGCAGGCCCATCACCAGCATGCCGTGGTGCATCAGCGGCAGCATCATCGACAGCAGGGTGGTTTCCTGGCCACCATGCAGGCTGGCGGTGGAGGTGAATACCCCGGCGGGCTTGCCCACCAGTTCGCCACCCAGCCACAGGCTGCTGGTGCCGTCGAGGAAGTACTTAAGCGGCGCGGCCATGTTGCCGAAGCGGGTCGGGCTGCCCAGCACCAGGCCGGCGCAATGGCGCAGGTCGTCGAGGGTGGCGTACAGCGCGCCGCTGGCCGGGATGTCCGGGGCCACAGCTTCGCACTCAGTGGAAATCGCCGGCACGGTGCGCAGGCGCGCCTCCATACCGGCCATCTCGACACCGCGGGCAATGTGCCGGGCCATTTCGCTGGTGGCGCCATGGCGGCTGTAATACAAAACCAGGATGAAGGGCTGGCTCACGGCAGGATCTCCAGCACCTTCTCGGGTGGGCGGCCAATCACGGCTTTATCGCCGGCCACCAGAATCGGCCGCTCGATCAGCTTGGGGTGTTGGGCCATGGCGTCGATCAATTGCGCTTCGGTCAGGGCCGGGTTGGCCAGGTTCAGGTCTTTGTATTCGTCTTCGCCGGTGCGCAGCAGCTGGCGCGGGGCGATGCCCAGCTTGCCGAGCAGGGCCGTCAGGGTGGCGGTGTCTGGCGGGGTTTCGAGGTAGCGCACGATGGTCGGCGCCAGGCCGCGTGCTTCGAGCAGTTCCAGCGCGCCGCGGGATTTCGAGCAGCGCGGGTTATGATAGAGCGTCAGGTCAGTCATGTCGGGTCGCATCCAGCTGGGTGTGGCGGCTATTCTAACCGCAGCGACTGAACCATTTGCTTGAAACTTCAAGAAGGATTGACCCATGGCAAGGCGTTTGGCAGCAGTACTGGCCATCACCGCGGGCCTGTTGCTCGGTGGTTGCGGTGCCGACTACGGCGTGGACCAACACGGCAATACGGTAAAGGCCGAGCAGATCGAGGGGCACTGGGTAGTGCTCAACTATTGGGCCGAATGGTGCGGACCGTGCCGTACCGAAATCCCTGAGTTGAATGCGGCGGCCAAGCATTGGGCGGCCGAGGGGATCAAGGTGGTCGGGGTGAACTTCGACGGCTTGCAGGGCCAGGACCTGAAGCAGGCGGCGGACACCTTGGGCATCGGCTTTACCGTGCTGGCGCAGGACCCGGCCGAGCGTTACGAGCTGCCCCGCAGCGAGGCGTTGCCGGTAACCTACATCATCGATGACAAGGGCAAGGTGCGTGAGCAACTGATGGGCGAGCAGACCCTGGAAGGGTTGCAGGCCAAGATCAAGGCCCTGAAGGGCGCATGATGCCTGTTGGGGCTGCTTTGCGGCCCTTCGCGGCACAAGGCCGCTCCTACAGGTGACCGCGTCATCCCAGCGTACGCGGTTATCTGTAGGAGCGGCCTTGTGCCGCGAAGGGCCGCAGAGCGGCCCCGGCAGTCCTCAACCTTCTTCAGGCCAGAACCGCAACGGCTTGCCCTCGGCCGGCCAGAAGCGCATCTGCTCCATAGGCGAGACATCCCAGCGTTGTACCGTCTCCAGCGCCTGCAGGAAGCGTTTTTCCTGTTCCATCAATGCTGGCGCGCACAGCTTGCGGGTCTTGCCGACCTTGCCGAAGCTCAGGTGCTTACCTTCCAGCGTGTACGGGGCAAACCAATGGTTGCAGCCGCCATTACCGTAGGCGCGGCCATCGCTGGCCAGGGTCAGGGTAAGGTGGCTGTAATCGATCAGCGGGCGTTCGCCAATCCACTCCAGTACATAGCTGCGCTCCTGCTGCAGCTTTGACGGTTGCGCGGCGCAGCCGAGCAGGCCGGTGGCAATCAGCACGCCGGTCAGCAGCTTTTTCACTCAGCGCTCTCCTGGCAACGCGGGCACAGGTGCTTCTCGCCACGGCTGGCCCAGCCCAGCTCCGCGATACGGGCGCTGGCCGCCGGCTGGCGGGCTTTTTTGCCCAGCTTGGCATCGACTGCGAACTCGAAGTCCAGCACGGCGTCGCACTGGTCGCACTCGACCTGCCAGGTGAGGATTTCCAGTTCGCTGAACACCGGGCCGCTGGCCACGGCAACCCACTGGCCGCGCGGGTTGATCAGGTGACGCACGCTTTCCACGGTCAGTCGCATAGACAAGTCCTTGCTGCCCTTGAGGGTCACCAACAGCGTGTCGCCCTTGTGCATCGAACCGCCGTTGCCGGTCACCTGATAGCGGCCGGGTACCAGGGCGCGGCACTCGATCAGGGTGTGTTGCGGGTTGAAAAGGGTGTAGCGGAAATCGTGCTCGACCATGGGTCCTCCAGAAATGCCGCGTATCCTAGCATTAACCCGATACCAGATTCTGGGGTTTGCCTGCCATCCAGCGGTTGATGTTGTCCAGCGTGGTGGCGGCGATGGCGTCCAGCGCCTCGCGGGTGAGGAAGGCCTGGTGGGCGGTGATGATCACGTTGGGGAAGGTCAGCAGCCGGGCCAGCACATCGTCTTGCAAGGGCTGGTCGGAGCGGTCCTCGAAAAACAGTTGGGCCTCTTCTTCGTAGACGTCCAGGCCCAGGTAGCCCAGCTGGCCGCACTTGAGCGCGTCGATCAATGCCGGGGTGTCGACCAGCGCGCCGCGGCCGGTGTTGATCAGCATGGCGCCAGGTTGCAGTTGAGCCAGGCTTTGCGCATTGATCAGGTGGCGGGTGTGCTCGGTCAGCGGGCAATGCAGGCTGATGATGCGCGCCTCGCGCAGCAACTCGGGCAGGGGCAGGTAGCGGGCGCCAAGGGCCAGCAGGTCCGGGTTGGGGTAGGGGTCGTAGGCCAGCAACTGGCAGCCGAAGCCGGCCATGATGCGGGCGAACGCAGCGCCGATCTGGCCGGTGCCGACCACACCGACGGTCTTGCCGTGCAGGTCGAAGCCGGTCAGGCCATGCAGGGTGAAATCACCTTCGCGGGTGCGGTTGTAAGCCCGGTGCAGGCGCCGGTTGAGGGCGAGGATCAGCGCCACGGCGTGCTCGGCCACCGCGTGTGGCGAATAGGCCGGCACCCGCACCACGGCCAGGCCCAAGCGCTGGGCGGCCGCCAGGTCGACATGGTTATAGCCCGCCGAACGCAGGGCGATCAGGCGCGTGCCGCCTCCGGCCAGGCGCGCCAGTACCTGGGCGTCGAGCTCATCGTTGATGAAGGCGCAGACAACCTCGTAACCGCTGGCGAGGGGCGCGGTGTCCAGGGTCAGGCGGGCGGGCTGGAAGTGCAGCTCCAGGGCAGTGCCGGCAGCGGCCTGGGTGAAGCTTTCCTGGTCGTAGTGCTGGCTGCTGAACAACAGGGCGCGCATGGTCGGGCTTCCTTTGCGAATGTCTGGGGATTGTAGCTGGCCGTCCTGTGTGGCCGTTGTAGGAGCAGCCTTGTGCTGCGAAGAGGCCGGTGACAGCACAGTAAATCTTCGCTGCTGTCACGGGCCTCTTCGCAGCACAAGGCTGCTCCTACAGCGGCACAAGGCTGCTTCTACAGCAGGGGCAAGGCAGCGCTGTCAGGCATTGATGTGTGCCTGCGTCGCCAGCCGGCTGATCGCGCTGTCGAGTTCATCCAATGCCTGTTGCGCGTGCGGGTGCTCCTGTTTGAGCAAGGTCTCGCTGCGCTGGCATGCCGCCCGCAGCTGCGGCACACCGCAATAACGCGAGGCTCCGTTGAGGCGGTGTACCTGCTCGATCAAGGTGGTGTGATCCTGCGCTTCGCGGGCGGCGCGTATCGCCTGGCGGTCGGACTCCAGTGACGCCAGCAGCATGGCCAGCATGTCGGCCGCCAAGTCGGATTTGCCGGCAGCCAGGCGCAAACCTTCGTCGGGGTCGAGCACCTTCAGTTCGTCGCTGTTGAGCCGCTGTTCGGCCAAGCGCTCTTGCTGCGGCACGCCCAGGCTCAGGCCGGTCCACTTCATCACCACCTGGGCCAACTGCCTCTCACTGATCGGTTTGGTCAGGTAGTCGTCCATGCCGGCATGCAGCAGCGCGCGTTTCTCGTTGGCCATGGCATGCGCGGTGAGGGCGACAATCGGCAGCGGGCTGCCGCTTTGGGCGTTTTCCCAGAGGCGGATCTGCTCGGTGCAGGCGCGGCCGTCCATGCCGGGCATTTGCACGTCCATCAGCACCAGGTCGAAGGGCTCATCCTGCACCGCTTGCACTGCCGCATAGCCGTTGTCGACGGCCAACACCTGGGCACCCAGGTCTTCGAGCAGGGTCTGTACCAGCAGCAGGTTGGCTGGGTTGTCGTCGACGCACAAAATCTTCGGCTGGCGCTGGCCGCTGAGGATGTTCGGCTCGCCCAGCGGGCGACGTGGTTGGATCAGCTCCAGCAGCAGCCGACGCAACTTGCGCGTGCACGTTGGCTTGGACAGGAGTTGGCCATGGCCATTGGGCAGGTAGGGGTGGTACAGCGCCTGTTCGGTGGTCGGGCACAGCACCACGCACTGGCACTGGTAGCGGTCCAGTTGCAGGTGGTACTCACCGAGCTGCTCGGGCGTCAGGTTGCCCAGGTTGGCGCCGAGCACCGCGAAGTCGAACGGGTGGCCCGCCTGGCTTGCGGCCTGTACCGCATGCAGAAGCTGGTCGTACGAGGCAAACAGGCTGACGCTCAGGCCGCAGTCTTCAAGCTGGTGCTCCAGCGCCTGGCGCGCGAGCTCATGGCTGTCGACGATGGCGGCGCGGCGGCCCAGCAGTGGCTGCAGCGGCAGCTCTTCGGCATCGTCGTGAGCCTTGGGCAGGTTGAGGCTGATCCAGAACTGCGAGCCTTCGCCCGGCGTGCTGTCGACGCCGATCTCGCCGCCCATCTGCTCGATCAGGCGCTTGGAAATCACCAGGCCCAGGCCGGTACCCCCAGGCTGGCGCGCCAGCGAGTTGTCGGCCTGGCTGAAGGCCTGGAACAGCGTGCGCACATCCTGCGGCGACAGGCCGATGCCGGTGTCTTGCACGCTGATGCGAAGCTGCGCGCTGTCTTCGTGTTCGTCTTCAAGCATGGCGCGCACGACGATGGTGCCTTCGCGGGTGAACTTGATCGCGTTGCTCACCAGGTTGGTGAGGATCTGCTTGAGCCGCAGCGGGTCGCCGATCAGCGATGATGGGGTGTCGCGGTAGATCAGGCTGAGCAGTTCGAGCTGCTTGGCGTGCGCGGCCGGAGCGAGGATGGTCAGGGTGTCCTGGACCAGGTCGCGCAGGTTGAACGGAATGCTGTCGAGCACCAGCTTGCCGGCCTCGATCTTGGAGAAGTCGAGGATCTCGTTGATGATCCCAAGCAGGTTGTCGGCGGACTTCTCGATGGTGCTCAGGTAATCCAGCTGGCGCGGCGTCAGCTCGCTTTTCTGCAGCAAATGGGTGAAGCCGAGGATGCCGTTGAGCGGGGTGCGGATCTCGTGGCTCATGTTGGCCAGGAACTCCGACTTGATGCGGCTGGCCTCCAGGGCCTCCTTGCGGGCCATGTCCAGCTCGATGTTCTGGATCTCGATGGTCTCCAGGTTCTGGCGCACGTCTTCGGTGGCCTGGTCGATGCTGTGCTGCAGCTCTTCGTGGGCGCTGTGCAGGGTTTCGGCCATGCGGTTGATGCCGCGGCCCAGCTCGTCCAACTCGTGGCTGCCCATGGCCGGCAGGCGCTCGTCCAGGTGGCCGTCCTTGAGCTGATTGACCGCATGCTTGATGCGTTTGATCGGGTCGTTGATGGTGCGGCTCATGCGCAGTGCCAGCAGGCCACTGAGGGCCAGGCACGCGAGGATCAGCAACAGGCTGGTGAACAGGTTGCGGTAGCCACGCAGCAAGGTGCCGTCGTGCGACAGTTCGATTTCGACCCAACCCAGCAGGCGCTCGGCTTCGGCCGGCACGGCATCGGTGGCCAGGTCGCGGTGGTGGCCGAAGACCGGCATCAGGTAGCGGGTGGCGTCATTGCCGGTGCGTTGCAACAGTTGCGTGCCGGTACCGCCGGTGGGCGGCTGGTTGAGCATGCTCGGGCCTGCATGCGCCAGGCGCGTGCGGTCTGGGGCAAGAAAGGCGACCGCGCGCACGTCGGTTTGCTCCAGGGTCTGCGCGGCAATCCGTTCCAGCTGCGCGGGAGCCCGCTTGGCCATGGCAGGTGCAGCCAGCGGCGCCAGTTGCTCGGCGATCATCTTGCCGCGTTGCAGCAGCTGGGTGCGCAAATCGCTTTGCTGCAGCCAGGTGAAATAACTGCCCAATACCAGCGCCATCAAGCCGGCAGGCAGCAGGGCCAACAGCAGGACCCGGCTTCTGATTCCCAAACGATCGAGCACACTTGCCTCCTGTCATGTGCCTGGACGCCGTCAACTGCGTGACGGACCAAGCCGGGAAGTTACTCCGCCTGCTCGGCTATTGCACCCATTTGTCTGTCTTTTCGTGGCCATGTCGAGGCATTGGTCGCAGGGCGGTTGCCTAGAGCAGAGCGGATGCTCAATAATCGCGCAATTGAGAATGCATGGCAGTTGCCAATGAATCCCGTAGCTATTCATACCTCCACTATCCTCGCCATCGAGGACGACCCGGTGCTGGGTGCCTACCTGCACGAGGAGCTGCAGCGTGGCGGCTTCCAGGTGACCTGGTGCCGCAATGGGCTCGAAGGCCTTGAAACCGCAGGCCGGCAGGCATTCGACGTGGTGTTGATGGACATCCTGCTGCCTGGGCTCAACGGCCTGGATGCACTGGCCCAGTTGCGCACGCGCAGCGCCACGCCGGTGATCCTGATGTCGGCGCTGGGCGCCGAAGCCGACCGTATCAGCGGTTTTCAGCGCGGCGCCGACGACTACCTGCCCAAGCCCTTCAGCATGGCCGAGCTGCAGGTACGCATCGAGGCGATCCTGCGGCGCGTGGCCTTGGAGCGGCGCCATCAGCCGCAGCAAGAGGCCGCCGGAGGTGGGTTGCAGTTCGACGAAGGCCTCAGTGACGTCAGGCTCGAAGGGCGCCTGGCAGGCCTGACCCCCAGCGAATATCGCCTGCTCGAGATCCTCAACCGCAACCTGGACGAGGTGCTGAGCAAACCCTTCCTTTATCAGCAGGTCTTGCAGCGCGGTTACTCGCGGCATGATCGCAGCCTGGACATGCATGTCAGCCAGATCCGCCGCAAGCTCAAAGGCATCGGCTACCACGAACGGCAGATCCGCACTGTCTGGGGCAAAGGTTACGTGCTTAGCGCCAGCGAGATGGAGTGAGCCATGCTCGACCGCCATTCACTGTTCTGGAAGCTGGCCATCCTGCTGGTGGGCTTCTGCCTGCTGATGATCGGCCTTAGCTACACCTGGGGCCGGCACATGGAAACCCAGAACGCCTTCCTGTCCGAACCGGCACGCCAACTGCTGCGCGGTTATGCGGCTGAGGCGGAGCAGGCCTGGCGCAGTGACGGGCGCGCGGGGCTGGACCGCTGGGTGCAGGCCATGCACCAGCGCGAGCGTGGCTGGGTTGGCGTGCTCGACATCAACCTGCGGCCGCTCGACAGCGCCACCCTGAACCCCCAGATCATGCAACGGCTGACGCGCCTGCGCGGCGTCGACTGGCCGATGAGCCTGCGCAGTGTCGACCAGCCATGGCTGCGCATCCCGTTCCCGGGGGCGCCGGAGCAGGGCATGCTGGTGATCGAACTGCCAGAGCGCCTCAACCCCGGCCAGTACCGCATGCTGTGGCGGGTGCTGACCAACGGCATCATCCCCGCTCTGTTCACCTTGCTGCTGTGCGTTGGGCTGTACCGCATGCTGATCGTGCCGCTCAACCAGCTGCGTGAGCAGGCCAATGCCTGGCGCGCCGACCAGCTGTCGGCCCGCCTCGATTCGCGCACCATCGCCCGGCATGACGAACTCGGCGAGCTGGCTCGCGCGTTCGACCAGATGGCCGAACGGCTGCAGGGTACGGTGGCCATGCAGCAACAGATGCTGCGCGACCTGTCGCACGAAATGCGCACGCCGCTCAGCCGGCTACGCGTGGCCTGCGATGGCGAAACCGACCTGCAGCGCCTGCGCGAACGCCTGGCGCGTGAAGTGGACTGCATGCAGCAATTGGTCGAGGGCACCCTGCAATTGGCCTGGCAGGATGCCGAGCGTGCGCCGATGAACCTTGAGCCCATCCAGGTTCAAGCGTTGTGGGACCTGCTCGCCGAGGACGCCAGCTACGAAAGCGGCTGGTCGCCCGAGCGGCTGCGCTGCGAACTGCCCGCCAGTTGCTGGGTGCAGGGTAACCTCAACCACCTGGCCCAGGCGCTGGAGAACATGCTGCGTAATGCCATCCGCCACTCGCCGACTAACGGCGTGGTGCGCTTGGGCGGGCAGCGCGACGGTAACCACTGGCGGCTGTGGCTGGAAGACGAGGGCGGTGGGGTTGCAGAAGAGGACCTGGAACGGATCTTCGCGCCATTCTCGCGCCTGGACGGTTCGCGGCCTGGGGACGGCGGTTTCGGGCTGGGTTTGAGCATTGCGCGCAGTGCCATCCAGCGCCAGGGCGGGACCTTGTGGGCAGAAAATGGCAAGCGCGGGCTGCGCCTGTGCATGCGCTTGCCGCTCCATGTGCCAGCCCCCGCCAAGGACAACCCACGGCCGCAGGTCGCCGCGTTATAGCTTGTAGCTATATGCATCACAGATTGCGTGATATGGCCCGGAAAGGATTGCCGGTATGATAGGCGCCCCTGCCGTCCGGATTGTGAAATACGCCATGACCTTGCAGTACCCAACCATCGCCGATTGCGTCGGCAATACGCCCCTGGTTCGCCTGCAGCGCATTGCCGGAGAGACCAGCAACACGCTCCTGCTCAAGCTCGAAGGTAACAATCCCGCCGGTTCGGTCAAGGACCGCCCGGCGCTGTCGATGATCGCCCGCGCCGAACTGCGCGGCCAGATCAAGCCGGGTGACACGCTGATCGAGGCGACCTCGGGCAACACTGGCATCGCCCTGGCGATGGCGGCAGCGATCAAGGGTTACAAGATGATCCTGATCATGCCAGACAACTCCACCGCCGAGCGCAAGGCCGCCATGACGGCCTATGGTGCCGAGCTGATCCTGGTGACGAAGGAAGAGGGCATGGAAGGTGCCCGCGACCTCGCCGAGAAGCTGCAGGCCGAGGGCCGCGGCCTGGTGCTCGACCAGTTCGCCAATGGCGACAACCCGATCGCCCACTACAACAGCACCGGCCCGGAAATCTGGCAGCAGACCCAGGGCACCATCACCCATTTCGTCAGTTCGATGGGCACCACCGGCACCATCATGGGCTGCTCGCAGTATCTTAAAGAGCAGAACCCAGCCGTGCAGATCATCGGCCTGCAGCCGATGGAAGGCTCGGCCATTCCGGGCATCCGTCGCTGGCCCGAGGAATACCTGCCGAAGATCTTCGACGCCACCCGCGTCGATCGCGTGGTGGACATGTCCCAGCAGGAAGCCGAAGACACCACCCGCCGCCTTGCCCGTGAAGAGGGCATTTTCTGCGGCGTGTCTTCCGGTGGTGCGGTCGCGGCGATGCTGCGCCTGTCCCGCGAGGTGGAAAACGCGGTAATGGTCGCAATCATCTGCGACCGTGGTGACCGATACCTGTCCACTGGCCTGTTTGATCCGAGCTAAATGTCCAAGAAGAAAAGCAACAGCGGCCTGCGCTTCCAGCCAGCCGGTGGCAACCGTAGCCCCCAGGTTCCCGTGGGCAAGAAACAGCGCCTGGACATCGAGCGCCTGGCCGGTGACGGCCGTGGCATCGCTTTCCATGAAGGGCGTACCTGGTTTGTCAGTGGCGCGTTGGCCGGTGAAGCCGTCGAGGCCCGCGTGCTCAATGCCCGCGGCAAAGTCGTGGAGGCGCGCCTGGAGCGCGTGCTGCAGGCCAGCCCCGAGCGGCGCGAAGCCCCTTGCCGGCACTATGCCCGCTGTGGCGGCTGCAACCTGCAGCATCTGCCCCACGAAGCGCAGCTGGCGCTCAAGCAGCGCACGCTGGCCGAACAGCTGCAGCGGGTTGCTGGCGTGCAACCCGAGGCTTGGGCCGCCCCCTTGAGCGGACCGGAATTCGGCTACCGGCGCCGGGCGCGGGTGGCTGTGCGCTGGGACATCAAGGCGCGTCAGCTGGAGGTCGGGTTCCGTGCCGAAGCCAGCCAGGACATCATTTCCATCGACGACTGTGCAGTGCTGGTACAGCCCTTGCAGTCGATTCTGCGCCACTTGCCGACGGCGCTGCGTTCGCTGAGCAAACCGCAGGTCATCGGCCATGTGGAACTGTTCAGCGGCACCGCTGAGGCGCTGCTGGTGCGCCATGTCGCGCCGCTGCCGGCGGATGACCTGGCCCGCCTGCAGGCATTTTGCGACGAGGCCAAGGCGCAGCTCTGGCTGCAGGGCGAGGGTGAACCGGCGCCGGTAGACGCGGCCACGACCCTGGGCTTTACCCTCGAACCCTGGCAGCTGGAATTGGCCTGGCGCCCCGGTGATTTCGTGCAGGTTAACGCGCAGGTCAATACGGCGATGATCGAGCAGGCGTTAGCCTGGCTCGCACCGCAAGCCGACGAACGTGTGCTTGACCTGTTCTGCGGCCTGGGTAATTTTGCCCTGCCGTTGGCGCGGCAGGCGCGTGAAGTGGTGGCGGTGGAAGGTGTACAGGCCATGGTCGATCGGGCCGCGGCCAATGCCCGAAACAACAATGTGCATAACGCACGGTTTTTTCAGGCCGATTTATCGCAGCCTTTGGCAGGTGCCGAGTGGGCCGCCGAAGGCTTTTCTGCGGTACTCTTGGACCCACCGCGCGACGGTGCTTTCGAGGTGGTGCAAGACATCGCACGCCTCAAGGCCAAGCGGCTGGTCTACGTATCGTGCAACCCGGCCACGCTGGCGCGAGACGCCCAGGTGCTGGTCGGACAGGGGTACCGGTTAAAAAGGGCCGGGATTCTCGACATGTTTCCTCAGACGGCGCATGTCGAGGCCATGGCGTTATTCGAAGCGGGCTAGCAGACTGGCCCGTTGGTGCGGTTGCCAGGGAATGGCGGCCACACGGTGGAAGCCTGCGCACCCGCGTGGTGCGCTGTATGGAAAGGTAAAACAAAGATGGTACAGGTGAGAGTGCACCAGCCGGTCAACACTGACGGCAGTATCAATCTCGAAGCATGGCTGGATCATGTGGTAAGCGTCGATTCAGCCCTGGATCGCGCAGCGCTGAAAGAGGCCTGCGAATTCGCTCACGAAGTCGAGAAGAAGGGTAACCCTGCCAAGCATTCCTGGGCCGACGGTACGTCCAGCTTCCAGGCGGGCCTGGAGATCGCCGAGATTCTCGCCGACCTCAAGCTCGACCAGGATTCGCTGGTAGCCGCCGTCATTTACCGTTCGGTGCGTGAAGGCAAGGTGACCCTGGCCGAAGTCAGCCAGCGTTTTGGCCCGGTGGTGTCCAAGCTGATCGACGGCGTGCTGCGCATGGCGGCCATCAGTGCCAGCCTCAGCCCGCGCCAGTCGCTGGTGCTGGGCTCCCAGGCGCAGGTCGAGAACCTGCGCAAGATGCTCGTGGCCATGGTCGACGACGTGCGCGTTGCACTGATCAAGCTGGCCGAGCGCACCTGCGCAATCCGTGCGGTCAAGGCCGCCGACGACGAAAAACGCCTGCGCGTCGCGCGCGAGGTGTTCGACATCTATGCCCCCCTGGCGCATCGCCTGGGCATCGGTCACATCAAGTGGGAGCTGGAAGACCTGTCCTTCCGCTACCTTGAACCCGACCAGTACAAACAGATCGCCAAGCTCCTGCACGAGCGCCGGCTGGACCGCGAGCGCTTCATCAGCGACGTGATGAACCAGCTACAGAACGAACTGCTGGCCACCGGCGTGAATGCCGACATCAGTGGCCGGGCGAAACACATCTATTCGATCTGGCGCAAGATGCAGCGAAAAGGCCTGGAATTCAGCCAGATCTACGATGTGCGTGCGGTGCGTGTGCTGGTCCCGGAGATCCGCGATTGCTACACTGCGCTGGGTATCGTGCATACCCTGTGGCGGCACATCCCCAAGGAATTCGACGACTACATCGCCAACCCGAAGGAAAACGGCTACCGCTCGCTGCACACGGCGGTAATCGGCCCCGAGGGCAAGGTGCTGGAGGTGCAGATCCGCACCCACGGCATGCACGAGGAAGCGGAGCTGGGGGTTTGCGCCCACTGGCGCTACAAGGGCACCGACGTCAAGCCGAGCTCCAATCACTACGAAGAGAAGATTTCCTGGCTGCGCCAGGTGCTCGAGTGGCATGAAGAGCTGGGTGATATCGGCGGCCTGGCCGAGCAGCTGCGCGTCGACATCGAGCCGGACCGGGTCTACGTGTTCACCCCGGACGGCCATGCCATCGACCTGCCCAAGGGCGCCACGCCGCTGGACTTCGCCTACCGCGTGCACACCGAAATCGGCCACAACTGCCGCGGCGCCAAGATCAACGGGCGTATCGTGCCGCTGAACTACAGCCTGCAGACCGGCGAGCAGGTCGAGATCATCACCAGCAAACACGGCAACCCCAGCCGTGACTGGTTGAACTCCAACCTGGGTTACGTCACCACCTCGCGGGCACGGGCCAAGATCGTTCACTGGTTCAAGCTGCAGGCACGCGACCAGAACGTCGCCGCCGGCAAGACCTTGCTCGAGCGCGAACTCAGCCGCCTGGGCCTGCCGCAGGTGGACTTCGAGCGCCTGGCCGAGAAGACCAACGTCAAGACCGCCGAAGACATGTTCGCCTCGCTCGGCGCGGGTGATCTACGCCTGGCTCACCTGGTCAACGCTGCCCAGCAGTTGCTGGAGCCTGAGCGTATCGAGCAGATCGAGCTGGTGCAGCGCAAGCCCACGGGCCCGCGTACCGGCAAGCGCGGCGATATCCAGATCCAGGGTGTCGGCAACCTGCTGACGCAGATGGCCGGCTGCTGCCAGCCGCTGCCGGGCGATGCCATCGTCGGCTACATCACCCAGGGCCGCGGCGTGAGCATCCACCGTCAGGACTGTGCTTCGGTGCTGCAACTGGCAGGCAAGGAGCCAGAGCGGATGATCCAGGTGAGTTGGGGGCCGATCCCGGTGCAGACCTACCCGGTCGACATCGTCATCCGTGCCTACGACCGCCCAGGCTTGTTGCGTGACGTGTCGCAGGTGCTGCTCAACGAGAAGATCAACGTGCTGGCGGTCAACACCCGCTCGAACAAGGAAGACAACACGGCGTTGATGTCGCTGACCATCGAGATTCCGGGCCTGGATGCGCTCGGGCGCTTGCTGGGGCGGATCTCTCAGTTGCCGAACATCATCGAGACGCGGCGTAACCGTACCCCTTGAGACCGAGGTGGCTGCTTCGCGGGTAAACCCGCTCCCACAGGTTGAGTGCAAACCTTAAGCTATGCACAGTACCTGTGGGAGCGGGTTTACCCGCGAAGGGCGCACCACCGAAGGACCTGCTTAATGACCTACACCCTCGAAGACCTGCTGCACCTCATGGCCCGCCTGCGCGACCCGCAATATGGCTGCCCGTGGGACTTGAAGCAGGACTACGCCAGCATCGTCCCGCACACTATCGAAGAAGCCTACGAGGTTGCCGACACCATCGAACGCGGCGATTTCGAGCACTTGCAGGGTGAGCTGGGCGATCTGTTGTTCCAGGTGGTCTATTACAGCCAGCTGGCCCGGGAAGAGGGGCGTTTCGAGTTTGACGGGGTGGTCGACAGCATCACCCGCAAGCTGATCCGCCGCCACCCGCACGTATTCCCCACCGGCGAGCTGTATGCACCGGTGGACACGCCCAGCTTGAGCGAGACCCAGGTCAAGTCGCGCTGGGAAGAGATCAAAGCCGAGGAACGCGCCGAAAAAAGCGAACCCGAACAGCTGTCGCTGCTCGATGACGTGCCAACGGCATTGCCTGCATTGTCGCGGGCAGCCAAACTGCAAAAGCGTGCGGCCACGGTCGGTTTCGACTGGCCCGACGCATTGCCGGTGCTGGACAAGGTCCGCGAGGAGCTGGACGAAGTCCTGCAGGCCATGGCCGACGGTGATGCCGATGCGCTGGAAGATGAGGTCGGCGACCTGTTGTTCGCCACCGTCAACCTGGCCCGCCACCTCAAGCAAGACCCGGAACATGCCCTGCGCCGTGCCAATCGCAAGTTCGAGCGACGTTTCCGTTTTATCGAACAGGCATTGCGCGACAGCGGTCGGCCCATCGAAGACTGTAACCTTGACGAGCTGGATGCCCTTTGGGGTGAAGCCAAACGTCAGGAAAAGAACCTGCCCAGCTGCGGCTGAGCTGTTAAGTGAGTGAACATTCATGAGCCTTTCCCTTCGCGACCAATTGCTCAAAGCCGGTCTGGTCAACCAGAAACAGGTCTCGCAGACCAACAAAGCCCAGAAGAAACAAAAGCGCCTGGAGCACAAGGGCCAGGTCGAGGTGGACGACACCCAGCAGCGCTTGGCCAAGGAAGCCATGGCCGAAAAGGCCAAGCGTGACCAGGAGTTGAACCGCCAGCAGCAGGAAAAGGCCGAGCAAAAGGCCCGCGCCGCGCAGATCAAGCAATTGATCGAAGCGACCCGCCTGCCCAAGCTCAACAGTGAGGACTACTACAACTTCGTCGACGACAAGAAGGTCAAGCGCATTGCCGTCAATGCCCTGATGCGCAGCAAGCTGAGCAATGGCTCGCTGGCGGTCGTGTCGTTTGCCGGCGGCTACGAAGTGATTCCGCGTGAGGCGGCGGTGAAGATTCAGGAACGCGACCCGCATCGCGTACTGCTGCTCAACACCCATGTCGAGGAAGCCGACGACGATGACCCGTACGCGGCTTACAAGATCCCTGACGATTTGATGTGGTAAGCATGAAAAACCCCGCCTAGGCGGGGTTTTTTGTTCAAAGACTGTGGCATTGCAGGGTCATTGTGTAGTGCGCTGACTTTCCAGGTCCTCAAGCTCTACACGGTACTGATGGGCTTCGTGCTCATTGTGGAACATCCCGACCAATTGGCCTTGCTGGTGCACATCCCAGATCCGCACGCCAGCGGCCAGGCCTTCGTGGGACATTTTCGATTCGTCGCGTTCGGTTACTTGGACTGTCATCGGTAAACTCCACTGCTAGGTTGGTTGCGACACTGTGTCGCACACCTCCTTTATAGGGTTTGTTAGCAGGCTAAGTAAATAAAACAGGGATGAAACAAGTTTCATGAAGCTCAGGGGCTGCGATTTGCTTGGCTTGGGGTTTGAGTGGGGGGCGCAAATCGAGCGCCGCCCGCGCGGCGCTTCGCAGCACAAGGCTGCTCCTACATCTGTTTCGGGCCAGTCACGCCTGTACCAACGCGCGCGACCGCCTTGTTTGTTCTACATGAGGGGCGCGCGCCTGTGTCTCAGGACTCATTGGCCCGAAACAAATGTAGGAGCAGCCTTGTGCTGCGAAGCGCCGCGCGGGCGGCGCTCGATCTCATAGGCGCTGAAGATGCTATGGCGAGCACCTCAAAAAACGAAGCCCCGCACAAGGCGGGGCTCCGGGTGCTTGCTGCGGATCAGTTACCCTTCACCGGCTTGCCATCGACCGTGCCATCCTGCAGCACGATCACGTACTCCTTGCCATCGGTTTCGACCTGGCGCAGTTGTACCAGCAGGTAGTCCCAGCTCTTGGCGAACCACAGCTCGGTGATGCGCTTGCTCTGGCTAGGGTCGCGCACGCGCTCGACCTTGACCGCATCGACCTGGCCGGTTTTGGTGGTGACCTTCTCGGTGCCCAGGACGCGGAAGTCGTAGGTGTCGATCTCGTCACCGTCGACCACCTGGTAGGTCATGCTCTTCTTGCCGGCCGCCACATCATGCTGCAGCGCCAGTTGGTAGGACGACTTGTCCAGCACGCCGCGGTTGAGCGGCAGGTTGATCGCATCGCCACGGTCGCTGCCGGTGACTTTCTTGCTGGTCCAGTCGAAGTTCAGGTCGACCTTCTTCGCCTTGCCCAGGCCGCCACGCTCGAAGTGGTACTTCTGCGGCAGCAGGGTGTCGTTTTCCAGGCGCAGGGTGCTTTGCTCGGTCAGGCTGGCGATCATCATGGAAGCCTTGAAATTAAGGTCCCAGGTACCGTTGGCATTCTTCACCAGGCTGCGCTCGGCGGTGCCGCTCATGGGCAGCTGCTTCCAGTCGGCGGTGTAGCTGGCCGAAAAAGGCTTCAGATCAGCTGCCTGGAGGGGCAGGGCGAGCACGGCGAGAGCCAAGAGCAGGGCGCGACGCATAAAGTCTCCTAGGATCGAATCAAATGACCGCTGGCCGCCAGGGGCTGGCCATCCAGTAAGGCACCGTGCTCGTCCAGACGCAAGCGCCCCTCGGCGAACCAGTGCACGGCCAACGGGTAGATCAGGTGTTCCTGGTGGTGAACCCGCTGGGCCAGGCTTTCAGCGGTGTCGTCCGACGTCACCGGTACCACAGCCTGTACGACCAGTGGGCCGCCATCGAGTTCCTCGGTGACGAAGTGTACGCTGCAGCCGTGCTCGGCGTCGCCTGCCTCCAGGGCCCGTCGGTGGGTGTGCAGGCCCTTGTACTTGGGCAGCAGCGACGGGTGGATATTGAGCAGGCGGCCCTGATAGTGGCGGACGAAGCCGCCACTGAGGATACGCATGAAGCCGGCCAGCACCACCAGGTCTGGCGCAAAGCCGTCGATGCGCGCCATCAGCGCGGCATCGAAAGCTTCACGACCGTCAAAGGCGGTGTGGTCCAGTACGGCGGTGTCGATGCCAGCGGCTGCGGCGCGTTGCAGGCCGTAGGCATCGGCGCGGTTGGACACCACCGCACGGATGCGCACCGGGCTGTCTTCACCGCGGCAGCTGTCGATCAGGGCTTGCAGGTTGCTGCCGGAACCCGACAGCAATACCACTACATTGCAGGTCTTGCTCGGCATCAGTGTGCCTTGAGGTTCTGCAGCTCGACCTGGGCGGCGCCTTCGGCGGCCTCTTCGATGCGGCCGATGACCCAAGGCTGCTCGCCTTCAGCGCGCAGAACGTTCAGGGCGTTTTCGACCTGGTCCTGAGCTACGCAGATGACCATGCCGACGCCGCAGTTCAGCACGCGGTGCATTTCATGCTCGTCAACGTTGCCTTGCGCCTGCAGGAAGTCGAATACCGCTGGACGCTGCCAGCTGGCCACGTCGACCACGGCCTGGGCGTTTTTCGGCAGTACGCGCGGGATGTTGTCCAGCAGGCCGCCACCGGTGATGTGGGCCATGGCCTTGACTGCGCCCGTCTGCTTGATCAGTTGCAGCAGCGGCTTGACGTAGATGCGGGTCGGCGCCATCAGCAGGTCGGTCAGTGGCTTGCCGTCGAGCTGGGTGTTCTCGATGTCGGTGCCGGACACTTCGAGGATCTTGCGGATCAGCGAGTAGCCGTTGGAGTGCGGGCCGGAAGACGGCAGGGCGATCAGCGCGTCGCCGGTGGCAACCTTGGAACCGTCGATGATCTCGGCTTTTTCTACCACGCCAACGCAGAAGCCGGCCAGGTCGTAGTCTTCGCCTTCGTACATGCCAGGCATTTCGGCGGTTTCACCACCGACCAGCGAGCAGCCCGCCAGTTCGCAGCCTGCACCGATACCGGTGACCACGGTGGCGGCGACGTCGACGTTCAGTTTGCCGGTGGCGTAGTAGTCGAGGAAGAACAGCGGCTCTGCGCCGCACACCACCAGGTCGTTGACGCACATGGCGACCAGGTCCTGGCCGATGCTGTCGTGCTTGTTCAGGTTCAGGGCCAGGCGCAGCTTGGTGCCGACGCCATCGGTGCCGGAGACCAGAACCGGCTGCTTGTAGCCGGCCGGGATCTCGCAGAGGGCGCCGAAGCCACCCAGGCCACCCATGACTTCAGGGCGTGCGGTGCGTTTTGCCACGCCCTTGATGCGTTCGACCAGTGCTTCGCCGGCGTCGATGTCTACACCGGCGTCCTTGTAGCTCAGGGAGGGTTGCTTGCTCATTGATCCAGGCCTTTAGGAGGGAGGGATTCTTAAAAACGACCGTGACGGCCAAGGCCGGCTTTGCTGCGGCGGCTGCCTGAAACGTCAGAGGTCTGTGAAGGCGCGCGATTTTATCAGGGTTGCCGTGCAGCGGCCATCCTCAGGCCGACGGGCAGGGCTGGAAAGCGTTAAAAAGGTGAGTGGGGAGGGTGTGGGTTGAGGGTTGTGTCGCCTGGGAGATCGAGCGCCGCCCGTGCGGCGCTTCGCAGCACAAGGCTGCTCCTACAGTTATTAGGGCCAATTATTCCTGCAAACGTCACTGGCCCGAAGCAAATTGTAGGAGCAGCCTTGTGCTGCGAAGCGCCGCGCGGGCGGCGCTCGATCGTGAAAACACCCTAAATCCCGAGGCCTGCGCCTGGCAGTCATGCGCGCCCCTGTATAAGGTGTAAGCCATATAGGAGCATTTTTCGTTCCACCGCGGTCACAGCCTGCATGACAACGGCCGTTCCACCTTGTTTCTGGACAGGAATCCTCCATGCGTCTTTTCAACACTCTGGCAGCAGGTTGTCTTGCCCTGATCTCGCTAGCCGCGCAAGCCGAGAGCGTCTCCGGGCTTTATCAGGTGCGCGAGCCGCTTCAGGGGCAGGGCGCTGAAGCCCGTACCCAGGCCACCGGCAAGGCCCTCGAGACCTTGGTCCTGCGCCTGACCGGTGACCCGAAGGCGGCGCAAAGCCCGGCATTGGCCGAGCTGCGCAAAGACCCGCAGCAAATCATCAACCAGGTCGGTACCGAAGCCGGCCCGCCCGAGTCCGTGCTGGTCGAGTTCGACCCCGGCAGCACCGAACGCGCCTTGCGCAAGGCCGGCCTGGCCCTGTGGGGCAGCAACCGGCCATCGATCCTCGGCTGGTGGCTCAACGAAAACGCCGAGGGCAGCAACCTGGTGGGTGACGGCCAATCCGCCGCCCAGCCCTTGCGCCGTGCAGCCCAGCACCGGGGCCTGCCATTGCGGCTGCCGCTGGCTGACCTGCAAGAGCAGTTGGTGGCCAATGCCAAGCAGGTCGAAGGCAATGACCCAAAACCGCTGCGCGAAGCTTCCGAGCGTTACGCGGCCGATGCCCTGCTGGCGGTACACGCCCAAGAGGCGGATGGCAAATGGCAAGGCAAATGGCAGCTGTGGGTAGGCGACCAGCACGAGCAGGGCAGTGCCGAGGGCGCCGACCAGGCGGCCTTGGCCGACGCGGTGATGCTGGCGGTTAGCAGCCGCCTGGCGCCGCGCTATGTGACCCGCCCAGGCGCCAGCAGCCAGCAGCAGGTTCAGGTGCAGGGGATGAACCTGCAACGCTACGCCGAACTGAGCCGCGTACTCGAACCCTATGGGCCGCGGCTTAAAATGGTCGAAGGCAGCACGCTGACTTACGGTGTCACGGCCAACCGCGACCAATTACGTGCCCAGCTCGGCCTGGCCAAGTTGCAGGAGGTACCAGCTGAGCAGGCGCCCGTTGCCCCCGCCGTGCCTGCCCCTTCAACGGGCGTGAGCCCCGAGCAACCTGATGTGCCCAAGCCGTTCGACGGCCTGCGTTTTCGCTGGTAAGGAGTACCCATAGTGACCGATATGCGCCGCTGGATCTGGCTGGGCGCAGCACTGCTGATGGCCGTGCTGTTATATAGCCTGCACAATATTCTGACCCCCTTTCTGATCGGTATCCTGCTGGCGTACCTGGCAGACCCGCTGGTAGACCGCCTGGAGCGCCTGGGGCTGTCCCGCACGTGGGGCGTGGTGGTGGTGTTCGGCCTCTTCACCCTGATACTCATGGCCTTGCTGCTGGTGCTGGTGCCAATGTTGGCCAAACAGCTGGTGCGTTTGTACGAACTGGCGCCACAGATGCTCGACTGGCTGCAGCACGTGGCGCTGCCCTGGGTGCAACACCGCCTTGGTCTGGCCGACGGCTTCTGGAAGTTCGACAAGATCAAGGCTGCCATTGGCGAGCACATGGGCCAGACCACCGACATCGTCGGTATTGTGCTGTCGCAGGCCACGGCATCAAGCCTGGCCTTGATCGCCTGGCTGGCCAACCTGGTGTTGATCCCGGTGGTGGGCTTCTACCTGCTGCGTGACTGGGACCTGATGATGGCCAAGCTGCGCAGCCTGCTGCCGCGCCACCGCGAACCGCAGATCGTGGAGTTGGCGGGGGAGTGCCATGAGGTGCTGGGCGCGTTCGTCCGCGGCCAACTGATGGTCATGCTCGCACTGGGCGTCATCTACTCGGCTGGGCTCATGCTGGTGGGGCTCGAGCTTGGCTTGCTGATTGGCATGCTGGCGGGGTTGGCAGCGATCGTGCCGTACATGGGCTTTATCATTGGTATCGGTGCGGCGCTGGTGGCCGGCTTGTTCCAGTTTGGCGGTGACTTGTATCCGATGCTGGGCATCGTTGCGGTGTTCATGGTCGGCCAGGCGCTTGAAGGCATGGTGCTGACGCCCTTGCTGGTGGGCGACCGCATCGGCCTGCACCCGGTGGCGGTGATCTTCGCCATTCTTGCTGGTGGCGAGCTGTTCGGTTTCACCGGGGTGCTGCTGGCGCTGCCGGTGGCGGCGGTGATCATGGTGCTGCTGCGGCATGCACACGATTTGTACAAAGAGTCGGACATGTATGGCGCAGATGTCGATCCAGAATTGTGAGGTGGGGCCGAAAGGCCCCCATAAAGAGCCGCAACTTGTTGATTTTGTTTGCGCTCTTCTGCTCACTGATTGTGCCGCCCGCGCTCCGGGTATAGACTTTGCACACTGTTCACCAAAGGCCCCCCGTGGTCCTAGCGACCGCCCGCGAGCATGAAACCACCGATCCAGTTGCCCCTGGGTGTGCGCCTGCGCGATGACGCCACCTTCATCAACTACTATCCGGGCGCCAATGCTGCGGCATTGGGCTACGTCGAGCGCCTATGCGAAGCTGACGCCGGCTGGACCGAGAGCCTCATCTACCTGTGGGGCAAGCAGGGTGTCGGCCGCACTCACCTGTTGCAGGCCGCAACACACCGTTTCCAGCAATTGGGCGAGCCCGCCGTCTACCTGCCGTTGGCGCAATTGCTCGAGCGCGGTGTCGAATTGCTCGACCACCTCGAGCAATACGAGCTGGTGTGCATCGATGACCTGCATGTAATTGCCGGAAAGGCCGATTGGGAAGAGGCCATGTTCCACCTCTTCAACCGCCTGCGCGACAGTGGCCGCCGCTTGCTGCTGGCGGCCTCCAGCTCGCCGCGTGAACTGCCCATCAAACTGGCCGACCTCAAGTCGCGGCTGACCCTGGCGTTGATCTTCCAGATGCGCGGCATGTCTGATGAAGACAAGCTGCGTGCCCTGCAGTTGCGCGCGTCGCGCCGTGGCCTGCACCTCACCGATGAGGTTGGCCATTTCATCCTCACCCGCGGTACCCGCAGCATGAGCGCGTTGTTCGACCTGCTTGAGCGCCTCGATCAGGCATCGCTGCAAGCGCAACGCAAGCTGACCATCCCATTCCTGAAGGAAACCCTGGGCTGGTAAGCCCCTGAAATCCTTGGGCCAGAGCGGAAAAACGAAAAAGTCACATCTTTTTCGATAAAATTTGCAAATGGCCATGATAGAGGGCATAGTTTCCCCCTTCTAAAGGATTACTGACACGGTCGTGCCCATGCTAAAGCGCTTCGCACCCCTCGTGCCCCTCGCACTCGTGACCCTGCTTTTTGGCTGCGCGGCACAAGCCCCGGTATCTCAGCCCCAGGATCACACCCCGATCGCCGCACAGTCGGCGTTCAAGGCCAAAGCCTCGCCTTCGTCGGTATTTGGCGAACCGGAAGAGCTGGCCACTGAAGATGACCTGGAGGCCTTCTCCAGCAGCAGCAAGCCTTACCAGCTGCCAGTTCTGGCTGACAGCATTCTCGAGCGCGGCATGTCGTTGATCGGCACCCGCTACCGCTTCGGCGGTACCTCGGAGAAGTCCGGCTTCGACTGCAGCGGCTTCATCGGTTACCTGTTCCGCGAAGAAGCCGGCATGACCTTGCCGCGTTCGACGCGTGAAATGATCAACGTCGATGCCCCAAAAGTGGCGCGCAACAAGCTCAAACCAGGCGACCTGCTGTTCTTCAGCACCAATGGTCGTGGCCGTGTGAGCCATGCGGGCATCTACCTGGGTGACAACCAGTTCATCCACTCCAGCAGCCGCCGCAGCGGTGGTGTGCGCATCGACAGCCTCGGTGATCGCTACTGGAGCAAGACCTTCATCGAAGCCAAGCGTGCCTTGGCGATGGCGCCGACCAACATCGCGCGCAACTGATAGCAAAATGATTTACCCTGCCACGGCGGCGATGCTTTGATAAAAAGCTCGCCGCCGTGCGCATTTACAGAAAGCGTCTAATCTAAATTCTCAACACTTTTCGGCTGCGGTCCAGCGGTCTCAGACAGGATGTTCTGGCCATGGTAATGATGGCGCGCTTCGCATTCCTTTCCCTGGTGGCATTGCTTGCTGCCTGCTCCAGCCGCGCGCCTGCGCCGGCCCCTGTGGTTCAGCCGCAGGTTACCTACAGCCAGCCAGATGGTTCGCCGATTGCCGACGACGTGTTGATCCGGGCGATCGGGCTGGTGGGCACGCCTTATCGCTGGGGCGGCAATACGCCCGACTCCGGGTTCGATTGCAGCGGCCTGATCAAGTATGTCTACCGCGATGCCGCCGGCATCAGCTTGCCGCGTTCGACGCGCGAGATGATCGTCATGCGCGCGCCTACCGTGGATGCCAAGGCGCTGCAGTCGGGTGACCTGGTGTTCTTTGCCACCAGTGGCGGCTCGCAAGTCAGCCATGCCGGTATCTACGTCGGGGAAGGGCGCTTTGTGCATGCGCCGTCCACCGGCGGTACGGTGCGCCTGGACTACCTGTCGAACAGCTATTGGGCCAAGGCTTACCTACAGGCCAAGCGCGTGATTCCGCAGGGGCACCTGGCACAGAATCCCTGAGGCACTGCGCAGTCAGCAGTTGATCGCTGACTGTGTAGGAGCAGCCTTGCGCTGCGAAGAGGCCGGTGCATGCCCCTTACATCCAAGGCATATGCACCGGCCTCTTCGCAGCACAAGGCTGCTCCTACCGTAATGCTGTTCACTTCAGTTACCCATCGCCTGTATTGGGGGCCGCTTTGCGGCCCATCGCGGCACAAGGCCGCTCCCACAGGTGCGGCGCTAGACTTGGAGGCTACACAGTTCGGGTGGGAGCGGCGGTTCGGCGATCCGACTTGTCCCGCGAGTGGGGCTACGCGGTGCATGGCACGAACAGCTACTGGGCCAAGGCTTACCTGCAGGCCAAGCGCGTGATTCCGCAGGGGCACCTGGCACAGAATCCCTGAGGCCTGCGCAGTCAGCAGTTGATCGCTGACTGTGTAGGAGCAGCCTTGCGCTGCGAAGAGGCCGGTGCATATGGCTTAGATGTAGGGGCCTTCACCGGCCTCTTCGCAGCACAAGGCTGCTCCTACAAGGCCTTGCTCACCCGCCAGATCACGTTCCCCACGTCATCCGCCACCAGCAAACCGCCGCGCTGATCATTGATCACCCCCACCGGTCGCCCCATGGCCTTGCCTTCGTCATTCAGAAACCCCGTCAGCAGGTCGACCGGTTTGCCGGCAGGTTTGCCTGTCGCATCGAACGGCACGAAGATCACCTTGTAGCCACTGTGCGGCTTGCGGTTCCACGAGCCGTGCTGGCCCACGAATGCCCCCTGCCCGAACGGCGGCGGCAACACGCCAGGCTCGGCGAACGTCAGCCCCAGCGATGCCGTGTGCGGGCCCACCGCGTAGTCCGGCATCAGTGCCTGGGCAACCTTCTGCGGGGCCTGCGGCTCGACCCGCTGGTCGACGTGTTGCCCGTAATAGCTGTAGGGCCAACCATAGAAGCCGCCATCCTTGACTGACGTGATGTAGTCCGGCACCAGGTCGCTACCGATCTCGTCACGTTCGTTGACCGCCGTCCACAGTGCGCCGCTGTGGGGCTCCCAGGCCAAGCCGTTGGGGTTGCGCAGGCCGCTGGCAAACACGCGCTGCTGGCCGCTGGCAGGGTCCACTTCCCAGATCGCCGCACGGCCTTGTTCCTTGTCCAGGCCGTTTTCCCCCACGTTGCTGTTGGAGCCCACCGTCACGTAGAGCTTCTTGCCGTCAGGGCTGGCGATCACGTTCTTGGTCCAATGATGGTTAAGCGGCCCGCCTGGCAGTTCGACCACCTGCTGGCCCTCGCCGCGAATGTGCATGGCCCCGGGCTCGTAGTGAAAGCGCAGCAGTTTGTCGGTGTCGGCCACGTAGAAGTCCTTGCCCACCAGCGCCATGCCGAAGGGCGAATTGAGCCCTTCGATGAAGGTGGTGCGCACTTCCGCAACCCCATCATGGTCGGCATCGCGCAGCAAGGTGATGCGGTTGGCGCTAGGCACGCCGGCGCCGGCGCGCTGCATCGCCTTGCCCATCACCCAGCCACGCAGGCCTTTGCCATCTTCAGGCTTGGGCGGGGCGTTGGTTTCGGCCACCAGCACATCGCCGTTGGGCAACACATAGAGCCAGCGCGGGTGGTCGAGCTTGTCGGCGAAGGCCGTTACCTGCGTGCCGGCTGCAGCCTGGGGCTTGGCGCCCTGGGGCCAGCCAATGGCCGGCGCGATGTTCACCGTGGGGACCAGCGTCTTGTTGGGCGGGGGCAGTTGCGGCGAAGGGCCGCTGCCGTCCATCACGTCCAGGCGGGCTGTGTCGCTGCATCCCGCCAGGCCGGCAGCCAACACCCAGGGTAAGACGATGCCGATGCGCTTCATGGTCGCTGCTCTCCGAAAAGGAACACTCAATATTCAGAGCAGGGTTGCGCGCACGGGGTTCAGCGGCGGGAGGCATACATCTACCACACGGCAATGATGCAGGTCGCCAGGATGAACGCCCGATTTCTAGTGCCTGGAGTGGGCCATGACGGATATAAAAGCAAGGGTGATTCGCAGCCTCGAGGCATTCGATGCTGCGCGGCCGCTGGTCCGGCTGGTGGATGACGTGGTGCGGGATTACCCCGACCCTTACGCGCTGGCCAGCCAGCAGGCTGCGCGCATTCTGCAAAAACACACGGGCAGGCGAATTGACCCTCGCTTCGTCTGGTGGCACCAGTTCAATAACGAGAACTCCAGCAGCCTCAGTAAAACCGGCTGGCAACACAGCCATCCGCCGCAGAAGTCGATGTTGATGCACGAACTGGTAATCGACCGCTTCGACCTGTACTTCCAAGATGCCAGTGACGAGCTCGACATGCGTGGCGGGTTTTACCGTCAGGGGCCCCATGCGCCGTTTTACGACGAGCGCAACGAAGTGCCGATGCTGGGCAGTGACGTGCAAAAAGACCTGTGGGCGCTGGACTTCGCAGTTGAGTACCGTGCGCAGGTCGAGCGCTTCTGGTCGCAGTATGGTGCTCATTTTCAAGTGCTGGCCAAGACCAATCTGCTAGGGCAGGGCGCTGAGGCATTGGCGGAGGGTACGATTACGCCAGGGGATTGGGATCACGTGCGGGGGATGGTGACCGACGCCTTGCCTAATGGTGAATTGCCGACCCTGGAGGTTCTCGAACAGGACGCCACGCGCAGCGAGATAACGGTCCACCGCTATGTGTTCGGTGAAACGGACCGTTGGTGTTTGTTCAGCCTGAGTGCGCCCGATGGGCGCGTCATGGCCTATATGCCGTGGGCAGAAAAGACCCTCAAGGGCTTCGATTCCGAATTCTCGATGGTGAGTTGGATACGCACGCAGTTGCAGTCCAAGGTCACCCTCGATGCCTTCGTGGCGGGTGCTCATAGCAATCCACGTGATACCACCGCCAGGCGGTTGATCAAGGTGCACCTGCAAGGTATTGCCGACAGCCGTTCGAACGAAGCGGCGTTGATTGCCCTGACGCTGTTCAAGCGGCCGCTTGGCACGACCCTTTTTGCTTACCTGGTCGAACAGGCCAGGCTCGAAATGCAGGGCAATGCGCAACTGATGCAAACCAATGTCGGGCTGCGCAAGGCCATGTGCAGTGGGTATCTGGCGGCGTTCCTGGGGGTGTTTGGTGGTTTTGCGCCGTTGGGCTGGCCGGTCACGCTGATGCTGCTGGGGGCCAGTGTGGGCAAGGTGGCGCTGGATGTGGACGCTGCTTTGCACGCGGGTGATGAACAGAGCCGCAAGGATGCCCTGCGCTCGGCCATGCTCGAAAGCGTATTCGCCAGCATGAACCTGGTCGATATCAGCTTCCAGGCGAGCTTTGCCTCGCTGGCGTATCAAGCACCGCCCCATGAAACGAACCTTTCAGTGGGGCGTTGGCAACCGACGACTGCTTCGGCCTTGCCGGAGGAGTTGCAGGGCGCCAATGCCGTGCTGACCGGGGAGTCGGGCGAGGAGGGCCGCTTGCGCGGCATTCACGTCAATGACGACGGCAGTTGCTGGATCAATGTGCAAGGTTTGCCCTATCGCGTGCGTTACAGCCATGAGCTGGCCGTGTGGTTGGTGGTTTCGGCAGATAACCCGTTTGCCTTCAGCCCGCTGCACCCGGTGCGTCTGAACCAGGCCGGGGAGTGGGAAGTGCTGGCGCCGCCCCGATTGCTGGGGGGGACACCCTTGGCCGTTGAGGGTATGCCGAGCACAAATTCACCGTTCTGGGATACCTATACGTTAGCGAACGGCCCGCAGAGCAAAAAGCTGGGTGAATTCGCGCTTGAGCGGCAGAAGGCGTTATTGGCGTCCTGGCCGGTCGTCGAACTGCCCCGCGGGCGGGCGCCCGACCTCGATGAGCGCAACCTGGACTGCGTCAAGGTCGCGGGCCGCACGCACTACTCGTATCACTACGGCCCGGAGTACTTCAACGCACTGGTCGACTACTACACCAGCGATGAGTCGAAAGTGAACGATGTGTTCCGCTCGGGGAGCTACCGGTATGGCGATGAGGATGACTATATTGCCGAGCTTGCCGATAGCCTCGAACAGTTGCCCAAAAACAATCAGGTGAGGTTGTACCGAGGGGGGCATCGCTCGCGCCGTACCGGTGGTGAGCGTTACCGAAACGGTGAGCTGCGGGTTGGCGATGTGCTGGTCAACACAGACTTCACCTCGTTCACCGAAAACCCCTACATGGCCGCAGAGTTTGCCTGCTTGCGTTACACGAACGTGCCGGGCGGCGTGCCAGGCTTGTTCGATGACAGTTCGGTGGTGTTCGAGCTGCCTGCCGGGGACTACCACAGCGCAACGCCGATCAGCGCCTTTTCGTCTTACCCCGAAGAGGCCGAAACGCTGTTCCAGCCTGGCAACTACTTCCGCATCGATGCCTTGCAGCAGGTCTATGGCGAATACTATCGCTTCATCAAAGTCACCCTGAAGCAGACCATCAAGCCTGCCTTGGGGCCGGTTTACGACCTGCGTACCGGGCTTGCCTTCGACCTGGCGGCTTACACGGCGAACATCAGGACGCCGGCGCTGGTGACGCGGTTCTTTCCTGAATAATGTCGCAAATTGAGCCCCACCGCTGCGCCAAAGGCGGGCGCGTTCGATTGACGCTCCCGCCCCAACCCTCTAACCTTCGCGCGTGTTTCAGGTGCCCTGCCAGCCCCGTCTGGGCAGGGTGAAACTGGGAAGCCGGTGGGCGCCAGCAAAGGCGCGAGCCCGGCGCTGCCCCCGCAACGGTAAGTGAGTCAAATGCCGCGCACAGCCACTGGATGCCAGCATCCGGGAAGGCGCGCAGGCGTGGGCCAAGGCCCGCTCACAAGCCCGGAGACCGGCCTGATTCAGCCAACGGCATCACGGAGGGTGATGCGCGGTGCACCGTGGCGTCCAGCCACGGCTCCTGCGCGTTCTCCGTCTGCCTGCCTATCGACCTGTCGCCGCTTCTCGCGTGGCGTCAGCCTGCGGAGAACCCTGATGAGCGAACCCACCGAACGCGACGAACGCCACCTGGCGCGCATGCAGCGCAAAAAGGCGGTCATCGACGAGCGCATCGCCAATTCCCCTAATGAATGCGGCCTGTTGCTGGTGCTGACCGGCAACGGCAAGGGCAAGAGCAGCTCGGCCTTCGGCATGCTCGCCCGCGCCCTGGGCCATGGCATGCAGTGCGGCGTGGTGCAGTTCATCAAAGGCCGCAACAGCACCGGCGAAGAGCTGTTTTTCCGGCGCTTCCCGGAGCAGGTGCGCTACCACGTGATGGGCGAGGGCTTCACCTGGGAGACCCAGGACCGCCAGCGCGACATCGCCGCCGCCGAAGCCGCCTGGGCCGTGTCGCGCCAGCTGCTGCAAGACCCGACCGTACAGTTCGTGGTGCTCGATGAACTGAACATCGCGCTCAAGCATGGCTACCTCGACCTCGATCAGGTGCTCTCCGACATCCAAGCCCGCCCGCCGATGCAGCACGTGATCGTTACCGGCCGCGCGGCCAAGCCTGAAATGATCGAACTGGCCGATACCGTCACCGAGATGGGCATGCTCAAGCACGCCTTCCAGGCGGGTATCCGTGCGCAGAAGGGCGTTGAACTGTGAGTGAACTGCGACATTGCCCGGCCGTGTTGATCGCGGCGCCGGCTTCCGGCCAGGGCAAGACCACTGTGACCGCAGCCTTGGCCCGGCTGCACCGTAACCTCGGGCGTAAGGTCCGGGTGTTCAAGTGTGGGCCTGATTTTCTCGACCCGATGATCCTGGAGCGTGCCAGCGGCGCACCGGTCTACCAGCTCGACCTGTGGATGATCGGCGCGCAGGAAAGCCGTCGCCTGCTATGGGAAGCAGCGGCTGAGGCCGACCTGATCTTGATCGAAGGGGTCATGGGCCTGTTCGACGGCACCCCGTCGAGCGCCGACCTGGCGCGCCATTTCGGCGTGCCGGTGCTGGCGGTGATCGACGGCACGGCCATGGCCCAGACCTTTGGCGCCCTGGCCCTGGGGCTGGCGCGTTACCAGGCCGACCTGCCATTCGCCGGCGTGCTGGCCAACCGGGTCGGCAGCTTGCGCCATGCGCAGCTGCTAGAAGGCAGCCTGACCGAAGGGCTGCGCTGGTACGGCGGCCTGTCGCGTGAGCGCGGTATCGAACTGCCCAGCCGCCACCTGGGCTTGGTCCAAGCCAGCGAGCTGAACGACCTGGATGCCCGCCTGGATGCTGCGGCCGAAGCGCTGGGCGCCAGTTGCGATGCCGCTTTACCACCGCCCGTGGCGTTTGCCGAGCCGGAACCGCAGCCGGCCGCCGCTTCATTGGCCGGTGTGCGCATTGGCGTGGCGCGGGACGAGGCGTTCGCCTTCCTTTATGGTGCCAATATCGACCAGCTGCGCAACCTCGGCGCGCAGCTGGTGTTCTTCTCGCCGCTGCACGACCGCGAACTGCCCGATGTGGACAGCCTGTACTTGCCGGGCGGCTACCCGGAACTGCACCACCACGCACTGGCGGCCAATGCGCCGATGTGCGCGGCGATCCGTGACCATCATGCCCAGGGCAAGCCGTTGCTGGCCGAGTGTGGCGGCATGCTCTACCTGCTCGACGCACTGACCGACGTAGCGGGCGAGCGTGCCGAACTGCTCGGCTTGCTGACGGGCGAGGCGACCATGCAGAAGCGCCTGGCCGCATTGGCCTTGCAGGCAGTGGAACTGCCCGAAGGCACCCTGCGTGGCCACACCTACCATCACTCGCTCACCAGCACCGAGCTGGCGCCGATCGCCCGGGGGCTAAGCCCCAACGGCGGGCGTGGCAACGAGGCGGTGTATCGCCTGGGCCGCCTGACGGCTTCCTACGTGCACTTCTACTTCCCCTCCAACCCGGACGCGGCGGCGGCGCTGTTGCGACCATGAGCGAACACGCTTTCAGCGACGCCGAACGCGCCGCGCTGTACCGGGCCATCGGCGAACGCCGCGACATGCGCCATTTTGCCGGTGGCGAGGTGGCCCCGGCGCTGCTCGCCCGCCTGTTGGCTGCGGCGCATCAGGCACCGAGCGTCGGGCTGATGCAGCCCTGGCGTTTCATCCGCATCACCCAGCGCGACCTGCGCGCGCGCATCCAGGCGTTGGTCGAAGAAGAGCGGCTACGCACTGCCGATGCACTGGGCGAACGCGCCGATGCGTTCATGGAGCTCAAGGTCGAAGGCATCAACGATTGCGCCGAACTGCTGGTGGCCGCGTTGATGGACCAGCGCGAACCGCACATCTTTGGCCGCCGCACCTTGCCGGAAATGGACCTCGCCTCGCTGGCCTGCGCCATCCAGAACCTGTGGCTGGCGGCGCGTGCCGAGGGCCTGGGGATGGGCTGGGTATCGCTGTTCGACCCCGTGGCATTGGCCGAACTGCTGGGCATGCCGGCGGGGGCCAAACCGGTGGCGGTGCTGTGCCTGGGGCCTGTGACCGAATTTTACCCAGCCCCGATGCTGGTGCTGGAAAACTGGGCAGAAGAACGCCCTTTGAGTGACCTGCTGTATCACAACCAATGGGGAGAGCAGCCATGAGCGTTGCCTTGCTGACCGTGGCCGGGGTGGCCCTGGATGCCTTGCTGGGCGAGCCGCAGCGGCGTCATCCACTGGTGGCGTTCGGCAACATGGCCGCCAACCTGGAGCGTCGCCTGAATGCCGGAGGGCGCGGTTGGCGCAGCCACGGCGTGAGCGCCTGGTTCCTCGCGGTGGTGCCGCTGACCCTGGTTGCACTGATCCTGTCCTGGCTGCCGTACATCGGCTGGCTGGTCGACGTGCTGGCGCTGTACTGCGCGTTGGGGCTGCGTAGCCTTGGCGAGCACGTGCTGCCGGTGGCGAACGCATTGCGCCAGGGTGACCTTGAAGAGGCGCGGCGGCGGGTGGGCTATCTGGTCAGCCGCGAAACCCGCGAGCTGGACGAGCCCGCCGTGGCCAGGGCAGCGACCGAATCGGTGCTGGAAAACGGCAGCGATGCGGTGTTCGCCGCACTGTTCTGGTTCGTGGTGGCGGGCGCGCCTGGCGTGGTGTTGTACCGCTTGAGCAATACCCTGGATGCCATGTGGGGCTATCGCAACGAACGCTTCGAGCGGTTTGGCTGGTGCGCGGCACGCATCGACGATGTGCTCAACTATATTCCCGCAAGGCTGGTGGCGCTGACCTACGCGCTGCTCGGCAAAACCCGCCTGGCCCTGGCCTGCTGGCGCAACCAAGGGCCCCTGTGGGACAGCCCCAACGCCGGCCCCGTGATGGCGGCAGGTGCTGGCGCGCTGGGGGTCGAGCTGGGCGGCCCGGCGGTGTATCACGGTGAGCTGCACGAGCGGCCGCGCCTGGGCGAAGGGCCCATGGCCGATGCCGATGCTATCGAGCGTGGCTGGAGCCTGGTGCAGCGGGGTGTGTGGCTGTGGGTACTGCTGATTTGCCTGGGAGCTTACTGGAATGCTTGAACACGGTGGTCGTCTGCTGCGTGCGGTGCGTCACTACGGGATCGCGCGCGAACATTGGCTCGACCTGTCCAGCGGCATTGCCCCTTGGCCTTACCCGATCCCGCCGATTCCACTCGACGCCTGGGCGCGTCTGCCAGAGACCGAAGACGGCCTGGAAGAAGCCGCTCGGCAGTATTACGGCACCCGCCAGCTGTTGGCGGTGGCTGGCTCGCAGGCCGCGATCCAGGCCTTGCCATTGCTGCGCCCGGCGGGCCGGGTCGGTGTGTTGACCCCATGCTATGCCGAGCACCCGTATGCCTGGCAGCGGGCAGGGCACACATTGCTCGAACTGGATGAAGCCCAGGTGGAAGGCGCGCTCGACAGCCTCGATGTGCTGGTGCTGGTCAACCCCAACAACCCGACCGGCCGCCAAGTCAGCCGGGAGCGCCTGCTCGACTGGCATGGGCGACTGGCGGCGCGTGGGGGCTGGCTGGTGGTCGACGAGGCGTTCATGGACAACACCCCCGCCCACAGCGTGGTCGACTGCGCCGAACGGCCTGGCCTGATCGTGCTGCGCTCGTTCGGCAAGTTCTTTGGCCTGGCCGGTGTGCGTTTGGGGGTTGTTGCGGCGCAGCCCAGCGTGCTGCAGCGGCTGGCTGAGTTGCTCGGCCCTTGGACTGTCAGCGGCCCAACGCGGGTGCTGGCACAAGCCTGCTTTGCCGACCACATTGCCCACCGGGTGCAGATCGAGCGCTGCGCCGCCAGCAGCCAGCGCCTCGCTGCGCTGTTGCACAGCACCGGGCTGGCGCCGAGCGGCGGCTGCGACCTGTTCCAGTACGTGCGCAGCGAGCGTGCCGCGCACTTGCATGACTTTCTTGCCCGGCGCGGCATCCTGGTGCGCCTGTTCGAGCAGCCTGCCGCCGTGCGCTTGGGCTTGCCTGCCAGTGCGGCGGACGAACAGCGCCTGGCCCAGGCCCTGACCGACTATCAAAAGGAAACGGCATGACCACGCTCATGGTGCAAGGCACCACCTCCGATGCCGGCAAAAGCACGCTGGTGACCGCGCTGTGCCGCTGGCTGTTGCGCCAGGGTGTCGGCGTGGTGCCGTTCAAGCCGCAGAACATGGCGCTGAACAGCGCAGTGACCGCCGACGGTGGCGAAATCGGCCGGGCCCAGGCCGTGCAGGCCCAGGCTTGCCGGCTGGCGCCGCATACCGACATGAACCCGGTGCTGCTCAAGCCCAACAGCGACACTGGCGCCCAGGTGATCATCCACGGTCGGGCGGTCACCAGCATGAATGCAGTGGCTTATCACGACTACAAGGCCATCGCCATGCAAGCGGTGCTGGCGTCGCACCAGCGCCTGAGCGCCGCGTACCCGGTGGTGATGGTCGAAGGTGCGGGCTCGCCGGCAGAGATCAACCTGCGTGCCGGCGACATCGCCAACATGGGCTTTGCCGAAGCGGTCGACTGCCCGGTGATCCTGGTGGCCGACATCAACCGCGGTGGGGTATTCGCTCATCTGGTGGGCACGCTGGAGCTGCTGTCGCCGAGTGAGCAGGCGCGGGTCAAAGGCTTCGTCATCAACCGCTTCCGCGGTGACATCGCCTTGCTGCAGCCTGGGCTGGACTGGCTTGAAGCGCGTACCGGCAAGCCGGTGCTGGGCGTGTTGCCGTATGTCACCGACCTGCACCTGGAGGCCGAGGACGGCATCGACGTGCGCCAGGTGGCCAAAGGGGAGCGCGTACTGAAGGTGATCGTGCCGGTGCTGCCGCGCATCAGCAACCACACCGACTTCGACCCGCTGCGCCTGCATCCGCAAGTGGATTTGCAGTTCATCGGGCCCGGCCAGCCGATACCGCCTGCCGACCTGATCATCCTGCCTGGCTCGAAAAGCGTGCGGGGCGACCTGGCGCAACTGCGCGAGCGGGGCTGGGATACCGCCATTGCCCGCCACTTGCGCTATGGCGGCAAGCTCATCGGCATCTGCGGCGGCCTGCAGATGCTCGGGGCTCAGGTGCACGACCCGCTGGGCCTGGAAGGGCCGGCGGGCTCCAGCCCTGGGCTGGGCCTGCTGGACTACGCCACGGTACTGGAGGCCGACAAGCAACTGCGCAACGTTGCCGGTGCCGTGACCCTGGAAAACGCGCCGGTTTCGGGCTACGAGATCCATGCCGGCGTTACTCAGGGCCCGGCCTTGGAGCGCCCCGCCGTGCAGCTGGACGATGGCCGCTGTGACGGCGCCATCAGCGCCGATGGGCAGGTCCTCGCCACCTACCTGCATGGCCTGTTCGAAGGCAGCCAGTCGTGCGCCGCGTTGCTGCGCTGGGCGGGGCTGGCCGATGCAGAGACTATCGACTACCAGGCCCTGCGCGAGCGTGATATCGAGCGCCTGGCGGACCTGGTGGAAAAACACCTGGACACCGCGCACCTGCGCACGCTGTGTGGAGTCGCCTGAAATGCTCAACCTGATCCTCGGCGGCGCCCGTTCCGGCAAGAGCCGCCTGGCCGAACAGCTGGCCAGCGACAGCGGCCTGCCGGTCACCTACATCGCCACCAGCGAGCCGCTGGACGGTGAAATGAACGAACGCGTGCGCATGCATCGCCAACGCCGGCCCGCTGACTGGGGGTTGATCGAAGAACCCCTGGCACTGGCGGCGGTGCTGCGCCGCGAAGCGGCCGAAGGGCGCTGCCTGTTGGTGGATTGCCTGACCCTGTGGCTGACCAACCTGCTGATGCTCGACAACGACCAGCGCCTGGCCGAGGAGCGTGATGCGCTGCTCGACTGCCTGGCGCAGTTGCCCGGCACGGTTGTCTTGGTCAGCAACGAAACCGGCCTGGGCGTGGTGCCCATGGGTGAACTGACCCGGCGTTATGTCGACCAGGCCGGCTGGCTACACCAGGCCGTTGCTGAACGCTGTCAGCGCGTGGTGCTGACCGTGGCTGGCCTGCCCCTTATGCTCAAAGGACCTGCACTATGACTCAAGCCTGGTGGCGTGATGCCTGCCAACCCCTCGACAACGCCGCCATGGACCAAGCCCGCGCCCGTCAGCAACAGCTGACCAAACCTGCCGGTTCGCTCGGCCAGCTGGAAGGCCTGGCCGTGCACCTGGCGGGCCTGCAAGGCCGTGAGCGGCCAGCGGTGGACCAACTGGCGATCACGATTTTCGCCGGTGACCACGGTGTGGTAGAGGAGGGCATTTCGGCCTACCCGCAAGCCGTGACCGGGCAAATGCTGCGCAACTTCGTTGGCGGCGGCGCGGCGATCAGCGTGTTGGCGCGCCAGCTGCAAGCCAGCCTGGAAGTGGTCGACCTCGGCACCATCGACCCCAGCCTGGCGCTGCCCGGTGTGCGGCATCTGCACCTGGGCGCCGGCACCGCCAACTTCGCCCGCCAGCCAGCGATGACCGAGGCCCAGTTGCAGTCCGCCTTGCAGGCCGGCCGCGACAGCGCGTTGCGGGCCGCCGAACAGGGCGCGCAGTTGTTCATCGGTGGCGAAATGGGCATCGGCAACACGACCGCTGCCGCCGCCCTGGCCAGTAACTTGCTGGGCTGCCCAGCGCGTGAATTGAGCGGCCCAGGCACTGGCCTGGACAACGCCGGTGTGCGGCACAAAGCCGAAGTCATCGAGCGTGCGCTGATCCTGCATGGCCTGCGTGCTGACGACCCGCTGCAGGCGCTGGCCTGTGTCGGCGGTTTCGAGATCGCCGCCTTGGTGGGCGCTTACATCGCCTGCGCGCAAGAGGGTGTCGCGGTGCTGGTGGACGGCTTTATCTGCAGCGTTGCTGCGCTGGTGGCGGTACGCCTCAACCCGCAATGCCGGGCATGGCTGCTGTTTGCCCACCAGGGCGCGGAGCCAGGGCATAAGGCCTTGCTCGAAGCGTTGCAGGCCGAGCCGTTGCTGGCGCTGGGCCTGCGCCTGGGCGAGGGCAGCGGTGCCGCCCTGGCGGTCCCCTTGTTGCGCCTGGCCTGCGCGCTGCACGGGCAGATGGCGACGTTTGCCGAAGCGGCCGTGGCGGACCGCCCGGCATGATCCTCGACCTGTTGCGCCACGGCGAAACGGAGCAGGGCGGCCTGCGTGGCAGCCTTGATGATGCCCTGACTGAAAAGGGCTGGGCGCAGATGCGCAGCGCGGTCGCCGAAGCGGGCCCGTGGCAGGTGCTGGTCAGCTCGCCGCTGCAGCGCTGTGCGCGTTTTGCCGATGAGCTGGGAGCACGCCTGCACCTGCCGGTACAGCGTGAGGCCGCTTTGCAGGAGCTGCATTTCGGTGACTGGGAAGGCCGCAGCGCGGCGCAGATCATGGAAGACCAGGCCGATGCGCTGGGGCGCTTCTGGGCCGACCCTTATGGCTATACCCCGCCCAATGGCGAACCGGTCAGTGCGTTTGCCGAACGGGTACTGGCGGGCGTCGAGTGCTTGAGCCAGCAGCATTCCGGCAGGCGCGTGCTGCTGGTCACCCACGGCGGGGTGATGCGCCTGTTGCTGGCCCGTGCACGTGGCCTGCCCAGGGAGCAGTTGCTGCAGGTGGAAGTTGCCCACGGCGCATTGGTGCGCCTGGTGCTGCGTGACGACGGTCAATTGGGCGAGGCGCACTGACATGCTGCCGTTCTGGATTGCCCTGCAGTTTCTCAGCAGCTTGCCGGTGAGCTTGCCGGGCATGCCGGCGCCGCGTGAACTCGGGCGTTCGCTGCTGTTCTACCCGCTGGTCGGGCTGCTGTTCGGGCTGCTGCTGTGGCTGGCCAGCCTTCTGCTGCACGGCACGCCCGCGCCTTTGCACGCGGCGTTGCTGCTGGCGCTGTGGGTGTTGCTCAGCGGCGCCCTGCACTTGGACGGGTTGGCCGACAGCGCCGATGCCTGGCTGGGTGGCTTCGGTGACCGAGAGCGCACGCTGCGGATCATGAAAGATCCGCGCAGCGGGCCGATCGCCGTGGTGACCTTGGTGCTGGTGCTGTTGCTGAAGTTCTGTGCGTTGTGGGTACTGGTCGAGCGTGGGGCAGGGCTTGAGCTGCTGCTGGCACCGGTGGTGGGGCGTGCGGCGATGCTGGGCCTGTTCCTCTGTACGCCTTACGTACGCCCCGGTGGCCTGGGGCAGGCGCTGGCCGAACATCTGCCGCGCGCAGCTGCCGGGTGGGTATTGCTCGCCAGTGCAGCCCTGTGCCTTGCAGTGGGCGGTTGGGGCGCGATCTGGGTGCTGGTTGCAGCCGTGGCTGTGTTCGCCTGGTTGCGGCGCCTCATGTGTCGGCGCCTGGGCGGCACGACCGGTGACACCGCCGGGGCGATGCTTGAGTTGCTGGAGCTGACCGTGGTGCTGGGGTTGGCGCTGGGCCTATGAATCACCTGCGCGCGATCTCCCACGCCGCAGTCCATCCTGAGGAAACTTCTTGCAACACCCATGACGCGGGTATATACACGTATCCATGCTGACCAGTGAATGCATCTGTACCCATCTGCGTCGTGCCGCCCGCGGGGTGAGCCGGCATTATGACGAGGCCCTTGCCGGCTTCGGCATCAATGTCGCCCAGTTTTCCCTGTTACGGCACTTGCAGCGGCTTGACCGCCCGAGCATCACCACCTTGGCCGAGGCCATGGGCCTCGAACGCAGCACTTTGGGGCGCAACCTGCGGGTGCTCGAAACCGATGGCCTGGTGGCCTTGGCTGACGGCGACGACCAACGCAACCGCGTGGTGCTGCTGACCGAAGCCGGTAAGGCGCTGCTGAAAGCGGCTTACCCGGCCTGGGAGCAGGCCCAGGGGTTGCTGGTGGAGCGCTTGGGCATAGGGCAGCGTGATGAATTGGTGCGCTTGCTGGAACAACTGGCTTGAGCTGATGCGACTATAAGCGGGTATATACCCGCAAAACCTTGCGATGTGCTGGAGATAACGACAATGACTTCGGTGTGGCGAACCAGCGGGTGGGTGCTTGTGGGGGCAGCGTTGATACTGGCGCTGTCCTTGGGTGTGCGACACGGCTTTGGCCTGTTCCTGGCGCCGATGAGCGCCGACTTTGGCTGGGGGCGAGGTGTGTTTGCTTTCGCCATCGCTTTGCAGAACCTCATCTGGGGGCTGGCACAACCGTTCGCCGGCGCCTTGGCTGACCGCGTGGGCGCGGCGCGGGTGGTGATCATCGGTGGCATTCTCTACGCCGCCGGGTTGATGTTCATGGGGATGGCCGACTCTGCCTGGTCGCTGTCGTTGAGCGCTGGCCTGCTGATTGGCATCGGCCTTTCCGGCACCTCGTTCTCGGTCATCCTGGGTGTGGTTGGGCGCGCCGTGCCGGCGGACAAACGCAGCATGGCGATGGGTATCGCCAGTGCGGCCGGTTCATTCGGCCAGTTCGCCATGCTGCCCGGCACCCTTGGCTTGATCGAGTGGCTGGGCTGGTCCGCCGCGTTGCTGGTCCTGGGCCTGATGGTGGCACTCATCGTACCCCTCGTCGGCCTGTTGCGTGACCGCCCGCTGCCCAGCCATGGCGCCGAACAGACCTTGGGCCAGGCCCTGCGTGAAGCCTGCTCGCATACCGGGTTCTGGCTGCTGGCGCTGGGCTTTTTCGTCTGCGGGTTCCAGGTGGTGTTCATCGGCGTGCACCTGCCGGCCTACCTGGTCGACCAACACCTGGCTGCGACCACGGGCACCACGGTGTTGGCACTGGTGGGCCTGTTCAACATCGTCGGCACCTTCACCGCCGGCTGGCTGGGCGGGCGCATGTCCAAGCCGCGCCTGCTCACAGGGCTTTATCTGCTTCGCGCAGTCGTGATCGTGCTGTTCCTCTGGGCGCCTGTGACCCAATTCAGCGCCTACCTGTTCGGCATCGCCATGGGCCTGCTGTGGCTCTCTACCGTCCCGTTGACCAACGGCACAGTGGCGACACTGTTTGGTGTGCGCAACCTGTCGATGCTGGGCGGCATCGTGTTCCTCTTCCACCAGTTGGGCGCCTTCCTGGGCGGCTGGTTGGGCGGGGTGGTCTACGACCGCACGGGCAACTACGACTTGGTCTGGCAGATTTCGATCCTGCTCAGCCTGCTGGCCGCCGCCCTCAACTGGCCGGTACGTGAACGCCCGGTCGCCCGCCTGCAGGCCCAGGCCGCATGAAGCGCTACCTGGCCCAAGGGTTGCTCGCCGTTGCCGCGATCGTGCTACTGGCGCTGGTGTGGTGGGGGTGGCACCAGGGTGGGTTGGCGTTGATGCAACTGGGCATGGGGGTTTGTTAAGCGCTACCCTGCAAGTTCAAGGATTGTCTTGCGGGAGAAACGAACGATGCGTGCACATTGGTTGACGGTGCCTGTGCTGGCCCTGCTTGCCGCCACGTCGAGCTGGGCTGCGGATTGCCCGGCCGTGTTGCAGGGCAGCCTGCCCGAACTGCGTGGCAACGGGCAGGTTGATCTGTGCCAGCGCTTTGCCGGCAAGCCGCTGGTGGTGGTCAACACGGCCAGCTATTGCGGGTTTGCGCCGCAGTTCGAGGGGCTTGAGGCGACGTACAAGGAGTACCACGAGCAGGGCTTGGAGATGCTCGGTGTGCCTTCTAATGACTTCAAGCAGGAAGACGCCGACAGCGAGAAGATTGCCAAGGTCTGCTACGCCAATTACGGGGTGACCTTCACCATGACCAAGGCCCAGCCGGTGCGTGGCAAGGATGCGATCCCGCTGTTCAGCGAGCTGGCGAGCCAGAGCAATGCGCCGAAGTGGAATTTCTACAAATACGTGGTGGACCGCAAGGGCAAGGTGATTGGCAGCTTCTCTAGCCTGACCAAGCCGGACGACCTGGCCTTCAGGGCAGCGATCGAGAATGCCATCGCATCGCAGCCATAGTGCCGCTTTTTTTGTAGGAGCAGCCTTGTGCTGCGAAGTGGCCGGTGCAGGTAGCGACTATGTCAGTTGCCTATACCGGCCTCTTCGCAGCACAAGGCTGCTCCTACAAAAGGGTGCGGTGATTCAATGAGGGGGGCGTTTAATGGGGGTGAACGGTAATCGCCACCAGCCGTAGCACCACCGGCCTGACCATCAGCACGCAGAGGAACGCCACCGGCATGGCCAGTTGGTAGGCCTTCAATACGTTGCTCAGATACTGCGGGTTCACCCCGGCGTTGGCCGCCGTGATCACGAAGCACATCAATAACGCCATGATCGACGACATGTAGAAGGCGAACACGTACGGTGTGGCACTGGGGCGCAGTTTGCGCCGGCTGCGCGTAGGGGACAGGTTGCTCATGCGAACTCCAGAAAGTTGAGTGGAGGCGCAGGTTAGCAATCGTCGGTGGCAGGGCTGTAGACCATCGTCATTGAGTTCTTTATAAAGAGATTCTTACGAATCCCAAGGGCTCGACATGGACTTGCTCAATGCCATCCGCAGCTTCATCAAGGTGGTCGAGGCCGGCAGCATCGCTGCCGGGGCGCGCAGCCTGGGGCTCAGCCCGGCGGCGGTGAGCCAGAACCTCGCACGCCTCGAAGCGCATCTGCAGGTGCGCTTGCTCACCCGCACCACGCGCAGCATGGCTTTGACCCCCGCCGGCACGCTCTACTACGAGCGGGTCAGGCAGGTGGACCGAGACCTTGCCCAGGCCGAACTGGCCGTCACAACCCCCGACAGCGAGCCCCAGGGCCGCCTGTGCATTGCCTCGACCTCGGCTTTCGGTCGCCATGTGCTGGCGCCCTTGATCCCGGCATTCAGTGCCCGTTATCCCCAGCTTTCGATAGAGTTGGTAACGACTGATCGACGGGTCAACCATGCACGCGAGGACGTCGATGTCAGCCTGCGCATCGCCCCGCAGCTGGAAGACCACCTGCTGGCGAGGCACATTGCCCGTATTCCATTCATCTGCTGCGCCTCTCCCGGTTACCTCGCAAGCGCCGGCGTGCCTGCCACGCCCGAGGCGTTGCGCGAGCACCGCTGCCTGGTGTTCCGCTACCCGGTCGACGGCCGCTTCCTGCGGTGGGGCTTCATGCGCGACGGGCTGCGTTTTGAAGCGGATTTCGGCACTGTGCTGATCAGTGACGATATCGACGCCCTGACGCAGATGGCCCTGCACGATGGCGGCATCACGCGGCTGGCTGAGTTCATCGTGCGGCCGTACCTGGCGTCCGGCGCGCTGGTGCCTGTGTTCGAATACCGCGACAACGGCCAGGCCTATGCCCAAACCGAGCCGATGGATATCTACCTGTGCCTGGCCGATCGTTTTGCCATGACCGCGAAGGTGCGCGCATTCATGGACTACCTGCATGAATGCCTGGGTGACAGCTGGAAGATCCAGGCATGAAAAAACCGCCACGAGGGCGGTTTTCCATACTGCGGGTGCGACTCAGAAGCGGTAGGTGAGGGATGCACCGACGCCGTGAGCGCTGTTTTCGTACTTGGCCTGGTAGCTGCCTTTGGTCGCGCTGACCTGGTTGACCTTGGTGTCCTCTTCCCACAGGTAGGAATACGCCACGTCGATGGTCATGTCTTCGCTTGGGCTCCAACCGGCACCCAGGCTGAACACCTTGCGATCGCCAGTCGGGATGCGCGGTGAACGGTCGTGGTTGTTGGTTGGCGACTGGTCGACGGTGAAGCCGGTACGCAGTACCCACTCCTTGTTGACCTTGTACGACGCGCCGATGGCGTGTGCCCAGGTGTCGTGCCAGTTCTGCTCTTCGGTGATGGTCTGGAACGCCGAACCTGCCAGCGGTGCTGGCACATCGTTCTGCACGGTGATGTCTTCCAGGCGGCTCCAACGGGTCCAGGTGCTGCCTGCGTACAGGGTCCACTGGTCGTCGAGTTCGTGGGTGACCGAAAGATCGACAGACTCAGGCGTCTTGATCTTCAGGGTGGCATCGAACTTGTTGCCGTTGAACGGCCCGATCAGCGGGGTGCTGACGCGGGTCTTGCCTTCGAGCTTGTAGTCGACCATCGAGTGGTAGGTCAGGCCGACGCGGGTGCTGTCGGTGGCCTGTACCAGGATACCGATGTTGTAGCCCACGGCGGTGTCATCGCCCTTGATCTTCACTTCGCCGTCGTTGCGGCCAGGGCTGAATGGGTTGATCAGGCTCGAGCCCAGCTCACCCTTGATGCGGTTGATGGTTGGACCGAAACCGATCGAAACCTTGTCGTTGAAGGCGTAGCTGACGGTTGGCTGGAAGGTCACCACCTCGACGTGGCTCTTTTTGCCCCAGTAGCGAGCAGCATCGTCGCTGCCGTAGTCGGTCACCAGGCCGAAGGGCACGTAGACGCCGAAACCGACGCTCCAGTGATCATCGATCGGCTTGACGTAGTAGCCCATCGGTACACCAACCAGAGGCACCATGTCACCATCGGTTTCCCCCCCGAGGTTGCTGCCAGGGCCCGAGATATCGGACTTGGCGATGACGGCGGCGCCGCCCACGGTGATCTGTTCGCGCTTGAGGCGGGACATGCCGGCTGGGTTGCCAAACACGGTGCTGGCATCTTCGGCAGAAGAAGAACGTCCCGCGAAACCTGTCCCCATGCTGCTGATGCTCTGTTCGTTCAGGGCAAAGCCGCTGGCGAGCAGTTGGCTGGAAGCAAACGCAACGGCTACGCCGAGGGAGGTTTTGAGCATTACTTTTTTCATTATTAGAAACTCCTTGGGATCTCCGGGGCGAAAAGCTACCAACAAATTGCCCGCCGCGCTATAGCCTCAATCACAGGAGATAGAGCGGTTTTGTAGGACAATCCGACCAAAATTCCATTTTTTCCGGTAAAGCTGTAGGGCGTTTCCTAAGATGCCTGAGGCAATCTCTGATCTATGCAGGTATGCCAGGCGTGGGTGAAGTCGCGCAGGCGACCCTGAGGGTGGAAAACCTGGCGCCAGATTCGCGCCAGGCCCAGCAAGTCGTCAGCAGCAGGCAGGGGCGTGGCTTGCGCCTCGACCAGCATCCAGGCGATGGCAGTGGAATAGCGAAGGTTTACCGTGAGTTCCAGGTGGGGGCCGCCAAGAAAGGCGTGTTGGCTGGCCAGGCCGCGGACCAGGCTGGCGAGGTCAGGGTCGCGGGCGAGATACTCGTCCCAGAGCGCCTGGTGACGGGTTTCGCCGATGCGGTAGAGGCCGTGGCCACGCCGGTCGTGCAAGGCTGAGCCGAGGGCTGACTGGCTGGCTGCGATGCCCAGTAGCAATGCTTCAGCGCTAGGGCAGTGGCGGTCCAGGTAGACCAGGGTGGGTCGGATCACATACAGACACAATTCATTCGCCGCGATACCCATGATGCCCTCGAGCAAGTAAGGGCCGGACGGGCGCTGGAGCTTGGCAGCTGGTGAATGATCAGGCCCGCCGGAAGCGGTTAGCACCGCTCGAGTTGAAGTGTAGTGTGATAATCGTGGTGTAAAGAGCTGTTTTTAAATCGATTGCTGCCTGACGTTCGAGGCTATATGCCATGGGGCAATTACGCCAAGAACGATCAGGCAGGCTACCTGGGCAATGATTCAGCGCCTGAATGCCGCCGTATTCGCCGCTCACGCGGTGAGCGACTGACGGGTCCGGGCGATCACTGCCTGCAGGGGTTCCTTGCGGCTGTACTGTTCAGGGTACAGGCGTTCGGTGTGGCAGGCGACGCCGTGTTCGTCCACCAGGGTAAAGCTGAAGCTGCCCTTGCGAGGGGCAACGATAAGGCACTTCAACGGCGAGAAGGCCTGGGAAAGGGTGCCAATGGCAGCCTGAATGTGTGGATGAGTTTGCATATTATTGGAGGTTCCTGCTTTAAACACGGAGGGTATGATCCGTGCATGATAGAAACGTTCCAGTGACGCCTTTATTAAGGGACGAAACGAACCTGACTGGAACAAAGCAGCCAGAGAGAGCGCAATCAAATGTGGGCGCTTGGGCTGACTGGTAGGTACTTAAGAGGGCAGGCAGCACGCCGGGGCCAAGGTTCTAGGCCGTCGGGGTGGAATCCTGATCAATCTGCAAGGTGATTCTTGCTGGGCAGCGTTTGGCTGGCGAGGGAATCATCGAGTGTGGCCGGTCCTGGTTTCAGCAATGCCTGCTTTTGGGAGAGCAGCGTTGCAAGGACGCTTCTGGCCAGAATTGACTTTCAGCTTGGTACTAACGAGGCGCACCTTACCGCAGATAAAATGCTTTGGCAAGTGTTTGTGCACCTGCCCAGGCTAGCCGAGCAGTATGGCGCTTCTTTCGCGGGCTGGGAAGGGGGGCAAAGGGCTGTCATTACCGAGGATGTGCTGTTTTTGTGCACCCAAATGAAGGCGTGAGGGGCAGTTGTTCACATTTGGCGCGCACGCTGTAACACACCCGCAACAGCCCTCTACAGCGTCGCCAATGCCTTGACTGGTGAGTTAAGTCAATGAAAAAAAACACTAATTTTAGCTGGTGAAAAAATCGTCAGTTTGACTGGAGGCCCCATTTTACGGGGGTTTAAGGGCCACCGAAGGGGGTTGTCCACCGAGTTATCCACAGGAACTGTGGATTGTCCAAAGCGCTTGCTCTAGGACGGGTGTGCCAGCAACCCAAGGAACTGTCGGACAATCTTCGGGCGCCGCTAGACCGGTTGGTCATCCACTCGAAAACGTCAAGAAAAGATCATCGAAATTTTTTTTCAATCCTCCAGAAATCGACAGGCCATGCCAGGAAAAATGGAGTAGAGTGGCGCGCCTTTCGAGTCACCTTGCCTGTTGCTCATGAAGTTTCGCGGTAAACACCTCGCCAACCCTGCTGACGCCTCGTCAGTGCCTCCACCCAAACGCTTCTCCCTGAAAGTGGCCCTGTGGTTGCTCGACAGCCCGCGCCTGGGTGACAAGCCTCAGGTCAAGCACTTGGCAGGCCGCTTGCTGAAACAGCCAGCGCGCCAGGGCGTGGTGGTGGCCCAGAGCCGGCTGGGGCAGATGCTGTGCCGTGATTGCGGCAATGCCCGGGACCGGCGTATCGGCCACGCGCTGCTGCGCCAGGCTGCCCGCGCCGGTGATCGCCGCGCACAGCTGGAATATGCCCGGCTGTGCCAGGCCAGCGAGCCGGACCAGGCCCGCTACTGGCTGGAGCTGGCCGCTGCGCAGGGCTCGCAGGAAGCGCGGCGGCTGCTGGGGCAGTGGTTTTCCGGTTGATGGTGACGCGTGAAAAGGCGCAAGGCCAGTTCCCAGGCTGATAAGCTGCGCAGCATTCATCATGTTCGATCGGGGTAACCATGACAGTGGATCTGGCCAGCATTCTGCTGGGCTTGGTGGCAGGTGCGTTGCCCTGCCTGGTGTGGGTCATGCAGGTGCAGCGTCGCCAGGGCGCCCGACAGGGTGAACAAGCCCTGCTCGAAGAGCGCCTTAACGCTGCCCAGTTGTCCCTGGCCGGGTTGCAGGCGCAACTGGACGCCAGCCGCGACGAAGTCAGCGACCTCAGCGAAGCCAACACCGTCAAGCAAGCCCAGCTGGCAGCCCAGGGTCGTGAGCTGGAGTTGCTGCAGATCGACCGCGACAATGCCCGCGATGCCGCCCACGCCTGGAGCCTCGAACGCGCCAACCGTGAAGCCGAGTTGCGCCGTCTGGAAGCCCAAGGCGCACGCCTGGAGGCGGAGCTGCGCGAGCAGCAGGAAAACCACCAACAACGCCTGGAAGACCTGCAAGAGGCCCGCGACACCCTGCGCGCCCAGTTCTCCGACCTGGCCACGAAAATCTTCGACGAGCGCGAGCAACGCTTTGCCCAGACCAGCCAGCAGCACCTGGGCCAACTGCTCGACCCGCTCAAGGACCGCATCCAGGCCTTTGAGAAGCGCGTCGAGGAAAGCTACCAGCAGGAGTCACGCGAGCGTTTCTCCCTGGGCAAGGAACTGGAGCGCTTGCAGCAGCTCAACCAGCGCCTGTCCGACGAAGCTACCAACCTCACCCAGGCGCTCAAGGGCCAGAAAACCCAAGGCAACTGGGGCGAGATGATCCTGGAGCGGGTACTGGAGCACGCGGGCCTGGAGAAGGGTCGCGAATACCAGACCCAGGTCAGCCTGAAGAGCGCCGATGGCGAGCGTTTCCAGCCCGATGTACTGATCATGTTGCCCGGCGACAAGCAGGTCGTGGTCGACGCCAAGGTCAGCCTCACGGCTTACCAGCAGTTTGTTGGCAGCAATGACGAGGCTGCGCTCAAGCAGCATGTGCAGTCGTTGCGCAGCCACGTCAAAGGCCTGTCGAGCAAGGACTACAACCGCCTCGAAGGCCTGCACAGCCTGGATTTTGTCCTGCTTTTCGTGCCCATCGAGGCCGCTTTTTCGGCGGCCTTGCAGGCCGAGCCCAACCTGTTCCAGGAAGCCTTCGACCGGCACATCGTGATTGTCAGCCCGACCACACTGCTGGCCACCCTGCGGGTGATCGACAGCTTGTGGAAGCAGGAACGCCAAGGCCAGAACGCCCGCGAGATCGCCGAGCGCGCCGGCTGGCTGTATGACAAGTTCGTGCTGTTCATCCAGGACCTGGACGAGCTAGGCAACCGCTTGCAGCAGGTGGACAAGGCCTACGCCGCGGCGCGCAACAAACTGTGCGAAGGGCGTGGCAACCTGGTCAGCCGCAGCGAGCAGCTCAAGCTCTTGGGTGCCCGTGCCAGCAAGAGCCTGCCGGCAGACTTGCTGGAGCGGGCGCTGTCCGATGAAGCCCTGCCGGACGAAGCGGTTACTGAACCAGGCTCAGATGCCGATTGAGCAGGGCGCGCAAGGCTGCCGGCTTGACCGGCTTGGCCAGGTAGTCCAGGCCTGAGGCATGCACCAGGGCGATGGTCTCTTTGCTGCCGTCGGCGCTGATCACCACCCCAGGCACCGGCTCGCCCAGCCGGGCGCGTAGCCAGCCCATCAGCTCGGTGCCGGTTTCGCCGTCGTCCAGGTGGTAGTCCACCAGCGCCAAGTGTGGGCGCATACCGTTGGCCAGCAAGGCCTCGCATTCGGCGCGGTTGCGGGCGGTCCAGACCTGGCAGCCCCAACGGCTGAGCAGGCTGTTCATGCCAATCAGGATGCTGTCTTCATTGTCGATGCACAGCACCTGCAGCCCGGCCAGCGGTTGGCCCGTCTGCTCCACCGGCGCGCTGGGCGCGGGCGCCGCCTGGCGGGCGATCGGGACGCTGACGCGGAACACCGTGCCCTTGCCGGGCCATGAGCGCACTTCCAGGCTATGGCCCAGTACCCGGCACAGGCCGTCAGCAATGGCCAGGCCCAGGCCCAGGCCTTTTTCGGCACGGGTCTGGTGGCTGTCCAGGCGTTTGAATTCCTGGAAAATCTCTTGCAGCTTGTTGTCGGCGATCCCCGGGCCGCGGTCCCACACTTCCAGCCACAGGCGTTCGCCCTGCCGGCGGGCACCCAGCAGAATCGGGCTTTTGCCATAGCGCAGGGCGTTGGTCAGGAAGTTCTGCAGCACGCGGCGCAGCAACTTCATGTCGCTGTCGACCCGCAGGCGGCTGCCGCGCAGGCGGAACTCCAGCCCTTTCTCGGCAGCCAGTACCTTGAACTCGGCGCCCAGGGTGTCGAACAGCTCGTTGAGGGCGAATGGCTTGGCGTCCGGGGTGATCTTGTTGTTCTCCAGGCGTGAGATGTCCAGCAGGTCGCTGATCAGTTCTTCGGCCGAGCGCAGCGAGCTGTCCATGTGCTGCACCAGTTGCTGGGCCTCCTCGTTCATGCCCTCGGCCTGTTGCGACAGGGCGGCGGAGAACAGCCGCGCGGCGTTCAGCGGTTGCATCAGGTCGTGGCTGACTGCGGCCAGGAAGCGAGTCTTGGACTTGCTCACTGCCTCGGCCTGGCTCTTGGCTTCGGACAATGCCTGGTTGAGCTGCGACAGCTCATGGGTACGCTCCGCCACCCGCTGCTCCAGGCCCTCGTTGGCATCGCGCAGCGCCTGTTCGGCTTCGCGGAACGGGGTGATGTCGGTGAAGCTCATGACAAAGCCGCCACCGGGCATCGGGTTGCCGATCAGCTCGATGACCCGGCCGTTGGGGAACAGCCGCTCGGAGGAATGCGCGCGGCCTTGGCGCATCCAGTGCAGGCGCCGCGCCACGTGAACCTGCGCCTCGCCCGGGCCGCACAGGCCGCGCTCGGCGTTGTAGCGGATGATGTCGGCAATCGGCCGGCCAACGCTGATCAGCCCGTCGGGGTAGTTGAACAGCTCCAGGTAGCGGCGGTTCCAGGCCACCAGGTGCAGGTTCTGGTCGACCACGCTGATGCCCTGGTTGATGTTCTCGATAGCCCCTTGCAGCAGCGCGCGGTTGAACTGCAGCACTTCGCTGGCTTCGTCGGCGATGCGCACCACGTCTTCAAGCTGCATGTCGCGGCCTTCGATGGCGGCCTTGACCACGGCTCGGGTCGACGAGGTGCCGAGCACCCCGGCAAGCAAGCGCTCGGTGTGCTCGATCCAGTCACCGTCGGCGTTCTGGTTGGGGTTGAAGCCTTTGCCCTGGCGGTAGGCGAAGCGGATGAAGCTCTGCCGCGCACGTTCTTCGCCGACGAAGCGCGAGGCCAGGGTCAGCAGGTCATCGATCTGCACCGCCAGCAGCGGTTTGCTGCTAGGGCGGGCGCTGGTCTGCTGGCCGATGAAGCGGCCAGCCTGCCAGTGCTCTGACACTCGCGTGCGCGACAGCACCGACACCCAGGCAAACAAGGTGAAGTTACCCGCCAGCGACAGCACCACGCCTTGGGTCAGTGGGCTGATCGGCAGGTTCAGCGGGTTGCCATGCAGCCACGCCAGGCCCGGGAACAGCTCAAGCGACCAACCCACGCTATGGGCGGCAATCGGCAGCACCAGGGTGTAGAACCACAGGAAGATGCCGGCGGCGAGGCCGGCGAACACGCCGCGCCGGTTGGCTTGCTTCCAGTACAGCGCGCCGAGCATGGCCGGGGTGAGCTGGGTCACGGCGGCGAAGGCGATCTGCCCGATGGTCGCCAGGCTCGCGGTCGAACCGAGCAGGCGATAGCTGACATAGGCCAGCAGCAGGATCACCACGATGGTCACCCGGCGTACCGAGAGCATCCAGTGGCGGAACGCTTCGAACGGGCGCTCGGCATTGTTGCGGCGCAGCAGCCAGGGCAGCAGCATGTCGTTGGAGACCATGGTCGACAGCGCCACGGCTTCGACGATGACCATGCCAGTGGCCGCCGAGGCGCCACCGATGAAGGCCAGCAGGGCCAGGCTCGGGTGGGCTTCGGCCAGGGGCAGGCTGATGACGAACGAGTCGGACATCACCGTGCCCGGCAGCAGCATCTGCCCGGCCAGGGCGATTGGCACCACGAACAGCGCAGCCAGCACCAGGTACATCGGGAACACCCAGCGGGCCAGGCGCATGTCCTGCGGTTCGATGTTCTCCACCACGGTGACATGGAACTGCCGTGGCAGGCAGATGATCGCCATCATGGCCACCGCGGTTTGCACCACCATCGATGGCCAGTTGATGGTCTCCTGCCAGTAGCTTTCCAGCTGGATCGACTGGCGCGCCTGGCTGAACAGGTCGTCAAAGCCGTCGTACAGGTTGAACACCACGAAGATGCCCACGGCCAGGAACGCCAACAGCTTGATCAACGACTCGAAGGCAATCGCCAGGACCATGCCGCGGTGGTGCTCGGTCACGTCCAGGCTGCGCGTGCCGAAGACGATGGCGAACAGTGCCAGCACCAGCGACACCACCAGTGCGGTGTCCTGCACGCGGGTGCCGGTGGCGTCGGCGTTGGCGCCGATCAGCAGGTTGACGCCCAGCACGATGCCTTTGAGCTGCAAGGCGATGTAGGGCAGCACGCCGACCAGGCAGATCAGCGCCACTACCACGGCCAGGGTCTGCGATTTGCCGTAGCGTGCGGCGATGAAGTCGGCGATCGAGGTGATGTTCTGCTGCTTGCTGATCAGCACCATCTTCTGCAGCACCCAAGGTGCGAAGATCAGCAGCAGTACCGGGCCCAGGTAAATCGGTAGGAACGCCCAGAGCTGTTCGGCAGCCTGGCCGACGGCACCGAAGAAGGTCCAGCTGGTGCAGTAGACGGCCAGCGACAGGCTGTACACCCAGGCACGCAGCTTCGGCGGCAACGGTGTGCTGCGTCGGTCGCCGTAAAAGGCGATGGCGAACATGATGGCCATATAGGCCAGGGCGACCACGGCGATCAGCCCACTGGACAACGACATGAAAACTCCGGAGCAAAAAAGGTAACGCGGTCCCGATCAATCAGTCTGGCACGCAGGCGCAGGTTCGTCAGCGCCGACGATGGTCGCAGTGGCGAGTCGTCGCAGGGGTCGGCCTACACCTGTACTGGCCTCTTCGCGGGTAAACCCGCTCCCACAGGAACACCACCGGCTTGAGCGCTGCGCAGTACCTGTGGGAGCGGGTTTACCCGCGAAGAGGCCGGTACCGGCAACATCAATACCTGCGGGTACCCCGCCAGTAAAACACCCCCGCCAGTATCACCGACAACACCAGCAGGTAGAAGATCGCCCCCGGCCACCAGTGCCCGAGGGCAAACCCGACCATCACCGGCCCCAGCGCCGCGCCCAGGTTGGACAGGTTCTGTGCACCGTAATACACCCCGCGCAGGTGCTCTGGGGCGATCAGGTCGATGAACATGTACTCGGCGGGTATCACGATGATTTCCCCCAGGGTGAACACCAGCATCGCCAGGCACCACATCGGCACCGTGCTTGCCCATGAAAACCCCAGCAGCCCGGCGATGAACAGGCCCATCCCGGCCAGCAGCCAAGGCATCAGGCGCTGGCGGCTGATACGCCGGCCGATCAGGTATTGCAGGGCAATCACCGTGATGGCGTTGGTGGTCACCAGGTAGCCGACCAGCCGCGCCGCCTCGCTTGGGGTGGTGGTCACCACCAGGTACTGCGACAAATAGGCCGTGAACTGGCCGAACACTACCGCGCTGAGCACCCCGCCCAAGGTGAAGCACACCAGCCGCCGGTCACGCGCCAAGCCCAGCGCCACTTGCGCGAACCCTACAGCCGATTGCGCCGGGGCATCGCCCTGCAGGCTGCGGTCCCCCAAGCGCTGGTAGGCCAGGCCCATCCCCAGGCCGATCAAGGCGGAGGCGATGAAGGGCAGGTGGTCGTCCAGTTCCAGCATCGCGACGCCCAGCAAGGGGCCTGCGGCATAGCCGACGTTGCTCAAGGTGTATTTGATGGCGAACACCTCGGCCCGTTCGTCCACTGGCAGCAGCGCACAAAAGCCGGCCTTGGCCGCGATGTCGACCACCGCCAGGGCGAGGTTGATCAGTACCAGGCACAGGAAGAACAGCGCGGCCGAGCGGCTGGCGATGGCGCCGATGAAGGCCAGGGCAAACACCAAGGTGCTGGCGATCACCAAGGTATGGTTGCGCACGGTGTCCACCAGGTGGCCGCCGTACAGGCTGAGCAGTGAGGCGATGATCAACGCGCCGCCGATCAGCAGGCCGATCTGGCTGACCGGCAGCTGGAAGTTATCAGCCAGGTACACCACCAGGTAAGGCAGCGTCAGGGCGCGCGCCAGGGTCAGGGTGAAGGTGGTGGTGAGCAGCAGGCGTACGGCGGGTGGGTAGCGCTTGAGGGCGGCGAGCATTGCCACGTCCTTGTCACTGGGCAAGAGGCCAAGGATAGGTGGGCAGTGAGGGTTTGTCTCGCGCGTTTCCAGTCGGCAGGTCGTTCAGCGGCGCGAAGAGCCGCTGCAGTGAGGATCAGGGTGGGGTGCCATCGAGTTCGAAGGCGGCCTTCTGTAAATCTTGCGAGTCCAGCCCGATCATCACATCGAATGTACCTGGCTCTGTCACCCGCTGCAGGTGCTGGTTGTAGAAGGCGAGCATGGAGGTATCGATGTCGAAGACAAGCTGGCGTGACTCCCCGGGCTCCAACAGCACCTTCTGGAAGCCCTTGAGCTCTTTGAGCGGACGGCTCACGGAGGCGACGCGATCGCGAAGGTACAGTTGCACGGTCGTTTCGCCCGTGCGTTGCCCTTCATTCTTGAGTGTCACGCTTACCTGCATAAAGTGCCCAGGTCGCAGGCGATGGGTGGACAGGGTCAGCGGTGAGAGGCTGAAGTGGGTATAGCTCAGGCCGTATCCAAAAGGATAGAGCGGTGTGTTATCGGTATCGAAGTAATGTGATCGATAGGCAGAAGGCTGCTGCGGGTCGAAGGGGCGCCCGGTATTCAACTGTGCGTAGTACAGCGGGATCTGGCCGACGCTGCGCGGGAAGGTGACAGGCAGCTTCCCGGAAGGGTTGTAGTCACCGAACAGCACATCGGCAATGGCATTGCCGCCTTCCGTACCGCTGAACCACGTCTCCAGCACGGCGTCTGCCCATTGGCTCTCCTCGACGATCGTCAGCGGTCGGCCATTCATCAATACCAGCACCAAAGGTTTGCCCGTACGTTTCAGCGCTCGCAGCAATTCACGTTGTTGAGTGGGCAGGTTCAGGTCGGTTTTGCTGGCGCCTTCATGGGACATGCCCCGCGCTTCGCCCAACGCCACCACGATGACGTCGGCCTGTTGGGCGATGGCTACCGCTTCGGCAAGCAAGGCCAGGGGTGGACGCGGGTCGAAGTTCGCCGTTTTGTCGGCGAGCAGTAGAAAGTCATCGCGCTTATCGCTGATGTTGGCTCCCACCGCGTAGAGCAGCTTGGCATCGTCACCGACCGCCGCCTTGAGCCCTTGGTAAAGGCTGATGGCCTGGCCAGGTTGGCCGCTGGCGTGCCAGCTGCCAAGGATATCGACCGGGTTGTCGGCCAGGGGCCCTATCACCGCGACGGTACCCCGTTTGACGAGCGGCAACAGCCCATTCTGATTTTTCAACAGGACCAGAGAGCGTCGGGCCACCTCCCTGGCTTGAGCGCGATGAAGCGGCTTTGGGTCGTGTGAAGGCTGCGTGCCGTGCTGGACGTGGCCCAACCTGCGATAGGGGTCGTGGAATAGCCCCAGGTCATATTTGGTGGCCAGGACTTGGTGTACGGCCTCGTCGAGCAGGCTGACAGGAACTGCGCCCTGTTCGATAAGCTGCGCCAGCGCTTGCTCGAAATAACGATCATTCATGCTCATCTGAGTGCCCGCGACCAAAGCGGCCTGGGCGGCATCTTCGCCACCGGCGGCAGTCCCGTGCGCGACCAGTTCTTGCACGGCGCTGTGATCACTGATCACCAGCCCCCGATAGCGCCATTGCTGGCGCAGGATGTCTCGCAGCAGCCATCGATTGGCTGTGGCGGGCACACCATTGAGTGTGGTCAACGCCGTCATGACTGCGCCCGCACCCGCCTCCAGGGCTGCCTGATAAGGGGGCAGGTAATCCTGAAACAGCTGATGAGTGCTGACGTTGGTTGTGTTGTAGTCGCGCCCACCTTCGACTGCGCCGTAGGCAGCGAAATGTTTTACGCAGGCCATGATGCTGTCAGCCGCGCCAAGCGTCGGGCCTTGCAACTGCTGTGTCACCCGCTCGGCGATACGCGAGACCAGGTACGGATCTTCACCGAAACCTTCAGACATCCTGCCCCAGCGAGGGTCGCGGCTTAAATCGACCATGGGTGCAAATGTCATGTCCAGGCCATTGGCGCTGGCTTCAATGGCCGCGATCCGAGCGGCGCTGCCGATCGCTTGCAAGTCCCAGCTCGACGCTTGGCCCAGGCCGATCGGAAATACCGTGCGGTGGCCGTGTACCACATCGCCTGCGAAGAACACCGGTATGCCCAGGCGGCCACGCTGCACGGCCGCATCTTGATAAGCACGCAGCTGCTCGCGGGTAACCCCCGGCTCGGTAAACAGTGCGCCTACCGCGCCCTTGGCCACGGTATCGAGCGCATATTGGGAGGGTGGGGTGCCTGGGGAATGCTTCATGCGTAGCTGGCCGACCTTTTCGGGCAGGCTCATCTGCTCCAGCAGGGCCGCAAGGAACTGTTCCTTCCCCATGGAGGGCGAGCCGCCCGTAGCAGAGACATTGGCTGTATGAAGCAGCAAGGTCAGCCCCAAGGTAAGCAGCGACGTGCTGCGCCGGGCAGGTTGCTTGAATGCACCGCACTCCATCCTTGGCGTTCTCTTAGCTCACACGGCCTCAGGGTGGCAGGCGCGGGGTTGAGCGGCTACTGACAGAACTGTCAGTTGACAGTGGTAATGTGGCTTCCAATGCTTTGCACGCATCCCAGGTTCTGTACGATAACTGTCCGCAGTCGCCCATACTGCGCTGGAATGGAGCTCGTCTGGCCTTGACGCCAACGCCTTTCATTCGGGCTCTAGATAGAACAACAGCCGTCGGTGGCCCAATTCAGGAACAAGGACGATGAGTCACACCTCGCAATTCACCTTGCTCGGCAAGCGGCGCTTCCTGCCGTTCTTCATCACCCAGTCGCTGGGTGCGTTCAACGACAACCTGTTCAAGCAATCGCTGATCCTGGCGATCCTGTTCAAGCTCAGCCTGGGGGACGGTGACCGTTCGATCTGGGTCAACCTCTGCGCGTTGCTGTTCATCCTGCCGTTCTTCCTGTTTTCGGCGCTGGGTGGGCAGTTTGGCGAGAAGTTCGCCAAGGATGCGCTGATCCGTGCGATCAAGCTGGCCGAGATCGGCATCATGGCCATCGGCGCCTTGGGCTTTATCACCAATCACCTTGCGTTGATGCTGGTGGCGTTGTTCGGCATGGGTACCCATTCGGCGCTGTTCGGGCCGGTGAAGTATTCGATCCTGCCCCAGGCCCTGCGTGAAGAAGAGCTGGTGGGCGGTAACGGGCTGGTCGAAATGGGCACCTTTTTGGCGATCCTCGCCGGCACCATCGGCGCCGGGGTGATGATGTCGTCGGCCAGCTATGCCACGGTGGTGGCCGGGGGCGTGGTGGGCACCGCGGTGCTGGGCTACCTGGCCAGCCGCTGGATCCCGCGCGCCGCGGCGGTGTCGCCGCAGATGCGCCTGGACTGGAACATCTTCACGCAGTCCTGGGCGATCCTGCGCATGGGCCTGGGGCAGACGCCTGCGGTGTCGCGCTCGATCGTCGGCAACTCGTGGTTCTGGTTCGTCGGCGCCATCTACCTGACCCAGATCCCGGCGTACGCCAAGGACTGGCTGCATGGCGACGGCACTGTAGTGACCCTGGTGCTGACCCTGTTCTCGGTGGGCATCGCCCTCGGCTCGCTGCTGTGCGAGCGGCTGAGCGGGCGCAAGGTGGAAATCGGCCTGGTGCCGTTCGGCTCGTTCGGCCTGACCCTGTTCGGCCTGCTCTGGTGGTGGCATTCCGGCGATGTGCCGGCGGCGGCGCTGCCGCACGACTGGCTGGCGCTGCTGGGCATGAGCCAGGCCTGGTGGATCCTGGTGTCGATCGTCGGGCTCGGGGTGTTCGGCGGCTTTTATATCGTGCCGCTGTATGCCTTGATCCAGGCGCGCACGGCCGAAGGTCAGCGGGCCCGGGTGATCGCCGCCAACAACATCCTCAATGCGTTGTTCATGGTGGTTTCGGCAATCCTCACCATCGTCCTGCTGGGGCTGGCCGAACTGACCATCCCGCAGTTGTTCCTGGTGGTGTCGTTGCTCAACATCGCGGTCAACGCCTACATCTTCAGGATCGTGCCCGAGTTCACCATGCGCTTCCTGATCTGGCTGCTCAGCCACTCGATGTACCGCGTGGAGCACCGCGACCTGGAGCGCATCCCTGATGAAGGGGCGGCACTGCTGGTGTGCAATCACGTTTCGTTCGTTGACGCGCTGCTGCTCGGCGGTGCGATCCGCCGGCCGATCCGCTTTGTCATGTACTACAAGATCTACAACCTGCCGGTGCTCAACTTCGTGTTCCGCACCGCAGGTGCCATCCCGATTGCCGGGCGCGGTGAGGACGAGGCCATTTACGAACGTGCCTTCGCGCGTATTGCCGAGTACCTGGCGGCGGGTGACTTGGTGTGTATCTTCCCAGAGGGCAAGTTGACCGGTGATGGCGAGATCGATGTGTTCAAAGGCGGGGTCAACCGCATTCTCAGCGAAACCCCGGTGCCGGTGATTCCCTTGGCGTTGCAGGGGCTGTGGGGCAGCTTCTTCAGCCGAGACCCGGGCAAGGGGTTTTTCAAGCGCTTGTGGTCGCGGGTGACCATCGTGGCTGGCGCCGCCATCCCGGTGGAGGCGGCGCAGCCGGATGCGTTGCGTGAGCAGGTCAGCCGCTTGCGAGGCGACCTGCGTTAGCGCGCGCGGGTCAGCTGGCGCTGACTTTCAGGCCGATCAGGCCACAGACGATCAGCGCCACACTGACCAGCCGCACCAAGGCCATGGATTCGCCAAACAGGATGATCCCGGCGATTACCGTGCCCACAGCGCCGACGCCGGTCCAGATGGCATAGGCGGTGCCCAGCGGCAGCTCCTTCATGGCCAGGCCCAGCAGGCCGAGGCTGATGACCATGGCGCCGACGGTGAGTACGGTGGGGATTGGCTTGCTGAAACCGTCGGTGTATTTCAGGCCGACGGCCCAGCCGACCTCGAACAGGCCGGCGAAGAAAAGAATGATCCAGGACATGCTGTGTCTCCATCGTTGTGAAGGATGGGGCCGTCCCCGGAATGGTCACGCGGTGCGTCGTGAGGTCGTCCTCACAGTGGGCAATAGGGTGCACATTTTCTGAATGCTGGGCAAGCCTGTGCCGGCCTCTTCAGGTCCCACAAGTACTCCACAGCTCTCAGGGAATGTGGGGTACCTGTGGGAGCGGGCTTGCCCGCGAAGAGGCCAGGCCAGGCAGCATCAATCCCTGGCTGGCTCGCCATTCTCAACGGCTGACGAAGGCGCTTCCAGGCGCCGGAACCAGGTCGACAGCAACGCCCCGGAAATATTGTGCCAAACGCTGAACAACGCACTCGGCACCGCGGCCAATGGCGAGAAGTGCGCCGCCGCCAGTGCCGCCCCCAGCCCGGAGTTCTGCATGCCCACCTCCAGCGCCAGCGATTTGCGTTGGGCCAGCGGCAACTTGCACAGCTTGCCGGTCAGGTACCCCAGCAAATAGCCAAAGCTGTTGTGCAGCATCACCACCGCCATGATCAGCAGCCCCGACTCGGCAATCTTCGCCTGGCTGGCCGCCACCACCGCGCAGACGATCATGACGATGCTCACCACCGACACCAGCGGCAACACCTGCACGGCGGCCTGCACCCGAGCGCCCAACAGGCGCTGGGCCAGCACGCCGAGCACGATCGGCAGCATGACCAGCTGCAGGATCGACCAGAACATGTCCATGAACGAGACCGGCAGCCAGGCCGAGGCCAGGAACCAGATCAGCGCTGGGGTCAGCAGCGGGGCGAGCAGGGTGGTGACCGCGGCGATCGCCACCGCCAGCGCCAGGTCGCCCTTGGACAGCCAGACCATCACGTTCGAGGCGGTGCCGCTTGGGCAGCAGCCGACCAGAATCACCCCGACGGCGATCTCGGCGGGCAAGTGGAACAGCTGGCAGAGCAGCCAGGCCATACCCGGCATGATCACGAAATGCGCCACCACCCCCAGCATCACGCGCCAGGGTTGGCGGGCGAGGGCAGCGAAGTCGTCGAGCTTGAGGGTCAGGCCCATGCCGAACATCACCAGCCCCAGCAGCGGCACGATGGCCACTTTCAAGGCGATGAACCACTGCGGTTGCAGGAAGGCCAGCACGGCGAACACCAACACCCAGAGGGCGAAGGTGTTGCCGACGAAGCGGCTGAGGGCGGCGAGGGCGCGCATGGGAAAGTCCTTGTACTTATATAAAGAGGTGAGTTTCCAGGGCCCTTACACGGGCAAGCCCGCTGCCACTGGGTGAGCAAGCACCTGTGGCAGCGGGCTCGCCCGCGAAAGGGCCGGTACTGGTCAATGATTAACGATCAGGCCAGCACCGGCAAATCATGAAGGTTAGACCCCTTGCGGAATCTCCTCCCCACCCAAGGCCTCGAACAGCACCGGGAGGAATTCGGTAAAGGTCATCATCATCAGCAGGAAGCTGGCATCGAACTGCTGCTGGGCCTCATCACCGCCATCCTGTTCGGCCTGCTCTTGCAGCAGTTCCTCGAACTTCAGGCGCTTGATGACCATCTTGTCGTCGAGCACGAACGACAGTTTGTCCTGCCAGGCCAGGGCCAGCTGGGTGACCACCTTGCCGGTGCTCAGGTGCAGCTGGATTTCTTCGCTGGTCAAGTCCTGGCGCTTGCAGCGCACGATGCCACCGTCTTCGGCGGTGTCGCGCAGCTCGCACTCGTCCAGTACATAGAAGCCTTCGGCCGCTTGCTGCGACTTGACCCAGTCGGTCATGGTGGCCGCTGGCGCGATCTTCACGGTAGCGGGGCGTACCGGCAGCGAGCCCATCACTTCACGCAGGGTCGACAGCAGGTCTTCGGCACGCTTGGCGCTGGCCGAGTTGACCAGGATCACGCCCAGGCGCGGGGCGATGGCGGCGAAGATCATCGAGCGACGAATGAAGGCGCGCGGCAGGAAGGCCTGGATGATCTCGTCCTTGATCTGGTCGCGTTCCTTTTTATAGACCTTGCGCATCTGCTCGGTCTCGATCTCTTCGACCTTCTCCTTGACGGCGTCATTCACCACGCTGCTTGGGAGGATACGTTCTTCCTTGCGCGCGGCGATCAGCAGGAACTCGCCGCTGACGTGCACCAGGGGAGCGTCTTCGCCCTTGCCGAATGGCGCGACGAAGCCATAGGTGGTCAGCTCCTGGCTGGCGCAGGGACGGGCCGGCTTGCTGGCCAGGGCGGTTTCCAGTGCTTCGGCTTCGAATGGAACATCCTGGGTCAGGCGGTAGGTCAGCAGGTTCTTGAACCACATGAGGGGCAATCTCTCCTTAATGCATAAGGCGGGCATTATTCTCCGAGCGGTGGTTCCCGTCCAACCCTGTCAGAGGGCCAGCACCCTTATATAAAGGAAGAAAAGCCCAGCGTTGCTAGGTCTTTGAAAGGCTTCGAAAAAATTTTTAAAAAAGTCGAAAAAAGTGCTTGCCAGGGTGGGGGCTCATCCGTAGAATGCGCGCCACACCGAGACGAAAGGGTGATTAGCTCAGCCGGGAGAGCATCTGCCTTACAAGCAGAGGGTCGGCGGTTCGATCCCGTCATCACCCACCACTCGATGTATAGCGCAGCGGTAGTTCAGTCGGTTAGAATACCGGCCTGTCACGCCGGGGGTCGCGGGTTCGAGTCCCGTCCGCTGCGCCATATTCAACTTCCAGGGCCCACTGAACACCCGGAAGTTACAGAAAAAGCGACCTTAGGGTCGCTTTTTTTGTTTGTGCTGAATTTTGCTGCGCCAAGCCTATCGTATTCAGTTAGCAGGGGCCTGTGGGAGCGGGTGAACCCGCTCCCACAGGGTCTGTGCCGCGCTGCGGTATCAACGCTTGCGTTCTTCCTCCCGCAACGTCAGCACCTCAACCCCCGCCTCAGTCACCGCCACCGTATGTTCCCACTGCGCAGAAAGCGTATGGTCGCGGGTGATCACCGTCCACCCGTCCTTCAACGTCCGTGTCCCACGCCCGCCCTGGTTGATCATCGGCTCGATGGTAAACACCATGCCAGGCTTGAGCGCCATGCCCATGCCGCGCTGCCCGTAATGCAGCACCTCCGGCTTTTCATGCATCTGCTGGCCAATGCCATGCCCACAATATTCGCGCACCACGCTGTAGCCCGCTGCTTCGGCATGGGCCTGGATAGCATGGCCAATGTCACCCAGCGTCGCCCCCGGGCGCACTTGCTCGATGCCTTTCCATAGCGCGTCATAGGTGGTGTCGACCAATCGCCGGGCCTCATCGCTGATCACGCCAAGGCAATACATCTTCGACGAATCGGCGATATAGCCGCCTTGTTCGAGGGTGATGTCGACATTGATGATCGACCCTTCCTTCAGCACTTCATCAGCCTTTGGCATGCCGTGGCAGACCACATGGTCCACTGACGTATTGAGCGCGTAGGGGAACCCATACTGGCCCTTGCTCGCCGGGCGTGCCTTCAGGCTGTCGACGATGAACGCCTCGGCAAGGTCGTTGATCTGCATCGTGGTTACGCCAGGGCGTATGAAGCGGTCGAGCTCTGCAAATACCTGGGCCAGTAGCTGGCCGGCGTTGCGCATCACGTCGAGTTGGGCGGGGGTTTTGAGGATCACCTGGGACATGGGGAGAGGGCAGTAACTCTGGCTGAAATGTGCCCCAGCATAGCGCTGCCAGCCTGCGAGATGCCACCGCATGGTGCGCCAAACCGGCCCTGATAGCGCAGGCCCTGTAGGAGCGGGCTTGCCCGCGATAAGGCCAGTACAGCTGGCCCGGTAATTGCTGGCTTGCCTCTACCCAGGGCAATCAATGCCGATTGCCCGCACATTTTCACGACAAAGGCGCCGTGTTGCCCCGCTTGCCATGCAAGCCGGGGCAGCCGGCGCCTTTTGTGTTTTTACCAGGAGACCGGCCCATGAGCAGCAGCGAAGTACGCAGTGTCTGCCCGTATTGCGGCGTCGGCTGCGGCATTGTCATGAGCGTGGCCGATGGCAAAGTCAGCAAGATCAGCGGCGACAAGCAGCACCCCAGCAATTTTGGCCGCCTGTGCACCAAGGGCCTGACCGCGCACGTACCGCTGAGCGCGGCCGGGCGCATGGAAGACGCCTACCTGCGCCAGCAGCGCAGCCAGCAACCGGCGCGCACAGGCCTGGACCAGGCCATCGCCCAGGCCGCCGAGCGCCTGCGCGGCATTATCGACCAGCACGGCCCCGATGCCGTGGCCTTGTATGTGTCGGGGCAGATGTCGCTAGAGGCGCAGTACCTGGCCAACAAACTGGCCAAGGGTTTTATCCGCACCCGCCATATCGAGTCCAATTCACGGCTGTGCATGGCCAGCGCTGGCAGCGGCTACAAGCTGTCATTGGGCGCCGATGGCCCGCCCGGCAGCTACCAGGACTTCGAGCACGCGGAGGTGTTTCTGGTGATCGGCGCCAACATGGCCGACTGTCACCCGATCCTGTTCCTGCGCCTGCTCGACCGGCTGAAAGCCGGCGCCAGGCTGATCGTCGTCGACCCCCGGCGCACGGCCACCGCAGACAAGGCCGACCTGTTCTTGCAGGTACGCCCGGGCACCGACATGGCCCTGCTCAATGGCTTGCTGCACCTGCTGCACCAGAACGGCCACACAAACGCTGACTTCATCGCCCGTCACACCGAGGGCTGGGAAGACCTGCCTGCATTCCTGGAGGACTACAGCCCTGCCCGCGTCGCCGCCATCACCGGCCTGAGCGAAGCCGACATCCGCACCGCCGCCGAATGGCTCGGCGGTGCCAAGGACTGGATGAGCTGCTGGACCATGGGCCTTAACCAGAGCATCCATGGCACCTGGCACAGCAACGCGATCTGCAACCTGCACCTGGCCACCGGCGCCATTTGCCGCCCTGGCAGCGGGCCGTTCTCCCTCACCGGGCAACCGAATGCCATGGGCGGCCGCGAGATGGGCTACATGGGGCCGGGCCTGCCGGGGCAGCGATCGGCGTTGGTGGCGGCCGACCGCGCCTTCGTCGAAAACCAGTGGCAGCTGGCCCCAGGCAGCCTGCGCAGCGAAGGCGGCGAGGGCACCGTGGCGCTGTTCGAGCAGATGAAGCGCGGCGAGGTCAAGGCGTGCTGGATCATCTGCAGCAACCCGGTGGCCAGCGTCGCCAACCGCCAGCAAGTGATCGACGGCCTGCGCCAGGCTGAACTGGTGATCACCCAGGATGCGTTTCTCGACACCGAGACCAACCGCTACGCCGACATCCTGTTGCCGGCCGCGCTGTGGGCCGAAGGCGAGGGCGTGATGATCAACAGTGAACGCAACCTGACCTTGATGCCCCGCGCCGTGGCACCCCCAGGCCAAAGCCTGCCCGACTGGCAGATCATCGCCCGCATCGCCTGCGCCATGGGCTATGCCGAAGCCTTCGACTACCCCGATGCCGAAGCGGTGTACGAAGAAATTCGCCGTTTCCACAACCCGGCAACCGGCTACGACCTGCGCGGTATCGGCTACACCGACCTGCGCGCGCAGCCGCGCCAGTGGCCCTGCGCGCCAGGCCATGAGGCCCCGCGCAGCCCGCTGCGTTACCAGAACGACGGCAGCAGCCAGCCGCTGTTGCTCGACGCCCAGGGCAAGCGCCCGGCGCTGGCGTTTCCGACGGCCAGTGGCAAAGCGCGCTTCTTCGCCCGCCCTTGGCTGCCTGCGCCCGAGCTGCCCGACGCGGACTACCCAATGGTGCTCAACACCGGCCGCGTGCAGCACCAATGGCACACCCTGACCAAGACCGGCAAGGTGCCTGCGCTGAACAAACTCGAGCCCGGCCCCTTTGTCGAGCTGCACCCTGACGATGCCGCGCGCCTGGGTATTCGCGACAAGGACCAGGTGGCCATCCGCTCGCGGCGGGGGCAGGCGCTGTTGCCGGCACGGGTCAGTGATCGGGTCATGCCGGGCAACTGTTTCGCCCCCTTCCACTGGAACGATGTGATGGGCGAGCAGCTGGCGATCAATGCCGTGACCTGCGATGCCGTCGACCCGCTGTCGCTGCAGCCGGCCTTCAAACACTGCGCCGTGGCCCTGCAGCGGGTTGCCGGCGAACGTATCGACGCCGTTGACCTGAGCGCCGCCACTGCCATCCCGGAGCCTGCCCGCATGCCGACCGCCACCCTGTCCCGTCTGCTTGGCCTGGACACCCTGCCAGCCCCGGTGCTGGCCGAGGAGGAGCGTCATTACTTGCAGGGCTTTTTGCTCGGCCTGGACCAGGCGCGCGCTGAGGGGGTGCCCAGCCTGCCGGCCAGTGCGCCGCTGGCGGCAAGCCGGCGGCTGTTCGTCGATGGGCTCTTGGCGGGGTTGTTCGCCCAGCCTTCGGAACTGCCCAGCCCGGCGCTTGCGGCGCCCCAGCATCAGGTGCTGTGGGCCTCGCAAACCGGTAACGGTGAGGCACTGGCCGAACGCTGTGCCGAACGCCTGCGTGGCGCCGGCCTCGCGGTGCAGCTCAGTTGCATGGCAGCGGTCAGCCCGCAGCAGTTGCACGGCGCGGCCAGTGTCGTACTGATCGCCAGTACGTTTGGCGATGGCGATGCGCCCGACAGTGCGACGGCGTTCTGGCAAGCCCTGCAAGGCGAGGAGGGCGCCCATTGTGCCGACGTGCCTTACGCCGTGTTGGCCTTGGGTGACTCCAGTTACGACCAGTTTTGCGGGTTTGGCCGCAAGCTCGATCAGCGCCTGGCCGAGCTGGGCGGGCGGCGGTTGTTGCCACGGGTGGACTGCGAGCCGGACTTCGATGAGGCATTCGCCACCTGGCTCGACGCCTTGTCATCACAGTTGGGCAGCGCCGCCGCGCCCCAGGCGAGCAGCGAACCCGCGCCCGTGGAGGGCTACAGCAAGCAGCAACCCTGGTCGGCCACCTTGCTGGAAAACCGCGTGCTTAACGCCCCAGGTGCCAGCAAGGAGACTCGCCAACTGGTGTTCGATCTGTCGGGCAGCACGTTAACCTACCAGCCGGGCGATGCCTTGGGCGTATGGCCGCGCAATTGCCCGGCGTTGGTCGAGGAGTTGCTGGCACTGATGCGCCTCGATGGCCAGGCTCTGGTTGAGATCAAAGGCCAGCCTGCGCTGCCGTTGGCCGTTGCCATGCAAGCCCACCTGGAAATCGCCAAGGTCACCCCTGCGCAGTTGCAGGTGTTCAGCCAGACGGCGGCGGACCTGCGCCGGCTGATTCAGCCTGAGCACAAGGCCGAGCTGCAGAGCTGGTTGTGGGGGCGACAGTTGGCGGACGTACTGCGCGAGTTCCCGCAAGACCTGCCATTGGCCACCTGGCTTGACCTGCTCAAGCCGTTGCAGCCGCGCTTGTACTCGATCAGTTCCAGCCCGTTGGCGCACCCCGGCCAAGTTCACCTGGCGGTCTCGACGGTGCGTTACGGGCAGCGCAAAGGGGCCTGCTCGACCTTTCTGGCCGACCGTGCGCAAGGCATCAAGGTGGCGATCTTCCCGCAGGCATCGAAGCATTTTCGCCTGCCTGAGGACGACAATGTGCCGGTGATCATGGTCGGCCCAGGCACGGGTATCGCGCCGTTTCGGGCGTTTCTGGAAGAACGCGAAGCGCGTGGGGCCAGTGGGCAGAACTGGCTGTTTTTCGGTGAGCAGTCTGCGGCCAGTGACTTCTATTACCAGGCGCAGTTGCAAGCTTGGCAGGCGACCGGCCATGTGCGCCTGGATACCGCTTTCTCGCGCGACCAGCCCGAGAAAATCTATGTGCAGCAGCGCATGCACGAGCAGGGCGCTGACCTCTGGCGGTGGCTGGAGGCGGGCGCGTTCTTCTATGTGTGCGGCGATGCCCTGCGCATGGCCAAGGATGTGGACAGCGCCTTGCGCGCGATCGTCGCGCAGCATGGCGGTATGAGCGAGGCTGCGGCGGATGCGTATGTAGAGGCATTGAGCAAGGCCAAGCGCTATCGGCGCGATGTGTATTGAGTGCACCGGGATGGGGAGGGGTGCACCTTGGCTGTGCGGTTTGGGGTGCCTGTACCGGCCTCTTCGCAGCACAAGGCTGCTCCTACCGGTTCTGCACACTCCCTGTAGGAGCAGCCTTGTGCTGCGAAGAGGCCCACAGGGCAGTATTTGGCACACTCCCTGCTTTATCAGCTTCACAACACGCCCCACTGATCAACGGCGATCAACCAGGGGCACACCCTGATGAGTACAGGCAAAGGCGCCTGGAGCTTCGGCTCCAGGCGTTTTTTTTTGATCGAGGATCGGCTATGAAGGCAACAGCGAACGGCGGACAACGCGAGAAACTGGTCATTGTCGGCAACGGCATGGTCGGCCACCACTGCGTCGAGCAACTGATCGAGCGGGGCGCCTTGGAGCGGTTCGAGGTGCGGGTGTTCGGCGAAGAACGCCAACGTGCCTACGACCGTGTGCACCTGTCCGAGTACTTCGGCGGCAGCTGTGCCGAAACCCTGGCCCTGTGCGAGCAAGGCTTCTATACCCGCCAAGGCGTGCACCTGCACCTGGGCGAGCCTGTGCTGGAGATCGACCGCGCGCGCTGCGAAGTGGTCACCGCCGAAGGCCGCTATGGCTACGACCAGTTGATCCTGGCCACCGGCTCATACCCCTTCGTACCCCCGATCGAAGGCTCCAGCGGCAATGCCCGCCTGGTCTACCGCACTCTCGACGACCTCGACGCCATCCGCGCCGCCGCCCAGGGTGCCCGCCGAGGGGTGGTGGTCGGCGGGGGCTTGTTGGGCCTTGAAGCCGCCAATGCGCTGAAGTCGCTCGGCCTGGAAGCCCATGTGGTGGAGTTCGCCCCTCGGCTGATGCCGGTGCAGTTGGACGGCGAGGGCGGCGCGGCGCTCAAGGCGCAGATCGAGGCCTTGGGCGTGGGCGTGCACCTGTCCCGCGCCACCCAGTCGATCAGCGCCGGTGAGGCGTATCGCTACCGCATGAACTTCGACGGCGGCGAGCACCTGGAAACCGACCTGATCGTGTTCTCTGCCGGTATCCGCCCGCAAGATGCCCTGGGCCGCGCGTGCGGGCTGGAGATTGCCGCCCGTGGCGGGGTGGTGATCGACAATCACTGCCGCACCCATGACGCCCGCATCTTCGCCATCGGCGAGTGCGCTTCATGGAATGGCAGCGTGTTCGGCTTGGTCGCGCCGGGCTACAGCATGGCGCGCAACCTGGCGGCGCTGCTGGTGGGCGATGAAGCGGTGCCGTTCACCGGCGCCGACATGTCGACCAAGCTCAAGCTGCTGGGCGTGGATGTCGGCTCGATCGGCGATGCCCATGGCGCTACGCCGGGCTCACGCAGCTACCGCTTCATCGACGAAGCCAATGCGGCCTATCGCCGGCTGGTGGTGGATGCCAGTGGCAAGCATGTGCTCGGCGCGGTGCTGGTCGGTGACAACAGCTACTACGATACCCTGCTGCAGTACGCGCAAAACGGCATCGCCCTGCCTGCCGACCCGGCCGCCCTGATTTTGCCGCAAACAGGCGGCGCGCCGGCCTTGGGCGCCGATGCGCTGCCCGACAGCGCAACCATTTGCTCGTGCCACAACGTCAGCAAGGGCGCAGTCTGCGCCGCTATCGACAGCGGCTGCAGCGACCTCGCTGCGGTCAAGGGGTGCACCAAAGCGGCCAGCGGTTGCGGCGGCTGTGCGGCCCTGCTCAAGCAGGTGTTCGAGCACGAACTGACCGCCCGCGGCGTGACCGTCGACAAAAGCCTGTGCGAACACTTTGCCTACACCCGCCAGGAGCTTTACGGGCTGGTGCGGGTTGGCGGCATCCGCACCTTCAATGACCTGCTCGCGCGTCATGGCAAAGGCCATGTCGGTTGCGATATCTGCAAGCCGGCGGTGGGCAATATCCTCGCCTCGTGCTGGAACCAGCCGATCATGGACCCGGCGCTGGTGCCGCTGCAGGACACCAACGACACCTTCATGGCCAACATGCAGAAAAACGGCACCTATTCGGTGGTGCCGCGCATCCCTGGTGGCGAAATCACCCCGGACAAGCTGATCGTGATCGGCCAGGTGGCAAAAAAGTACGACCTCTACACCAAGATCACCGGTGGCCAACGCATCGACCTGTTCGGCGCTCAGCTGCACGAGTTGCCGCTGATCTGGGGCGAGTTGATCGAAGCCGGTTTCGAGACGGGCCATGCCTACGGCAAGTCGACCCGCACGGTGAAGTCGTGCGTGGGCAGCACCTGGTGCCGTTACGGTGTGCAGGACAGCGTCGCCATGGCCCTGCGCCTGGAAGACCGCTACAAGGGCCTGCGCAGCCCGCACAAGCTCAAGTTCGCGGTGTCTGGCTGCACCCGCGAGTGCGCCGAGGCGCAGAGCAAGGACATCGGCGTGATCGCCACCGACAAGGGCTGGAACCTGTACGTGTGCGGCAACGGCGGCATGCGCCCGCGCCACGCCGAGCTGTTTGCCACCGACCTGGACGACGAGACCCTGGTGCGCCTGATCGACCGTGTGCTGATGTTCTACATCCGCACTGCCGACAAACTGCAGCGCACCTCGGTCTGGCGCGAAAGCCTGGAGGGCGGGCTGGACTACCTCAAGCAGGTGATCCTCGACGACAGCCTGGGCCTGGCCGCCGAGCTTGAGGCGCAGATGCAGCATGTGGTCGACCACTATGAATGCGAATGGGCCAATGCCCTCAACGACCCGGAGAAGCTCAAGCGCTTCCGCACCTTCGTCAACGACCACCGCGCCGACCCGGACGTGCACTTCGTCCGCGAACGCGATCAGCGCCGCCCAGCGGCACCGCTGCACCTGATCCCCACTGCCGAGGAGGCTGTCTGATGAACCTGTCCAATACTGCTGTAGCCCACCAGACGAACTGGCAGACAGTCTGCCAAGCGCGCGACCTGGTAGCCGACTCCGGCGTGGTGGTGTGGCACGAGGGGGCCCAGGTGGCGCTGTTCTACTTGCCGGGTCAGGAACAGCCACTGTATGCGCTGGACAACCGCGACCCGCGCTCGGGTGCCAACATCATTGGCCGTGGGTTGGTGGGTAGCTTGCAGGGTGAGTTGGTGGTGGCGGCGCCGCTGTACAAACAGCATTTCAGCCTGCACAGCGGGGAATGCCTGGAAGATGCCGGGCAGCGGCTGCGGGTGTGGCCGGTGCGGCTGAACGGGGAGGCTGTGGAAGTGGCGGTGGGCTGATCTGCATCGTGCAACTGTACCGGCCCTTTCGCGGGCAAGTCGGACCGCCGCACCGCCGCTCCTACTATCCCTGTGGGAGCGGGCTTGCCCGCGAAGGGGCCGGTACAGGCCGCTTAGATAACCAACCCCTGTGGTGTACGCCCGGCAAACACATCCACCAGGCTTGCCACCACCATTTCGCCCATGCGCGTGCGGGTCTGCACGGTGGCGCTGGCTCGGTGCGGCTGCAGCACCACATCCTCGCGCTCGAACAACGCCTCGGGCACCCGAGGTTCATCGGCAAACACATCCAGCGCCGCCCCGGCGATCTCACCCGCTTCAAGTGCCGCGATCAACGCGGGCTCGTCCACCAACTTGCCACGGGCGATATTGATCAGGTAGCCGTCTGGGCCAAGCGCCTGCAGCACCTTGCGCCCCACCAACGCCTCGCCCTGGTCGGCGGCCGCCGCCAGAATCAGCGCATCGCTGTCTTTGGCCAATTGCTGCAAGTTCGACTCGAAGCCATAAGGCACGTCCTGTGGCTGCAGGTCGGTGTAGCGAATCGGGCAGCCAAACGCCGCCGCCCGCTGGGCCACCGCGCGGCCGACGCGGCCCATGCCGACGATACCCACACGCATGCCCGACACCTGCCGCGCCAACGGCAATGGCGCCAGCGGTGTGGCGCTGGTGGCCCAGTGGCCGGCGCGGACGAACCGGTCACCGCTGCACAGCCCTCGGCACACGCCAATCAGCAAGCCGATCGCGAGGTCGGCGACATCCTCGGTCAGCGCGCCGAGGGTTGCAGTCACCTGGATACCCCGATCACGCGCATAGGCCAGGTCGATGGCATCGGTGCCAACGCCATTCACTGCGATCACTTCCAGCTTGGGCAGGCGCGCCATCAGCGCTTGGCTGATACCGGTATGGCCGCCGGTGACCACGGCGCGGATGGTGTTGCCATGCGCGCTGACATAGGCGTCCTTGTCGGCTTGCTCGTAGTACCGGTGCACGGTGAACAGCGCTTCCAGGCGCTCGCGGACTTCTGGGATGAGGATCGGGCTCAGTTGCAGGACTTCAGGTTTCATCGGTCACTCCTTAAAAGGCAAGGTGTCAGCCACGGCCGACGAAGGGCATGTTGCTGGCCATCACGGTCATGTTGAGCACGTTGGCGTCCAACGGCAGGGCGGCGATGTAGCGCACGGCATCCGCCACATGGCGCACGTCGAGCATAGGCTCGGCGGCAATCTCGCCATTGGCCTGGCGCACACCGCGGGTCATGCGTTCGGACAGTTCGGTCAGGGCGTTGCCGATGTCCACCTGGCTGCACACGATGTTGTAGGGGCGGCCGTCCAGGGCCAGGGCTTTGGTCAGGCCCAGCACCGCGTGCTTGCTGGCGGTGTAGGGCGCAGTGAAGGGGCGTGGGGTATGCGCCGAAATCGAACCGTTGTTGACGATTCGCCCGCCCTGCGGCTGCTGCCTGCGCATCAGGCCAAAGGCCGCACGGGCGCAGAGGAACACGCCGTCGACATTGGTGGCGATGACATTGCGCCAGTTCTCCAGCGGCAGTTCGTCAATGGGCACGGCAGGCGCGTTGACCCCGGCATTATTGAAGATCAGGTCGAGGCGGCCATGCACCTCCTCGATGGTGGCGAACAGCTGGGCGACGCTCTGTTCGTCGCGCACATCGGTGGGCACCGCAAGGGCCTCGCCACCGGCTGCACGGGCCTGTTCTGCCAACGCCTGCAAGGGTTCGGCACGCCGGCCGGCGAGGACCAGGCTGAAGCCATCAGCCAGCAGCCCCAGGGCGACGGCGCGGCCAATGCCGCTGCCGGCACCGGTGACCAAGGCGATTTTCTTGTTGTGTGTTTGGCTCATCTGTTTGCTCCAGAAATTCAGGCGGCGTGGGCGGTGTGGCGTGCGGGACGAGGGCCAACGCGCAGTTGCAACTCGCCGATGCCGTCGATGCCGGCATGGATCACATCGCCAGGGTTGAGCGGGGCCACGCCAGGCGGGCTGCCGGTCATGATCAGGTCACCGGGGCGCAACGGCAGTTGCCGGGAAAGGCGGCTGATGACCTCGGCCAATGGCCAGGTCTGCTGGCTCAGCCGGGCGCGCTGGCGCTCCTCGCCGTTGACTTTCAGCCACAGCGCAGCGTCCAGTGGCCAGCCCAGTTCGCTGGCCGGCACCAGGGCAGTCATCGGCGCCGAGGCTTCGAATACCTTGGCACCCTCCCAGGGCAGCCCTTCGCTTTTGGCCTGGCGCTGGCGATCACGCAGGGTCAGGTCCAGGCCAGCGGCAAAGCCATAGACGTGCTCCAGAGCGTTTTCTGGGCTGATGTCGGCACCGCCTTTGCTGATCGCCACCACCCACTCGATTTCATGGCAAAACTCTTCGGTCTGCGGCGGGAAGGGCAGTTCGCCCTGTGCCTCGACCACGTTGCTGGCCGGCTTCATGAAAAAGACCGGCTCACGGGGCGCTGGGTCGGTGGCCTGTGGCCAGGGGTAGTTGCGGCCCAGGCAGAACACGCGGCCAACCGGGAAGCGCGCGTCGCTGCCTTGGATGGGCAGGCTGACGATGGCTGGCGGGTCGAACAGGTAAGTCATGGGTCAATCCTCTGTGCTGGAGTGGCCAGCCTAGCCAGCGGCTGGCGGGCAAAGTTGGACGATAAAAGGGACGGTTTGGATAAAAACGGGGGATCTGCGGTGGTGCTTCCGGCACTCACCGCGCCTGCTTATGCCGCGGTCTTGAGCTCGATCCGGTACAGCTTGCCGAGCAACAGCGAGTAGGACAGGGTGCCCATCAACGCCACCCCGCCGATAAACCAGAACGCCAAGGCGAACGAGCCACTGGCCTGCACGATCGCGCCAATCACGATCGGGGTGACGATGCCGCCAATGTTCGCGGCCAGGCTGGTGACCCCGCCGGTCAACCCGATCAGTTGCTTGGGTGCCACTTCCGAAACCGCTGCCCACGACGACGAGGCGATGCCCTGGGCAAAGAACGCCAGCGTCAGCACGGCGATACACAGCACGTTGGAGTCGGTGAAGTTGACCAGCACGATCGACATGCCCAGCATCGACCCCACCACCAGCGGCAGCTTGCGTGCAAAGGACAGCGAGTAGCCCCGGCGGATCAGCAGGTCGGAAACGATCCCCGCCAGCAAGATGCCGACCGTGGCGCCAATGAACGGCATCACCGCGAAGATGCCGACTTTGATCAGCGTCAGCTGGCGCTCTTCGATCAGGTAGGTGGGGAACCAGGTGAGGAAGAAGTACAGCGCTGAGGTGCTGGCGAACTTGCCCAGGCAGATGGCCCACACCTGGCGGTAGCGGAACAGTTCGGCGACCTGGCGCCAGTCGAAACGGGTGCGCTCCTGGCTGCTTCTGACCAGCCCGCCGCCGTCCTCGATGTAGGCCAGTTCTTCCTTGCTGACCTTCTTGCAGTTGAGCGGGTCGCGGTACAGGAACAACCACACCACGCCAAAGACGATACCAATCAGGCCGGTGCTGTAGAACACATGGCGCCAGTCATAGGTGGTCGCCAGCCACAGCAATGCCCCGGTGAACAAGGCTGTGCCCAGGTACTGGCCGCACACGTAGATGCTGCTGGCCATGCCCCGTTCGCGGGCAGGGAACCACACGGTGACAGCGCGGCTGTTGGCGGGGAAGGCCGGTGCCTCCATGGCACCGACGGCCAGGCGCAGGCCGAACAGCGAGGTGAAGCCGCTGGCCAGGCCCTGGGCGACAGTGACAGCCGACCAACTGATCAGCGAGACGCCGTAGGTCAGGCGCGAGCCGAAGCGGTCGGCAATGAAGCCGGCTGGCACCAACGCCAGGGCGTAGGTCCAGGCGAACGCGGAGAAGATCAAGCCCATCTCGACTTTGTCCAGGCCCAGGTCCTTGGCCATGAAGGGCGCCGCGATGGAGATGTTGACCCGGTCGACGTAGTTGATGATGGTCGCCAGCAGCAGCAGCGAGAGCATGAACCAGCGACGGCGGGTGGGTAGGCGTTGCGATGCGACCGCGTCCACTGCGAACGCAGGCGCCGCAGTGCGGGAAGTAGGCGTGCTCGACATGAGTCGACCTCGTTTGTTGTTGTTGGTAGAGGTTGGGCTGCAGTCCCTTTTTTAAGGTGGTCGTACAACATCGGAAAATCAACGGCGGTTTTAGACCGTTTTTTTCACTCGGAACGGGGTAGGGCTGCGCTGTCCAAAAAACTCAGCGGGCGGGGTTTTGTCTGCTTTTTTTGCTTTGGATGGCGGTTTTAAAGGGCTGCGTCGGTTTTTGCCGGATACGTTTTTTGCAGTGGGCTTCAAAATTATGAGTTTCGACGTCGTACAACTCATTGCCAGGCAAGCCGCTTGCCGTTCAGAATTCCCGCATGGCAGGCAACGTCAGCGCCAAGCCCCCCGACCGGAGACCCCCATGCCCCCCAAGCGCGAAGTCCCGACCTACGTCATGCAACAGCGCAGCGAGCTGATGGATTTCTACATCCGCGACCAGCGCGGCCGGCCGGCCGAAACCGCGCCACACCGACACGAGTATTTTCAGATCCAGGTCAATTTCGGCGGCGATACCGTGCAGCACATCGGCAGCGTGCAGCGCCCGTTCAAACGCAACACCCTGGCCTTCATCCTGCCGCACCGGGTGCATGTCATCCCGCACCCGGACGACAGCGATTTCGTGGTCATCAACTTTTCCCAGACATTCCTGCTGCCGCACCTGCCTTGCGACCCCATGGACCTGGAAGAAGTGTCGATACTGCAGGCCCCTGAACTGTCACCGTTCCGCTTCCAGGAGCACCTGGATTTTCACCTCGCCGAGGCCGATTTCAGCGAGGTGCGGCGTATTCTCGGGCAGATGCGTGAACTCGATGCCAACCGCCGCTTCGGCAGCCGTGAAATCCTCAAGGGCCTGTTGCTGCAACTGATCGGCCAGGTGTGCGGCTTGTACGCCGACCCCCTGCGCGAGCTGGCCGAGAGCAATGCTGCGCAACTCAGCCGGCGCGCCGCGTTGGGGCGCATGAGCGAGTACCTGCGCAGGCACATCGACGACCCCGACCTCAACCTGCAGAAGGTCGCCGCCGCCACGTACCTGTCGCCCACCTACCTGACCCATTGGCTGCGCAAGGAAATCGGCAAGACCTTCAGCGAATTGGTGCTGGAGCGGCGCATGCACGCCGCGCGCAATTACCTGCTAAACGGCAGCCGCCCGGTCGGCGAGGTGGCTCGGCTGTGCGGCTTTGCTGATGAAGCGTATTTTTCGCGGCGTTTTCGGCAGATCCATGGCTTGCCGCCGGGGCAGTTCCGCCGCCAGCAGCGCGACCCGGATACACCGCAGGTAGCCATGCGGTAAGCTTGAGGCCATGAACCTCGACACCCGCATCAAGTACCGCCACCTGCTGTGCTTCCTGGAGATTGCCCGGCAGGGCAGCCTGGCCAGGGCCGCAGACATCCTCGCCATCAGCCAGCCCGCGATTTCCAAGACGCTCAAGGAACTCGAAGCGCTGCTGGAAACACGCCTGTTCGAACGCAGCCGGCAGGGCGTCGAGCTGACCCCGGCCGGCACCCGCTTCATGCGGTATGCCGGGCCCAGCGTGCAGGCGCTGCGCGATGGCGTCAGCAGCCTGCGCGGCGAGGCGCGGGCACCGTCGCAGGTGCGCATTGGCGTGCTGTCCACGGTCGAGGGCTTGTTGATGCCCGAGGTGCTGTGCCGCCTGCATCAACGCCATGAGGCGTTGCTGATCAGCGTGGTGACCGGTGCCAGCGCGCAGTTGCTGGGCCAGCTACGCCTGGGTGAACTGGAGCTGGTGGTGGGGCGCATGACCGACAGCCCTCAAATTCAGGGCCTGTCGTTCGAGCACCTGTACAGCGAATCGATGAGCCTGGTGGTGCGGCCGGGGCACCCGTTGCTGGCCAACACGCCTGTCGAGCGGGCACAGGTGGGGCGTTACCCCTTGGTGTTGCCGCCCCCAGGCACCACCATTCGCCAGCACGCCGACAGCCTGTTCGTCCAATGCGGTATCCAGATGCCCGCGCAACGCCTGGAAACCCTCTCGCTGGCCCTGAGCCGCCGCTACCTGCTGGGCAGTGATGCGGTGTGGGTGGCGCCACGGGATGCTGTGCTGATCGACCTGGGCCGTGGTGAACTGGTCGAGCTCGACTTGGGCGTGCGCGAGCCGGGCGGGTCGGTGGGCCTGTGCCGCAACGCGGCGCTGGAGCAGAGCGTGCCAGGGCAGTGGGTGTGCGAGGTGCTGCGTGAGGTGGCGGGGCAGTACCGTGAGGGGCGATACCCCTGACAACTCAGAACGAAGTGAAATTTTTGGCGCGTAAACCCAGGCGAATTCGGCATAAAGGGTCAATACTGGCCAGTGGCTCTAATGTGTCAGATGAATAACCCTTTAAGTACTGAACTTCCTTAGCAAAACCCGCTCCTATGCCGGTAGCCATTGGTCATGGCCGCCTGCTAAGCTCGCGGCTTTACCCTGATTGCCCTTATGGCGCATGAACAAGGAAATAGCATGAAACAGCATCGTTTGGCGGCTGCGGTTGCCCTGGTAGGCCTGGTATTGGCTGGCTGCGACCAACAGGCCAGCAGCCCCGAGCTGAAGACTCCGGCACAGAAAGCCTCCTACGGTATCGGCCTGAACATGGGCAAGAGCCTGGCTCAGGAAGGCATGGAAGACCTTGATTCGAAAGCGGTCGCCCTCGGCATCGAAGACGCCGTCAGCAAGAAAGAGCAGCGCATCAAGGACGAAGAGCTGGTAGAAGCCTTCACCTCGCTGCAGAAGCGCGCCGAAGAGCGTCTGGCCAAGGCCAGCGAAGAAGCCGCCTCCGCCGGCAAGAAGTTCCTCGAAGAAAACGCCAAGAAGCCGGGTGTTGTCACCACCGCTTCGGGCCTGCAATACGAAGTGATCAAGAAGGCCGACGGCCCGCAGCCTAAGCCGACCGACGTGGTGACTGTTCACTACGAAGGCAAGCTGACCGATGGCAAGGTGTTCGACAGCTCCGTCGAGCGCGGCAGCCCGATCGACCTGCCTGTCAGCGGCGTGATCCCAGGTTGGGTCGAAGGCCTGCAACTGATGCACGTCGGCGAGAAGTACAAGCTGTTCATTCCGGCCGAACTGGCCTACGGTGCCCAGAGCCCGAGCCCGCTGATCCCTGCCAACTCGGTACTGGTGTTCGACCTTGAGCTGATCGCCATCAAAGACCCGGCCCAGCTGCAGGGTGCCGAGCCAGAAGCGCCAGCAGAAGAGCCTGCCAAGTAACACTGGCTGGTTTGCGTAAAACGCCCCGTCTTGACGGGGCGTTTTCGTTTGGGGCAATCGGCTGAGAAGAACCTCTGGCGGCTGATACTGTCCGAGCAATAGCAGCGTGATGAAGTAGGATGCTTCTGACGCAAATCGTTTGCGAATCTGAAACGACTGTGTAAAAAACGCCCGATCTGACCGGGACCCTTGCCTAGTGGGCACCTGACGTCAGAAACTTCGCCCTGTTCACAAGGTTATCCACAATAAATGTGGATAACCTGTCCCTCTCGGAGGCTCCATGAGCGCACCCTGGAATTTCGCCCGTTTTCTGCCGTTGGCCGAGCGCCTGCTCAGCCGCGGGCGGTTGCCGGCCTTGCTGTTCGCCGTGGCCCGCAAAGGCCCGCGGATCGGCCAGCTGCGCGAGGATGTAAAGCTGCTGCAGTCGCTGTGCCTGGCCTGGTGGCGCGGCGAGTACCGCGCCATCAGCCCCAAAGCGCTGGTGACCATCGTTGCCGGCCTGTTGTACTTCGTCAGCCCTATCGACGCCATCCCCGACTGGCTGCTGGGCGTGGGCTTTCTTGACGACATCGCCGTGCTGGGTTGGGTGTTGAAGACCGTGGCCGATGAGCTGGCACGTTTCAAAGCCTGGCGCGACAGCCAAGCGCCAGAGCGCTTGCGCGTGGTGGAACGCTTGCCGGATACCCCCGAAGCCCTGCGCCTGGAACGCAATACGCAGTGAAATCAGCCTGAGCTGCACAGACTCCCGTACTTGGTAATATAATTGGCATAAGGATTATGCCTACGGATTACATGCCGTAATCCTAAGTAAGGGGGTTGTAATGGGTATTCAGGTTATTAGCCGGGACGGTCAGCCCGAGTACGCCGTCGTTCCCTGGGAGCAATACCAGGCACTGCTGAAGGCAGCGGGGCAGCCGCCCGTCGAGGCGGGTGTCAGTGAAGTGCAAAGCGATGCTGCCAGTGCTGCACCTTTACCGGCGTTCAGCGAGGTGGCACACATTCGTCAAGCGAAGGGCATCGCCCCTGAGCTTTTGGCGCGCAATGTGGGTGTGAGCCCCGCGTACCTGGCCATGATCGAGTCAGGCGAGCGACAGCCGGACGCTGCCATCCGCCGCGCCCTGGCCTGGCACCTGGGTGTGGCGGGTTGGAGCGAACACTCATGAGCCAGGTCAGGATCAGCCGCCAGCACTGGCAGAGCCTGCTGGACGAGCTTGACCTGGCCCGTCGTCAACGTCATCTGCTGACGTACCGTGCGCTTATCGAGCGCTTGCAATTGCCCAGCCCGGCCATGCAGACGCTGACCGCCGCGCTGGAGTACCTGGCGGTGCTGGACGCCCGCGCCGAACAGCCTTTGCGCAGTTCGCTGGTGATCAGCCAGGGTGCCAGCCGCCTGCCGCGCACCGGTTTTTTCGAGTGTGTAGAGCGGCTGGGGCGTTTTGCCGGGCCGGTCGACGGCATGGAGGCGGCGTCCTGGCATGCCTCGGAAGTGGTGCGGGTGTTCGAGTACCGTTACCCCGAAGAAGCCTGATTCAGCCGAGCGCAGTACTTTGTAGGAGCAGCCTTGTGCTGCGAAGAGGCCAGTGAAAACACCAAAGATCTGCGGTGTTTTCACTGGCCTCTTCGCAGCACAAGGCTGCTCCTACCTACATAGAAAAGGGCCGGGTGCTTTCACACCCGGCCCTTTTGGTTAACGCATGCCTAGCCTCAGTGCTTGGCCACCTGCGAACTTGCGCTCAGGTAGTCGAGCAGAATGCGCCCTGTCTCGGACAGGTAGGCATCGTCTTCCGGCTTGGTGTTTTCATCTTCAGCCGGCAATGCGTCTTCATCTTCTTTCTTCAGCTCTTTGAGCGGCTCTTCACCTTTGGCCTTGCGGCGGATGTTTTCCAGGGCCAACTGCTTGCCCTCGATCTCATCGTGGCGGGCACGGCGTTCTTGCTCGTTGAGGCTGACGGTCTTCTCGTTCATCAGCTTCTGGGCCAGGGCCAGGCGGTCGCGGATGTAGGTGAACTCGGCATCCTTGGCGCTGCGCGCTTCATGCTGTGCCTTGAGCTGGGTCAGGTACGGCTTGAACGGGTCGGCCGCTGGCTTGACCACCGGGCGGATGGTGTCCCACGGCATCGCCTCGGGCAGGGCGCTCTCGCCGATTTCCTTGGTGTCGATGATCGATGGGTAGTCGATGTCCGGCAGCACGCCCTGGTGCTGGGTGCTCTGCCCAGACACCCGGTAGAACTTGGCCAAGGTCAGTTTCAGCTCACCATGGTTGAGCGGCTGGATGGTCTGCACGGTGCCTTTGCCGAAGGTCTGGCCACCGACGATCAGTGCGCGGTGGTAGTCCTGCATGGCACCGGCGAAGATCTCCGAGGCCGAGGCCGACAGGCGGTTGACCAGCAGTGCCAGCGGGCCTTTGTAGAAGGCGCCCGGGTTTTCGTCCTCGAGCACGTCGACGCGGCCGTCGCTATTGCGCACAAGGACCGTCGGGCCCTTGTCGATGAACAGGCTGGTCAGTTCGGTGGCTTCCTGCAGTGAACCGCCGCCGTTGTTGCGCAGGTCGATGACTACGCCATCGACTTTCTCTTTTTGCAGTTCGGTGAGCAGCTTCTTCACGTCGCGCGTGGTGCTCTTGTACTCCGGATCACCGGCACGGTAGGCCTTGAAGTCCAGGTAGAAGGCCGGGATCTCGATGATGCCCAGCTTGTAGTCACGGCCGTCCTGCTTGAGCTTGAGCACCGACTTTTTCGCCGCCTGCTCTTCAAGCTTGACGGCTTCGCGGGTGATCGAAACGATCTTGCTGGTCTGGTCGCTCGGGGCATTGCTGGCCGGGATGACCTCCAGGCGCACCACCGAGCCTTTCGGGCCACGGATCAGCTTGACCACTTCGTCCAGGCGCCAGCCGACCACGTCGACCATTTCCTTGTTGCCCTGGGCCACGCCGATGATCTTGTCGGCCGGGGCGACCTGCTTGGTCTTGGCGGCAGGGCCTGCCGGCACCAGGCGGACGATCTTGACCTGGTCGTTGTCGCTTTGCAGCACCGCGCCGATGCCTTCGAGCGACAAGCTCATGTTGATGTCGAAGTTTTCTGCGTTGTCCGGCGACAGGTAGTTGGTGTGCGGGTCGTAGGACTGGGCGAAGGTATTGATGTAGGCCTGGAAGATATCCTCGGCACGGGTCTGGTCCAGGCGTGCCAGCTGGTTCTTGTAGCGCTTGGTCAGGGTTTCCTGGATCTGCTTGGGCTCTTTGCCAGCGATCTTCTGGCGCAGCACTTCGTCTTTGACACGCTTGCGCCACAGGTCGTCGAGCTCGGCCTGGTTTTTCATCCACGGGGCGTCCTTGCGGTCGATCAGCAAGGTTTCCTTGGTGGTGAAGTCGATCTTGTCGACGCCTTTGTTCAGCTCGGCCAGGGCAAAGTCCAGGCGCTGCTTGACGCGGTCAAGGTAGCGTTTGTAGATGGTGAAGCCCGGGTCGAGGTTGCCGCTTTTGAGGAAGTCGTCGAACTGCGTCTTCCACTTGTCGAACTCGGCGATGTCGGCCGCGGTGAAGTAGCTGCGCGCAGGGTCCAGCAGCTTGATGTAGCTGTCGTAGATGATCACCGAGCGGGCGTCATCGAGCGGTGGCTTGCTGTAGTGGTGGCGCTTGAGCAGTTCCACCACATTAAGGCTGGCGACGATCTCGTCGCGGTCCGGCTGCAGGCTGTCCCACTTGTTGGCGGCCGCCGCATTGCCGCCGAGCGTAAGGCTGCCGAGGCCAATCATCAGGGCCAGGGCGGTGCTTGGGAGGAAATGCTTCATGCTGATTCGACGTGGAGGCAATTGATCACGCATAGTAGGCCGTCTTTTCCGTTGCCGGTTCCATGGAGCCGGACAAATACTGCAAAAAGCCCGGGGCGAGGGTTCCCCAGGCTCAGTCATGATTCAACTATGGAGGCACTGTGAAGGCATTGCAAGGCGAAGACGGACATGTGGAGTGGGTCGAGGCCGAGCGCCCGGCCCTTGACGCGGGCCAAGTACGCATTCGCGTGGCTGCTGCGGGGCTGAACCGCGCCGACCTGTTGCAAATGAAGGGGCTGTACCCGCCACCGCCTGGCGCCAGCCCTTATATGGGCCTGGAGTGCGCCGGCATTATCGAAGAAGTTGGGCCGGGCGCCGATTGGCGTGTGGGCGAGCGGGTGTGTGCGCTGCTGGCCAGTGGTGCGATGGCTGAAGAAGTGGTGGTCGATGCCCGCCATGTGCTGCCGGTGCCTGAAGGCCTGAGCCTGCACGAAGCGGCGGCGCTGCCTGAGGTGTATGCCACGGCGTGGTTGAACATCTTCCAGTTGGGCGCCGTCAAAGCCGGCGAGAAAGTGCTGGTACACGCAGGGGCCAGCGGCGTGGGTTCGGCGGCGATCCAGTTGTGCAAGGCGTTTGGCAACCCGGTGTATGTGAGTGTTGGCTCGCAGGATCGCCTGGCCTACTGCGAAGCGCTGGGCGCTGCCGGCGGCGTGGTGCGTAACGAGAACCTCGATGCGCTGGAAGGCGTTGGGCCCTTCGACGTGATTCTTGACCCGGTGGGTGCCAGTTATGGGGAACTCAACCTCAAGCTGCTGGCGCGTGACGGGCGTTGGGTGATCATCGGCCTGATGGGCGGACGCAAGTTCGAGCTGGACCTGGCACAGGTGCTGGGTAAGCGCCTGGAAATCACCGGCTCAACGCTGCGCAACCGTGACGACGGGTTCAAGGCCGAGTTGCTGCGTGAGTTGCTGCAGCAGGTGTGGCCGCTGTTCGCCGAAGGGCGCTTGTCGGCGCAGTTGGTGGATACCTACCCGGTGGAATTTGCCCAGGCGGCGTATGCCGAGCTTGAGACTAACCAAGTGTCGGGTAAGCTGGTGATGGTGATCGATCCGAGCCTGGTGTAAGCAGGCCCGGCCTCTTCGCGGGCAAGCCCGCTCCCACAGGAATATCACAGGCTCAGGATCAGTGATTTAACTGTAGGAGCGGGCTTGCCCGCGAAGAGGCCAGTAGGTTCAGCGCCAATATCAGCTCCAGCTCAAGATCGGCCACCCATTGACCTCGGCATGCTCGCGCAACACCGCATCTGGGTTCACCACAAACGGATGGTCCACCTTCAACAACAACGGCAGATCGTTCCGCGAATCGGAATAGAAACTCGCCCCTTCCAGATTCTCCTGCTCCTGATCCAGCCACTCCAACAACCGGGTGATCTTGCCTTCACGGTAGGTCAGCACCCCATGAGTCTTGCCGGTGTACACCCCATTCACCGCCTCCAGCTCGATCGCCAGGTACTCGTCCACGCCCAACCGCGCCGCAATCGGCCCGACCAAGTGCGTACCCGAAGCGGAAATGATCAGGATACGGTCGCCACGCTTGCGATGCTCAGCGATGCAGCGGCAGGCGTCGCCGAAAATGATCGGCTCGATAACGTCCTCCACCCACGGCTCCACCAGGTGCTCGACCTCTTCCAGGGTGCGCCCGGCAATCGGCTCCAGGCTGAAGGCCATGTAGTCCTCCATCTGCAGGTGGCCCTTGCCATAGGCCTCCATCAATTCATGGTCGCGACGCAGGAAGTCCTTGCCGTCGACCCAGCCCAGCCGGGCCATCTGCTCGCTCCACAGTGACGCGCAGTCGCCGTGGATCAGGGTTTCGTCCAGATCGAAAATTGCCAGTGCCATTGTGTTGAATCTCCTTAAGCCACTTCCCGCAGCGCCGTGGGGTCGATCGACAAGGATACCCGCTGGCCGTCTGGATGCAGGTCGGCAGACGAGCGGTTGAGCACATCGACCACCAGTTCCACCTCACGTACCCGCACCCGGTAACGGATGACATTGCCCAGCAGGCTGTGGCTGCGCACCTCACCGTCCAGCTCGCCATTCAGGCCCAGGGTGATGGATTCGGGGCGAATGGCCAGGCGGCTGGCCACCGGGCGTTGCAGCAGGCGGCTGGCGCTTTCCGGGTCGAGCAGGTTGTAGTTGCCGATAAAGCCCGCAGCAAACAGGTCCACGGGCGCGGTGTAGAGGGTTTCGGCATCGCCGCTCTGAACGATGCGGCCCTGGTTCATCAGGAAGATGCGGTCTGACATCGTCAAGGCCTCTTCCTGGTCGTGGGTGACGAAGATGGTGGTCAGCCCCAGTTCACGCTGGATCGCGCGAATCTGCTCGCGCAGGTGCTTGCGAATGCGCGCATCCAGCGCCGACAGCGGCTCGTCGAGCAGCAGCAGGCGCGGGCGGGTCACCAGTGAACGGGCCAGGGCCACGCGCTGGCACTGGCCACCCGACAACTGGTGCGGGTAGCGCCCGGCGAAGTTGCCCAGTTCCACCAGGTCGAGCACCTCACGCACCCGCGCCTGGCTCTCGTCGGCCTTGACCTTTTGCATGCGCAGGCCAAAGGCAACGTTCTGTTCCACGGTCATGTTGGGGAACAGCGCGTAGCTCTGGAACACCATGCCGATGCCGCGTTTTTGCGGGCTCAGTGGCACGATGTCCTGGCCATCGAGCAGGATGCGCCCCCCGTCCACCGGGGTCAGCCCGGCGATGCAGCGCAGCAGGGTGGACTTGCCGCAGCCGGAAGGGCCGAGCAGGGTGACGAACTCGCCGCGTTCGATCTGGCAGTCGATGTTTTCGAACACCGGTGTGCCGGCATAGCGTTTGTGCAGTTGCTGTACGCTGACGAAGCTCATGTCAGGTCTTGTCCTTGTTCAGGCGGTTGGCGACCCAGGTGAGTACCAGCACGAAGGCGAAGTAGGAGATCACCAGCGCGCTGTTGAAGTGGCCGCTGCTGTTGCGCATGTTGTTGAGGTACACCTGCAGCGTCTCGTAGCGGGTGCCGACCAGCAGGTTGGCGAACACGAACTCGCCGAACAGGAACGAGAACGACAGCAGCAGGGCCACCATCAGGCCTTTGCGCAGGTTCGGCAGCACCACCAGGAATGCCGCTTGCCAGGTGCTGGCACCGAGCAGTTGGGCGGCGTCCATCAGGTCGCGCAGGTTGATCGCCTGCAGGTTGTTGGTGATTGCCCGGTACATGAACGGCAGGGCGATGGTGAAATAGCAGCCGATCAGAATCCACGGGGTGCCGACCATGGCCATGGGCCCGCTGCCATACAGCTGCAGCAACCCCACTGCGGACACCACCGGCGGCACCGCGAACGGCAGCAGGATGAGGATGTTCATCAGCGCGTCGAGCTTGGGGAAGTGGTAGTGCACCACGAACAGCAGCGGCAGGATCAGCACCACCGACAGTATCAATGCGCCCACGCACACCAGCAGCGACTGGCCGAACGCCGCCAGAAAGCGCGGCTCGCTCCACAGCGCCACGTACCACTTCAGGGTCAGGCCGCTGGGCAGCAGGCTGGCCGACCAGCTGGTGGCCACGGAGTAGAGCAGGGTGCCGGCCAGCGGCAGCAGCAGAATCAGGAACAGCAAGTACACCACCAGGCGGTGGTAGAGGCTGCTGGCGTTGGTTTCAGCGCGCATGGTAGCTCCTTTTCAGCAGCCATTGATGGACCACCGTGACCAGCGTCATCAGCCCCACCAGCACCATGGCCAGGGCACTCGCAAGGTTGGGGTCGAGGCTGATGTCACCGGCCACCAGGCCAGCGATGCGGATCGGCAGCACGTTGAAGTTGCCGGTGGTTAACGCATACACCGTGGCATACGCACCCAGGGCATTGGCCAAGAGGATGACGAAGGTGCCGAGCAACGCCGGGGTCAGCACCGGCAGGCCGATATGGCGCCAGAACTGCCAGTGGTTGGCCCCGAGCAGGGCGGCCGACTCACGCCAGTCTTCACGCAAGGCATCGAACGCCGGGTACAGCAACAGCACGCCCAAGGGGATCTGGAAGTAGGTGTACACCAGGATCAGCCCGCTTTTGGAGTAGATGCTGAAGTCTTCCAGCAGGCCGATCTGTTTAAGCAGCAGGGTCAGTGCGCCATTGAAACCCAGCAGGATGATGAAGGCGAAGGCCAGTGGCACGCCGGTGAAGTTGCTGGTCATGTTGGCGAAGGCACTGACAAAGTCGCGCAGCCGCGAATCCACCTGGCGCAGCGAGTAGGCCCCGAGGGTAGCGATGACGATACCGAACAGGCTCGACCAGAAGCTGATTTCCAGGCTGCGCTGCAAGGCCTGCAGGTAGAACTTCGAGGCGAACACCTTGCTGAAGTTTTCCAAGCCCCAGCCCGCCTCGGACTGCACGCTGTTGATCGCCACCCAGGCCAGCGGGGCGATCTGGAAGATGATGAAGAACACAGCGAATGGCAGCAGGCAGAGCAGGGCAAGGTAACGGCCGCGATGGCTGGCATTCACTTGAGCAGCTCCCGGCACACGGTCTTGTCGTGGGCCACGCCAAGCAGCTCGCAGATGGTGCCGCACAACTCGGTTTGCAGCGGCTTGGCAGCAGGGTCGAGGCTGAAGCCATCGCCAAAGACGAACAAGGGGACCTCACGTTCCTCGGCTAGCAGGCCGTTATGCGAGCGGTCGTTGTTCATGCCGTGGTCGGCGGTGACCAGCACCTGATAGCCCTCTTCGAGCCAGCGCGGCAGGTAGTCGGCCAAGAGGATGTCAGCGCTGCGTGCCGCGTTGCGGTACTGGCTGCTGTCCAGGCCGTGGCGGTGGCCGACGTCGTCGATGCTCATCGGGTGCACCAAGAGGAAGTTCGGCGCATGCCGGCGGCGCAGGTATTCGGCGTCGGCCAGCAGGTGTGAATCGGGGTAGCGGTCGTCCCAGTAGAACAGGCCGTGCTGGATCGGCAGCTTCGGCGCATGGGTGTGGCGGTCGCGCTGCGCATCGAACGGCGAGCGGTTGTACAGCTCGCTCATCCAGTGATAGGCCGCCGCCGCAGTACCCAGCCCCGCTTCGCGGGCGTAGTGGAACACGCTGCGCTGGTTGGACAGGCGGTTGACGTTGTTGTGCACGATGCCGCTGTCGATCGGCGTGACGCCGGTGAGGATGCATTCGTACAACGGGCGCGACAGTGACGGTAGCTCGCATTCCACGCGGTACAGCGCGGCGCGATCGGCCTCGACGTAGGCGTGCAGGTGGCCCATGGCATGGTGGGCGACCTGGTGGTTGAGGCCGTCGAGCAGGACCAGGATGACGTTGTGTTGCATGGTGGCTCCGCTGGGGTATCAGTCATTACCGCGTCGTCCCATTCGCGGGGCAAGCCCGCTCCCACAGGTACTGCACAGCAACGGCACCTGTGCTGTACCTGTGGGAGCGGGCTTGCCCCGCGAAGAGGCCGGATCAGGCACTAGAAAATCCAGGCCGTTATTCCATCTCGATGATCACTTGCTCCTGCCACTTCTGCGGCAGTGCCTTCGAAGTCGTTTCCCAAGCAGCGGCATCCTTGATCGGCTGGGCAGCACCATACTGCTCGTTAGGCAGTAGCTTGGCCTGCACATCGGCCGGCAGCTTCAGGTGCTCGGCGCGGATCGGCCGGGCGTGGCCGATGGCAAGGTTAGTCTGCCCGGCATCGCTGAAGATGTACTCACGCGCCAGCTTGGCTGCGTTCGGGTGCTTGGCGTACTTGTTGATGATGGTGGTATAGCCCGAGGTGATCGAGCCGTCCGACGGGATCAGCACTTCGAAGCGCTTGGGGTCGATCTGATCACGGTAGCTCAGGCCATTGAAGTCCCACACCACACCCACTTCCACTTCACCTTTTTCCAGGGTCTGGATGGTGGGGTTGGCCAGCGACAGGCGCTTCTGTTGGGCCAGCTTGGTGAACAGCTGCAGGCCTGGCTCGATGTTGCTTTCGCTGCCTTTGTAGGCGATGGCGGCAGCCAGCACGCCATTGGCGGCCTGGGCGGCGGTGCCGACATCGCCGATGGCAACCTTGTACTTGCCTTTCTCCAGGTCATGCCAGGTTTTCGGGCGTTCTTCTTCTTTCACCAACTCCTTGTTGATGATGAAGGCGATGGTGCCGGTATAGGCCAGCGCCCAGTGCCCGTCCTTGTCCTTGGCCCATTCGGGTACTTGGTCCCAGGTGCTCGGCTTGTATGGTTGGCTCACACCCTTGGTTACGGCAATCGGGCCAAAGGCGGCACCGACGTCGCCGATGTCGGCACTGGCGTTGTCTTTTTCGGCCTCGAACTTGGCGATTTCCTGGGCCGAGCTCATGTCGGTGTCGCTGTGCTTGAGGCCGTATTTATTGGCCAGGTCCTCCCAGGTGCCTTTCCAGTTGGCCCAGGCATCGGGCATGCCCACGCTGTTGACGGTGCCTTCCTTGCGGGCGGCGTCTTCCAGGGCCTTGAGGTCGGTGCCGGCGGCCATGGCCGTGGTACACAGGGCGATGGCCGAACCGAGCAGTGACGCCATGAAGAACTTTTTCATCCGAAGCTCCTTGGGTGGGTGCCTGTTGCGATCGTTGTCGTGAATGAGGCAGTTGTCAGCGACCTTTGGTCTAGGTCAGCAAACCTTGAGCCAAGGTAGGCCGCTTGCGTGACAGTTTGATGTAGGGGGAGGCTTCAACCGGCGGTTCCGGCTGCCTGAAAATACAGCGTAGACCAGATCGCAGGCCCTGATTTAGCGGGCTTGGCCCGAAACTGGCAAAGCCCGTGTGGTGCCTTTGTCACAGGATGTTCATCAGCCCTGCCTAGGCTTGCACTACTCTCCAATTGCCCCGTCATGGGGCTGGCCTAGTCCAGATAGGTAACCTTTGATGCAACCGATGCCCCCGCGTGCGGTAACAGCCATCTGCCACGCCCTGCAGGAGCAGATCGAACACGGCCTGCTGGCGCCGGGTGGCAAGCTGCCGGCCGAGCGCAAACTCAGCGAGGTGTTCGATACCACGCGCATTACCCTGCGCGAGGCCTTGGCACAGCTGGAGGCCCAGGGGCTGATCTACCGGGAAGAGCGGCGCGGCTGGTTCGTCGCGCCCCAGCGGCTGACCTATGACCTGATCGAGCGTAGCCACTTTCATGCGATGGTGCGTGACCAGGGGCGGGTGCCGAGTACCGAGCTGTTGTCGGCGCGGCTGCAGCCGGCGTCTGCCGTTGTCTGCGCACGGCTGCAATTGCCGGCGTTGTCCAGTGTGGTGCGGATCTGCCGGCTGCGGCGTATCGATGGGCGGGCGGTGCTGTATGCCGAGCACTACCTGAACCCGCGGTATTTCCCGGGCATTCTCGAGCAGGACCTGGCGCAGTCGCTGACCGAGATTTATGGGCGGGTATACGGCATCGGCTATGGGCAGGTGTGCTTCGAGATTCTGCCGACGGCGTTGCCGATCGAGGCAGCGGCCGCGTTGAAGGTGTCGGTCGGCAGCCCGGGGCTACACATCACCCGGGTCAACAGTGACCAGCAGGGGCACCTGATCGACTGTGATCTGGAGTATTGGCGGCATGATGCAATCCGCATCCGCGCTCAGGCGGGGTAATGGGGTGGCTTCTTCGCGGGCAAGCCCGCTCCCACAGGACCACCACAGCTGCGAACACTGTGAGGTCCCTGTGGGAGCGGGCTTGCCCGCGAAAAGGCCCTAACTGGAGGAACTGGTTTCGCTCATACCGCCACCGCCCGCCGTCACCACCTGCACCGACAACCGCGGCGTGGCCAGGTCCAGCCCCGCTTCATCCAGCTGGCGCTTCAACGCCAGGTTGAACGCCCGCGACACTTCCCATTGCTTGATCGGCGCGGTCTTGAAGCGCGCTCGCAAAATCGCCGAGCCCGACTCGAAGCTCTCTACGCCCTGCAGCTCCAGCGGCGACCAGATATTGCGGCGCATCAACGGGTCGTTACGCAGTTTCTGCCCCACCTCGCGGATCAGCGTGATGGCCTGGTCGATGTTCATGCTGTGCGGGATCGCTACGCGGAAAATCGCGTAACCGAACTCCCGCGAGTAGTTCTTGATGCTCTTGATTTCGCTGAACGGGATGGTGTGCACGATGCCGTCGATGTCGCGCAGGCGCACGGTGCGGATGGTCAGGCCCTCGACCGTCCCCAGGTGCCCACCGACATCCACGTAGTCGTCGATGGCCAGCGAATCCTCGATGATGATGAACAACCCGGTGATCAGGTCGGCCACCAAGGACTGGGCGCCAAAACCGATGGCCAGGCCGATCACACCGGCACCGGCCAGCAGCGGGGTGACGTTCATGCCCATGTTGGCCAGGGCAACGATCACCGCGATGATGAAGATGGCCACGAACATGACGTTGCGGATCAGCGGCATCATGGTTTGCGCGCGGGCGTTGGCCAGCCCGCGGCGCGAACGCACCAAGGCGTGGTGCACGGCCGTGTCGGCCAGGATCCACACCAGCCAGGCGGCGATCAGCGTGCCGGCCAGGCCCAGCAGGCGCAGGCTCACCTCGTGGCCGTCGCCTTCGGCGAAGGTGATCATCGACAAGCCCCACACGCGCAGCCCCAACTCGATGAACAGCAGCCAGATGAACAGGTGCACCAGGGCATAGGCGAAGTTGCGCAAGCGCTCGGTGTACACCGCCTGGCGCTTGTTGGCGCGTTTGGGGTTGGCCGCGTGGCGGCGCACCAGGCCGTTGAGCACCATGCACACCACCACCAGCACCGTGCACATCAACGACTGGCGCAGGGCGGTACTGGTGTCGCCGGCCGAGACGAAGGTCGCGAACAGCGAAATACCCACCAGAATCAACGCGGGCGCGAACCAGAAGCTGCCGAGGATCTCGATGGTGTCGCTCAGGGTGCGCCGGGTCAGGCGCCGGTCCAAGGGTTGGTTGCGGATCAGGTGGGCGATCGGGCGGCGGAAGCGCAGGATGAACAGCCCGGTGCAGATCGCCGCGATGACGTTGGCCAAGGTGGCCAGGGCATGGGCCAGGTGGGTGCCGAGGGCGACGGTCAGCCTAGGGTCGCTCATGGCCTCACCGAAGGCGGCAAAGCTGCCGATCAGCCACAGCGGGCGGAAGGCCTGGTGCCGCAGGATATGCAGGGCGCGGTGGCGGTGTGGGCCGTCGAGCAGCGAGAAGGCGATCACGCAGATGGCCGAGAAGCAGGTGCCGACCACCAACGCATACGCCAGCACCATGGCCATCGACTTGCCCAGCGACGAGGGCAGGGCGAAGCTCAGGTACACGGTGAACACCAAGGCCACCAGCCAGGGCCCGAGCTTGCGCAGGGCAAAGCGCACCAGGTCCCAGGTGCGCGGGTGCTGGGGCAGCTCTTCGGTGAGGCCGAAGCGTAGCCGTACCCGGTGGCCAATCCAGTTGAAGGCGTATGCCAGCAGGCTCCAGACCGCGATGATCGCGGCAAAGCCGAACAGGATCGCCGGCCACTGGTGCACCGGGACCACCAGTTCGGTCAGTTCTGCCTGGGCTTGCTCGATCTCCGCCGCCCAGCGGTGGAAGGGGCTGGCATCGCCGCTGAACTGCTGTTCGAAGTCATGCAAAGCACCACCGATCAGGCCCAGCACGCCCTGTTCGACGGTGGGTTGTGATTGCTTGGTGGCGTCGCGCAGTTTTTTCAGGTCGGCCAGCAACTTGGCGCGTTGCTGGTCGTTTTCGAGGTTTTTGATCACCTCGTCCAGCGACTTGCCCAACGGCTCGGTGGCCTCAGGCTGCGCAGGCGCGCTGGAGCCGAGCAGGCTCGGCAGGCCCGCGGCCTGAACCGGGGTGATGAACAATAACAGCAGCAGGGACAGGCAACGCAGAAGGGCAGGCACCGGGAAATCTACCTCAGGTCAAACGATGGACCGAGTGTAGAGGTTTATGTGGGCAGTTTCTCCAGGATCTTCCAGCAGGTGAGGCCGAAGATGCCCAGTGTGCCGATCCACATCATCAGCACACCGATATTGCGCTCGCGCAGGCTGAAGCCGATGGTCAGCAGCAGCAGGAACAGAAACACCGGCACGAACAGGGACAGAAAGGGGGACATGGACAGCAATCCTTTTGCAGTGGGGCCATGTAATAAGCATAGCGGGTAGCAGGCGAAGCGGGTTGACCTTGAGCAAGGTGGCCGGACGCGCTGCCTTTTTTGCCTTGTGTAGGAGCAGCCTTGTGCTGCGAAGAGGCCGGTACATAATGCCCCGTTTTATGGGGCAGTACCGGCCTCTTCGCAGCACAAGGCTGCTCCTACACGATGGCGTTATGGCAGGTCGCGGCTGCGGTAGAACGCCGTCAGCACTTTCACCAGGTGCGCCAGGTCATGGCTGCCGCACAACTCGCGGATCGAGTGCATGGCAAAGGTCGGCAAGCCGATATCGACCGTGCGCACACCCAGGTTGCTGGCGGTGATTGGGCCGATGGTCGAGCCGCAACCCATGTCGCTGCGCACCACGAAGCTCTGCACCGGCACTTCTTCGGCCATGCACAGGTGGCGGAAGAACCCGGCGGTTTCGCTGTTGGTAGCGTAGCGCTGGTTGTTGTTGACCTTGATCACCGGCCCGGCGTTGAGCTTGGGCCCGTGGTTGCCGTCGTGCTTGTCGGCATAGTTGGGGTGCACGCCATGGGCGTTGTCAGCCGACACCATCAGCGAGCGCTGAATGGTCCGCACATAGCTGTCACCCTCGGGCAGCAGGCGTTGCAAGGTCTGCTCGAGCATGGGGCCGTCGGCGCCACAGGCCGAGCACGAGCCAACTTCTTCGTGGTCGTTGCACACCAGCACGCAGGTTTCGTCGCTGTCGGCAGCCAGCAGCGCTTGCAGGCCGGCATAGCACGACAGCAGGTTGTCCAGGCGGGCACCGGCGATGAAGTCGCGGTTGATGCCGATCAGCGCGGCATCCTGGGTGTCGTAGAAGCTCAGCTCGTAGTCCAGCACCACGTCGGCGTTGAGCTCGTGCTCACGGGCCAGCTGTTCGGTGAGCAGCGCGCGGAAGTCGATGCGCTCGTCGCCGGCGACCTGGGCCAGGATGGGCGGCAGTTCGTTCTGCGGGTTGATCTGCCAGCCTTCGTTGGCGGTGCGGTTGAGGTGGATCGCCAGGTTGGGGATCACCGCGATGGGCAGCTTGAAGTCGATCAGCTGGCTTTCGACCTTGCCGTCACGGCGGAAGGTGACCCGGCCGGCCAGGGACAGGTCGCGGTCGAACCAGGGTGCCAGCAGCGCACCGCCGTAAACCTCGACGCCCAACTGCAGGAAGCCTTGGCGCTGCAGTTCGGGTTGCGGCTTGACGCGCAGGCACGGGCTGTCGGTGTGGGCACCGACCATGCGGATACCGCCAAGCAGGGGCGCTTGCTTGCCCAGTTTGATAGCGATGATCGAGGAGTCGTTGCGGGTGACGTAATACCGACCACCCGGCACCGTTGACCAGCTGTCGCGCTCGTCCAGGCGCTGGTAGCCGGCGGCCTCGAGGCGCTGGGCCAGGCTGGCGGTGGCATGGAAGGGCGTGGGGGAGGCCTTGAGGAAATCGATCAGGCCAGTGTTCAGTGCTTCGCGCATAACTCACTCCAGACAGCAGTGGCGCGAGTTTAACGCAGATAGATCACAAATTGTGTCGGCCTCTTCGCGGGGCAAGCCCGCTCCCACAGGTACCCCACAAACCCTGTGGGAGCGGGCTTGCCCGCGAAGAGGCCGGAACTGCCACCCATCAATCAGAACGGTGCCGGGCACTCGAACTTCAACCGCTCCCCGCTGACCGGGTGAGTGAAGCTCAGCATTGCCGCATGCAGGCACAACCGGTCATAGGCCGCCAAGGCTTCAGGGTTGGCATACAAGCGGTCACCCAGCAGCGGGTGGCCGATCGACAGCATGTGCACGCGCAGCTGGTGCGAGCGCCCGGTAATCGGCGTCAGCTCGACCCGGCAGTGGTCGCCGCAACGCTCCAGGACGCGCCAGAAGGTCAGGGCATGCTTGCCTTGCTCATGGTCTACCACATGCCGTGGCTTGGTCGGCGGGTCGTAGCGCAGGGGCAGGTCGATGCTGCCGCTGTCCAGCGCCGGCTGGCCCCAGCACAGGGCGGTATAGGCCTTTTCGGTCTCGCGGTCGTGGAACTGGCGCGACAGCTCGCGGTGGCTGTCGGCATCGCGGGCCAGCAGGATGATGCCGGAGGTTTCCCAGTCCAGACGGTGCACGATCAGCGCATCGGGGTAGCCGTTTTCCTGCAGGCGGGTGATCAAGCAGTCCTTGTTGTCATCGGCACGGCCGGGCACCGACAGCAGCAGGGTTGGCTTGTTGACCACCAGGATGGCGGCGTCTTCGTGGAGGATCTGGACGTTTGACAGCGGCATTGCGTGGTCTCGGTTAAATCGGGGAAAACCATTGGGGCCGCGTTGCGGCCCATCGCCGGCAAGCCAGCTCCTACAGGTACAGCGCGGACCCTGTAGGAGCTGGCTTGCCGGCGATGGGCTGCAACGCAGCCCCAATGATCACGCCAGAACGCTGAATCAGCGATCAGGCAAGGTAATGTTCAGCTCCAGAATCGAGCAGCTACCCTGGTTTTCCAGCTCGATGTGCACATCATCGTTGCCGATGTTCACATACTTGCGGATCACTTCGAGCAGTTCTTTCTGCAGTGCCGGCAGGTAGTCCGGTTCGCTGCGCTGGCCGCGCTCATGCGCCACGATGATCTGTAGACGCTCTTTCGCCACCGACGCGCTGGTCTGTTTCTGTCTGCCACGAAAGAAGTCAAAAAGGTTCATGGTTTACTTGCCTCCAAACAGGCGCGCGAAGAATCCTTGCTTCGGCACTTCGATGAACCGCAGGGGCTTTTCTTTGCCCAGCAGACGGTCGACGGTGTCGCTATAGGCCTGGCCGGCATCGCTCTGGTCGTCGAGGATGACCGGGATGCCCTGGTTGGAAGCCTTGAGCACTGCCTGGGACTCGGGGATCACGCCCTTGAGCTTGATCGCGAGGATGTCGGTAACGTCGTCGATGCTCAGCATCTCGCCTTTCTCGACGCGCTCAGGGTGGTAGCGGGTGATCAGCAGGTGTTCCTTGATCGGCTCTTCGCCGTTCTCGGAGCGGCGCGACTTGCTCGACAGGATGCCCAGCATGCGGTCCGAGTCACGTACCGAGGAAACCTCAGGGTTGGTCACGACGATGGCTTCGTCGGCGAAGTACATCGCCAGGTGCGCGCCTTTTTCGATACCGGCCGGGGAGTCGCAGATGACGTACTCGAAGTCATTCTTGAGTTCCATCAGCACTTTCTCGACGCCTTCCTGGGTCAGCGCGTCCTTGTCACGGGTCTGGCTGGCGGCCAGGACGTACAGATTCTCGAGGCGCTTGTCCTTGATCAGGGCTTGCTGCAGGTTGGCTTCGCCGTTGACCACGTTGACGAAGTCGTACACCACGCGGCGCTCGCAGCCCATGATCAGGTCGAGGTTACGCAGGCCCACGTCGAAGTCGACGATGACTGTCTTGTGGCCGCGCAGTGCGAGGCCGGTGCCGATGGCGGCGCTGGTGGTGGTCTTGCCCACACCCCCCTTGCCGGAAGTAACGACGAGAATCTTGGCCAAGGTGTTTCACCCCTAAATAAGTCGGGACAGGTGTCCCAGCAATATGCAAAAAACGGCAACAGGTAAAAAAGTTGCTCTAAAAATGACGGCAAGTATCCGTTAAAGACGGGTGATGTTCAACACGTCACCAGACAGGCTGACTTGCACGCCGAAGCCCCACAGCGGGTCGCGGCGCAGGTCTTCGCAGACCTTGTACTGGCCCGCGATCGAGACCATTTCCGCCGTCATCTGCTGGCAGAAAATGCGTGCTTTGGTGTTGCCTTTGATGCCCGCCAGGGCGCGGCCGCGCATGGCGCCGTACACATGGATGTTGCCATCGGCCAGAAGTTCCGCACCCGGGCTGACCGACGCAGTCACCACCAGGTCGCCGCCTTGGGCGTAGATCTGCTGGCCGCCACGCACCGGCGAGGTAATGATGCGGGTCGGGCGGATTTCCGGTTCGGCTGCAGGCGCCGGCGCCGGCTCGGGCTTTTTCACCTCAGGCTCGGGCTCCAGCGGCCGTTCGCGCGCGCCGGACGGCGGCAGCACCGGCAGGTCGATGGCGATCGCCGCGGCGATGTCCTCGATGCGGTTGGCGCGGATCGCCAGGGTACGCAGGCCATGGTGGCGGCAGATACGCATCAAGCCGGGCAGGTCGATGGCGCCTTCGCTGGCCGGCAGCTTGTCCAGCGCCAGCACCAGCGGCGTGTTGCTGAAAAAGTTGGGTGCCTGCGCGACTTTGGCCGCCAATTGGCGGTCGAGGGCTTCAAGGTCATTGCGCGCCAGTTCCAGCACAGTGATGGCGAGCATGCTGCCCTTGAGCTGGAACACGGAGGCGGTGTCGGGGGTCTGGTTTAGGCTCATGGTCTGCATAGACGGCTTGTTGCGAAAAAAGTGCCCTGACTTATAACGAGAACACCCGTTGCCCGCAACATGCGCTGATCCGTTGTAGAATGCGCGGCCTTTGTCTTTCCGGAAGCTTCAATGGAACGCCCGCGTTTTCGCCCCTATTTCCTTCACCCCAGATTCTGGGGCCTGTGGCTGGGCCTGGGCCTGCTGTGGCTGATCGTCCAGCTGCCTTACCGGGCCCTGCTGTGGGTCGGCACTGCGCTGGGCGCAGTGATGTACCGGGTTGCCGGCGAGCGTCGACGCATCGCCGCGCGCAACCTTGAACTGTGTTTCCCTGAAATGTCCGACGACGAACGGCAGCGTTTGTTGAAGGCCAACTTCGCCTCCACCGGCATCGCCTTCTTCGAAATGGCCATGAGCTGGTGGTGGCCCAAGGCCAGGTTGGCACGCCTGGCACATATCGAAGGCCTCGAGCACCTGCAGGCTGCCCAGCAGGCAGGGCAGGGCGCGATTCTGATGGCCGTGCACTTCACCACCCTGGAAATCGGCGCCGCGCTGCTGGGCCAGCAGCACACCATCGATGGCATGTACCGCGAGCACGGCAACCCGCTGTTCGACTTCATCCAGCGCAGCGGCCGTGAGCGGCACAACCTCGACTCGCTGGCGGTGGAGCGTGAAGACGTACGCGGCATGCTCAAGCTGCTGCGTTCGGGCCGGGCGATCTGGTATGCGCCCGACCAGGATTACGGCGCCAAGCAGAGCCTGTTCGTGCCGTTGTTCGGCATCCCGGCGGCGACCGTGACCGCCACCACCAAGTTCGCCCGCCTGGGCAAGGCGCAGGTCATCCCCTTTACCCAGAAGCGCCTGGAAGATGGCAGCGGCTATCGTTTGGTGATCCATCCGCCGCTGGCGGACTTCCCCGGGGAGAGTGAAGAAGCGGACTGCTTGCGCATCAACCAGTGGATCGAGGGTGTGTTGCGTGAGTGCCCCGAGCAGTACCTGTGGGCGCACCGGCGCTTCAAGTCGCGGCCCGAGGGTGCGCCTAGGCTGTATGACAAGAAGAAACGCTGATGCCAGGCCTGGCCTCTCCTTGTAGGAGCAGCCTTGTGCTGCGAAGAGGCCGGGGAATGCTGCCGATTATCTTTAAGGCTGCACCGGCCTTTTCGCAGCACAAGGCTGCTCCTACAGGAAGGATGCCATGGCCCCACCTCCGGTAACCGGTCTGATCCTCTCTGGCGGTGGCGCCCGTGCCGCTTATCAGGTCGGCGTATTGGCCGGCATCGCTGAACTGCTGCCCCCGGGCGCGCCCAACCCCTTCCCGGTCATCGTCGGCACGTCGGCTGGCGCCATCAATGCGGTCACCCTCGCCAGCGGCGCTACCCGCTTCACCGAAACCGTGCGCAACCTCACCGCCTTCTGGCAAAACTTTCGCAGCCACCTGGTGCTGCGCAGCGACTGGCCGGGGGTAATCCGCCAGGCCAGCCGCTTCGTCAGCCATAGCCTGCTGGGCCTGGGTGGCCATGCGCCGGTGGCGCTGCTCGACAGCAGCCCCTTGCGCGGCCTGCTGCAAGCGCACCTGGACCTGGACGGCATCGGCCACGCCCTGGCCACCGAACAACTGCGCGCCGTGGCGGTGACTGCATTCGGCTACGAGTCGGGGCAGGCGGTGACCTTCTACCAGGGCCGCGGCACCATCGAGGCGTGGTTGCGCCACCGCCGCATCGGCGTACCCACGCCGTTGACCATCGACCACTTGCTGGCCAGTGCGGCGATCCCGCTGTTGTTCGCGCCGGTCAGGCTGGGCGACGAGTACTACGGTGACGGCGCGGTGCGCCAGTCGGCACCGATCAGCCCGGCGTTGCACCTGGGGGCCAGCCGGGTGCTGGTGGTCGGGGTCAGCGGCAACCCTCAGCGGCCATCGCCGCCGCGGCCCACCCAGCGAGTGTTCAGTGGCCAGCAGCCGAGCCTGGCGCAGATTGGCGGGCACATGCTCAACAGCACCTTCATCGACAGCCTGGAAGACGACATCGAACTGCTGCAGCGGCTCAACCACCTTAGCCACTTGCTGCCTGCCCACCTGGATGCACGGCGCCTGGGGCTGGCGCCGGTGGAAGTATTGGTGGTGGCGCCCAGCCAGCCGCTGGACGAAATCGCTGCGCGGCACCGGCGTGAATTGCCGGCGGCGTTGCGGCTGTTCTTGCGTGGGCCGGGGGCGACGCGGACCAGTGGGGCGGGGGTGCTGAGTTATTTGCTGTTCGAGGCGAGTTATTGCAGTGAGCTGATCGAGCTGGGGCGCAGGGATGCTTTGGTCAAGCGGCGGGAGCTGGAGCAGTTTCTGGGGATTTGATGCAAGCAGTGCTGGCCTCTTCGCGGGCAAGCCCGCTCCCACAGGATCACCACAGCTGCGAACACTGTGAGGTCCCTGTGGGAGCGGGCTTGCCCGCGAAGAGGCCAGTAGCTATTTACTCAGCAATCTGAAGCTTGCGCGCCTGGGTATACACATACCGAACCTTCTCATACTCGAACGGCGAGTTGAGCTGGCCATAGCGGAATTTGGTGGTATAGCGCTTGTCCACCACCTGCAGGGCAAAGATTTCCGGGTGATCGGTACTGGTTTCCGGCACATTGAGGAAGTTGACCGCCTGCTCGCCCGCATAGTCCACCACCAGCCCGGTGGTATCGCGCAGGTTCGAGGGGCCCAGCACCGGCAGCATCAGGTACGGCCCGTCCGGCACACCATAAAAGCCCAGGGTCTGGCCAAAGTCTTCACTCTGGCGCGGCAGGCCCATCTTGGTCGCCGGGTCCCACAGCCCACCAACCCCGATCAGCGTGTTGAACATCAACCGTGCGGTGATTTCCGCCGAGCGCTTGGCTTTCAGTTGCAACACACTGTTGAACAGGTTCGGCACATCGCCGAGGTTGTTGAAGAAGTTGCTCACCCCGGTGCGCACGAAACGCGGTGTTACATACTGATAGCCGCTCACCACGGGCAGCAGCACCCATTGGTCGAGGCGGTAGTTGAAGTGGTAGATGCGCCGGTTGATTGATTCCAGTGGGTCGTAGACGTTCAGCGCCTCCAGTGTGGAGCGTTCGAACTCGCGCTGGTCCAGGCCTGGGTTGAATTTCAATGCGCGCAACGGGTCGATGAAACCATCGGCCTCCGGTGGCAGCGGCGCGGCGGTAACCTGCGGGTCGGCCTCGACCACGCTGGCGCGCGGTGCGACCTCCGCGGCCAGGGCGTTGCCAGCGACGAGCAGGGCAGTGGCGAAGAGGAGTTTGTTAACCACGGAAGAACTCCAGCATGGCGTCGCTGTTGACGCGGTAGTTGAGGTTGCCGCAATGGCCGCCATGGGGGTAAAGGGTCAGGCGGTCACCGAACACCTTGCGCAAGAAGCCGATATCGCCTGGGCCGAGGATGACGTCGTCGGCGTTGTGCATCACGGCAATTTTCGGGCTGTCGCGCAGGTAGTCTTCCAGCGCATACAGGCTGACCTGGTTAACCAACTGCAGGATGCTGTTGCCATCGGTGCGGGCGCGCCACATCGGGATCACCTGCTCGGTCATGTAGCAGTCGAAGTCGCACTGCAGGGCACGCTTGAAGAACGGCGTGAGGCTGCTGCCCTCGGTGATCGGGAACTTCGGCGGAATGATCAGCCCGCGGCGGTTGATCAGGTCGGAGGTAAAGGCGATATCGGCTGCCGAGAAGCGGAACGAGGTGCCGATCAGCATGGCCATCTGCTCGTTGGACAAGTGCTGGCGCGACTGCTGGAAGTCGTACAGCAGGGCTTCGTTGAGGTCGATATAGCCCTTGTCCTGGAAGTAACGGGTCAGCTTGGTGAGCATCAGCTCGTAGAACGTGGTGCTGCGGTCGATGCCTTTGACCTGGGTTTGCACCAGTTTGTCGAGGTTGTTGATCGAGGTGTACAGGTTGACCGGCGGGTTGAGCAGCAGCACACGCTTGAAGTTGAAGCTGCGCCGGGTCTCGTCCAGGTGGCTGACGAACGCCGCGTCCAGCGCGCCGAGGCTGTAGCCGGTGAGGTAGAACTCGCTGATCGGCAAACGCGGGTGCTGGGCGCGCACGGCCTGCATCACCCGGTACATGTCTTCAGCGTCATCCTGGCTGATACCCGGGGTGGCGAAGCGCGACGCCGCACTCATGAAGTCGTAGCTGGTGGGCGAGGACAGTTGCACCACGTGGTAGCCGGCTTGGTAGTACAGCTTTTTCAGGTATTCGTTGATGCTGCTGGAATAAGGGGCACCGGTGCCAGCGATCAGGAAAATCAGCGGCGCCTTGTGGTCCTGACGGGCCAGGCGGTACTTGAGCTTTTTTACCGACCAGAAGTTGTCGGGCAGGGTGAACTCACGCTCGGGTCGCAGGTTGAGGCTGTAGTCGTCCTGGTCGATGTCCTCATCGCTGGGCAAGGTTGGGCGTTGCTCCGGCGGCGTGGTGGCGATGGTCGCCTCGAACGGGTTGGTCAAGGGGTAGCCATAGCTCGCGGCGTCGATATCCCGCGCCGAAGCGGCCACAGCCATGAGCAGGCCGCCGAGCAGGGCAGCGAGGCGCAAAGATCGATGCATGTAACCCCCAAAAAGAAATACAAGGTGTTGCGGTGTGCAGGCTAGGACCACGGCAGTATGGGCAAAGTTGCCAAGTGCGGTGGTCTTTGGTGTGCTTGTTATCTGCAACATAGCTGCAGGAAGGTGATTTTGCCTTACAACCGGCCTTGGGCGATCATGCACGATTTCGATTTCTGCTATTGGAGAACTGGATGTCTCGTTCGCTGCCGGTCATTGCCTTGCTGTTATTTCTGCCTGCGTGGCTGGCCGCCAGTTATGGCGTGCGTTATGGGTTGATGGAAGACGCGCAGTGGGTGGGGCTGTGTGCGGCGCCCGAGGCGTTCTGGCAGTGCCAGGTGCGCTCGCTGCTGGGGCTGGGTATTCATTTTCAGGTCATCGCCTGGAGTGGGCTTGGCCTGGCGCTGGTGGCGCAGGTGGTTGCGGGTCGGGTTGGGTGGTGGCTGGCAGGTTTGGCGTTGGTGTTCGCGATACCGGCGTTGGTGCTGTATACCGCCAGTATTGCGGTGTTTGCCGTGGTGCTGGCCGGGTTGCGGCTGGTGCGGCAACCGCGTCGCGGCTGATAGGGTCCGC
>NZ_JBYBHH010000017.1:0-153804 GCF_059025405.1 Pseudomonas sp. 5.2
AGCCGGCTCCCACAGGTATCGCACACAATTCAGAGTCGGTGCGGTAACTGTGGGAGCCGGCTTGCCGGCGATAGGGCCGGATCAATCGACTCAAACTCGGGTTGATTCACGCCAGCGGGTACAACGCCTCATCGAACTGCGCCAACCGCGGGAACACCAGCGGCTGATCATCCGCCAACTGCTCCAGGCGCTGCTGGTACTGCTGCAGAAAACCCTGGCGCGCTTCGTCGCTGATATACGGCACATGCCAGGCCACGAACGGCGGCAGCACGTCGAAGCCAACGTACGCCAGCGTCCCCCGCAGAATCGGCCGCAACATGTCCTCGAGCGGCCCATGGATAGCCCCTTCGCCAAACATGTGCTCACGCCCGCCAAGGGTCACCGTCACCAGTGCCTTCTTGCCGGCCAGCCCACCCTGGTCGTAGAAGCGCTTGCCGCCATAACAGACACCCGACACCAGCACCCGGTCGATCCAGCCCTTGAGCATGGCCGGCGCCGAGAACCAGAAGACTGGGAAGTTCAGCACCAGCAAGTCGGCCCATAACAGCTTGTCCAGCTCTTGCTGGATATCTGCGGCAATGGCGCCGCTCTTTACCCCCAGGCGCTGCTCCAGCGCATACACCAGGTACTCGGGGTTCTCCCGCGTGGCGAAATCGTCCGCACTGGCCACTGGGTTCCAGCCCATGGCATACAGGTCGCTGACCTTGACCGCATGGCCCTGGGCGCGAAAGGTAGCCACCGCCTGGTCACGCAGGGCGGCGGTGAAGGATTGCGGCTCGGGGTGAGCATGGACGATCAATACATTCACGACAGTTCTCCTTGCATCAGTTCACCCGCACACCGGGCAATGCGCTGGCACGCCTCGGCCAAGGCTTCGGCGCCTACCACCAACCCCAGGCGAATATGCCCGGCGGCGCTCGGGCCAAAGGCTTCTCCCGCCAGTACCGATACGCCTTCGCGGTCCAGCAGGCGGTCGGCGAAGGCCTGGGCACTGAGGCCGGTTTCGCGGATATCGACCATCACGAACATGCCACCGTCGGGTTTGAGCGCCTTGACGCCCGGGCAACCGGCCAGCTGTTCGCACACCAGGTCCCGGCGCTGGCGATAGGCTTCGCGCATCGCCTCAAGGGCGGGCAAGGGCTGATTCAAGGCCACCACGGCGGCGTCCTGGATAAAGTCCGGCGAGCCATAGAGCATGCACAGCGCCAAGTTCTCCAGGTGCGTGGCCAGCTCAGGCGAGCCCACCACCCAGCCCACCCGCCACCCGGTCATGGCATGGGATTTCGACAGGCTGTTGAGGGTCGCGGTGCGCTCGGCCATGCCGGGCAGGCTGCCCGGGCTGACATGCTCGCCTTCGTACAGCAGTTCGCTGTACACCTCGTCGGAGATCAGCCACAGGTCGTGGGCGATGCACAGCTCGGCCAACGCCTCCCAGGTCGAGCGCGGCAAGCTCGCGCCCGAGGGGTTGTGCGGGCTGTTCAAGGCCAGGGCGCGGGTGCGGGGGGTGATGCGCGCGGCCACGTCCTGCGGGCACACCCGAAAACCGTTCTCCGGCTTGACCGGCACCGGCACCACCGTGGCACCACAGGCACCGAACACCGCCTCGTAAGTGACGTACATCGGCTCGGCGACGATCACTTCATCACCCGGGTCGAGCACACACTGGGCCACGCAGAACAAAGCGCACTGGGCACCCGCCAGTACCGTGACCTGGTCAGCACTGACGGGCTGGCCGCTGCGCTGCCGGTGACGATCGGCAATGGCCTGGCGCAGCGCGAGTTTGCCGCGTACATCGGCGTAATGGGTGTGGCCGGCACGCAGGCTGTCGATGGCCGCTTCAACGATGGGGGCCGGGGTGTCGAAGTCCGGGTCGCCCACCGACAGCAGCAAAACGTCCTTGCCCTCGGCCTGCATCGCCAGGGCGCGGTAGTGGATGTCCCAGGCGGCAGCACCGTCACCGGCGATGCGTTGGGTCAGCTTGGCATAGCGCATGGCAGTCTCCCTTCAAATGCGGTCAATCGACGAGAATCTTGGGGTTCGAGCTGCCCCACACGGTGTAGAGGTCGGCCAGCAATGCGCCGTTGATTTCCTCCATCTCGCCCTGGGTAATCTCGCCACCGGCCTGTTTGCCGAACAGCACCACTTCGTTGCCGTTCTTGACGTCGGGGAAGTCGGTGACATCGACCATCAAGGTGTTCATCGATACCTTGCCCACCACCGGCACGAGGTGGCCGTTGATCAGCACATGGCCCTTGTTGGTGAACACCCGGCGGTAGCCGTCGGAATAGCCGACGGTGATATTGGCCAGGCGCGAGTCGCGCGCCAGGGTGAAGGTGCGGTCATAGCCGACAGTGTTGCCAGCCGGGTAGCTGTGCACCGCCGCCACTCGCGACTTGAACTGCATGGCACGCTTGTACTCGGTACGCTCGGGCACGGTGTCGCCGAACAGCGCACCGCCGGTGCGGACCATGTCCAGGCGTGCTTCCGGTACCTCCAGGGTGGCGAACGAGTTGGCGGCGTGCAGGGTCAGTTGGCGGCGGTCGAGCTTGGCATGTTTGATCAACCAGTCGGCCTGCTCGTTGAACGCTGCCAAGCCCTTGCGCACGTCATCCTTGTCTTCCACGGCGAAGTGGGTCATCAACGCCACCAGCTTGAGGTGCTTCTGGTCGGTGATCTGCAGTGCCTCACCTCGCCCGCTCCAGCTGGCCATTTCCACGCCGTTACGGCTCATGCCGCTGGAGTTGAGCGCCAGGTGAATGCGCAAGGTCTTGCCATGGCGCTCGGCGATGGCATCGGCCTGGCGGGCGAACTCGGCGCTGCCGACCAGCTCTTCCATGTCGTATTGCAGGGCATCTTCCAGCTCGCTCAGGCTGGCCAGGCGTACCCGCACCAGTTGCCCGGTGAAGCCGCTGGCCCGCACCACGCGGGCTTCCTCGTTGCTGGCGACCGCCACGCAAGGCACGCCAAGGGCGATCACCGACGGCATCACCAGGCCAATACCGTGGCCGTAGGCGTCGGCCTTGAGCACGGCGCACAGCTTGGACTTGCCACCCAGCTCCGCTTGCAGGGTGCGAATGTTGTGTTGCAAGGCACTGGCACTGATCTCGACCCAGGCGTTGCTGTTTTGCACGGTCAGCGCGTTGCTGCCGTTGTCCATCGACAGCGGCGGCGCGGCATACAGCGGGGCTTGGCCAGTGATCAGCAGGGCCAGGGAGGCAGCGAGGAGCGTGCGGCGAAATTGCATGGAGGTTTCTCTTGTTATGGACGATGCGCTGCGGTCAGCAGACGCAGGTATGTTTGAGCTCGATAAAGGTCACGCCTGGCGTGGCGAAGCCGTCGGCCAGGTCAGCCTGCAAGGCATCCAGGTCACGTGGCTGACGCACCGCGCAGCCAAACGCACGGGCCAGGCCGATGAAATCAGGGTTGCGTGGCAGTACGCCGACCGGTTCGATATCCAGGCCGAGCATATCGTCGCGGATCTGGCCAAGGGCGTCATTGTTCCACAGCAATACCACCAACGGCCGGTCCAGTTCCTCGACCGCGGTGGCCAGTTCCTGGGCGGTGTAGAGGAAACCGCCGTCGCCCACCAGCACCAGGCCGGGGCGATGGTCAGTGGCGAGCATGCCGCCGATACCCGCCGGCAAGCCATAGCCGAGGGTGCCGTAACCGGTGGGGTGCAACCAGCTGCGCGGCGCCCGGCTGGCAAAGGCGTAGTTGCCGGTGTAGGCCAGTTGGGTCATGTCGCTGCTGATGAACGCGTCGTCTGGCAGCACCGCGTCGATGCGGTCGAGAATGGCCTGGTGGATGGCCTGCAACGGTGCGTGCCCGGTGCGAATGGCCTGGCGCAGGCCAGCCACCGCTTCGATGGCCTGGCAAGGGTCGCGTTCGACCTCGGGCAGGTGCGCCAGCAAACCGTCGAGGGTCTGTCGAGCATCGCCGTGCAAGGCCACCGCGCACGGGTAAAAATCGTTGAACTTGCGTGGGTCGATGTCGACTCGCAGCAACTCACCCGTGAGCGGCAGGCGCTCGCGCCAGAAGTCGGTATCGGCCATTTCGGTACCCACTGCCAACACCACATCGGCTTCGCTGATCATCTGCCAGCCCGGCGCGACGCACAGGCTAGAACCCGCATTCAATGGCGCCTCAGGCGGCAGCAGGCCCTTGCCAGCGACGCTGGTGAACAGCGGCGCTGCCAAGCGGGTGCTCAACTGCGCAAGTTGCGCGGCGGCCTGCAGTGCGCCACCGCCGGCGATGATCATTGGCCGTTTCGCTGCGGCCAGTTTCAGCGCGGCCTGCTCCAGCGTGCCCCGGTCTGGCTGGCCGCGCCCAGGGCGGCGTACCACCGCGTCGCTCCAGTCGCGGGCAACCGGCGCGGCCAACACGTCCAGCGGGACCGAGATGTGCACCGGGCGCGGGCGTTCGCTGTCGAATACTGCCCAGGCACGGGCAATCAGCTCGGGCAGGTCTTCAGCGCTCAGTGCCACGGCGGAGAACGCCGTGATCGGCGCGGTCATGGCGCGCTGGTCCTGGGTTTCGTGCAGGCAGCCCCAACCTTTGCCCAGGCTGGCGGTGTGGTTGACGCTGGATATCACCAGCAACGGGATCGAGTCGGCATAGGCCTGGCCGATGGCAGTGGCGGCATTGGTCACGCCTGGGCCGGTGATGACAAAACACACGCCCGGCCTGCCGCTGACCCGGGCGTAACCATCGGCCATGAAGCCCGCGCCCTGCTCATGCCGCGTCAGCACATGGCGGATGCCACTGCCGGGCAAGCCGCGGTACAGCTCCAGGGTATGCACCCCTGGGATGCCGAACACGGTATCCACCCCATAGTTGGCCAGCAGCCGTACCAGCGCCTGGCCGGCGGTCATCGAGTGCTCATTCATGCTGATCTCCTTGCAGCTGGCCGAGGCGGATCAGCGCATCGACCGCGGTGGTGCCGTGGGCACCGACCATCAATGGGTTCACATCCAGTTCCAGCAGCTGCCCGGCGTTTTCGCAGGCGTAGTCGGCCACCGCGCGGATCGCCGCCACCAGGGCATCCAGGTCGGCAGCCGGGCGCCCCCGAAAACCCTGCAGCAGGCTGACGCTGCGCAGGCCAAGCAGTGCTGCGCGAATGGCGCTGTCGGTGGTGGGCAGCAACAGGCTGACGCTGTCTTTAAGCAGCTCCACCAGCACACCGCCCGCCCCGATCACCAAAGCCAGGGCAAAGTCGTTTTCACGCTTGATGCCGACGATCAACTCGGCCAAGGGCGGCGGCGCCATGGGTTCGAGCAAGACCTGGTCGAACGCCACCCCCGGCGCATAGGCGTCGATGCGCTGGCGCATCTGCGCCAGGGCGGCCTGCAGCGCTGCGCCATCACGCAGGTTCAACGCCACCGCACCGGCTTCGGTCTTATGCGGCAACTGCGCACTGACCGCCTTGAGCACCAGCGGGTAGCCAACGCGGTTGGCATCGTTTAGCGCGTGCTCCGGGGTACTCAGCACCCCGCCTGGCACCGGCAGGCCAAACGCACTCAGGGCCTGCTTGGACTGCCATTCGTCCAGCAGGCGGCTTTCACCTGCGAGGGGCCGTGGGCACAGCGGCACCTGCGCCGCCTCGCCCTGTTCCAGCAGCCGCTGGCGGTTGCGCTGATAGGCCACGATCCGCCCCCACGCTGCCAGGCCATCTTCCACGCCTTGCAGCGCGGCGATGCCATGGGCATGCAGGCGCTCACGGGCCGAGGCTGGCAACAGCTCGGGGAACGCCGAGGTGACGAAGCCGATCTTGCCGTGGCGCGCCAGGGCGTCGCAGTAAAGCGCCAGCAACAGGTCGCATTCCTTGCGCTCACCGGTGAACGCTGCGGGGTAGTCGAGCACCAGCATGGCGGCATCGGTGTCAGCGCCCAGGGTGCTGTCGAGCATCTGTTGCAGGGCCACTTCATCGCCCCAGATCGCTGTTGTGAAGTCCAGCGGATTGACCAGGTTGGCGTAGGACGGAAGTACCTGGGCCAGTGCCCCCACCTGCCCTGGCGCCAGCGCGGGCAGGCGCAACTGGTTGCGCTCGGCGTAGTCGGCGATCAAGCCCGCATCGCCGCCCGAACAGGCCAGGGCGATCAGCCGGTCGCCGGCCGGCAAACGGCCACAGGCGGCAGCCTTGAGGGTCTCGACGAAGCTCACCGGGCCACTCACGCGGATCACACCCAGGCGCTGGAATAGGCTGTCGTACAGGGCATCGGAGCCTGACAGCGAACTGGTGTGGCTGAGCGCCAGTTCAGCGCCGATCTGCGACACGCCGGTTTTCAGGGCAATGATCGGGGTGCCCTGTTGCAGTGCCTTGTAGGCGGCGCGGGCAAAGCCCGGCACGTTTTTCAGGCCCTCGAGGTGCAAGCCGATAGCAGTCACCCGTGGGTCGTCGAGCAGCACGTCCATCAACTCGGCCACGCCCAACTGCGCCTGGTTGCCGACCGATGCCATGTAGGCCACCGGCAGCGAGCGGTCGCTCATGGACAGGTTGTAGGCAAAATTGCCGCTCTGGGTCAGGATCGCCACGCCCTGCTCCACCTGCTTGCCGCCATGGGCCACCGGCCATAGGGCCGCGCCGTGCAAGTAGTCGAGCAGGCCATAGCAGTTGGGGCCAAGCAAGGCCATGCTGCCGGCGGCCTCAAGCAGGCGCTGCTGCAACAGGCGGCCTTGTTCACCGCTTTCGGCGAAGCCCGAGGCGTAGCAGATGGCGCCACCGGCACCGATGGCAGCCAGTTCCGCGACACACTGCAGGGTCAGCTCACGGTGCGTGGCGATGAACACCGCGTCTGGGGCGCATGGCAGGTCTGCCACCCGCGCCACACAGGGGATGCCCTCCAGGCTCGCGTGTTGCGGGTTGACCAGCCACAGCGGGCCGGCAAAGCCGCCTTCGGCACAGCGCTTGAGGGCACGGGCCATGCTGCGCCCACCCACGAAGGCCAAGTGCCGTGGCGCCAGCAGGCGCTTGAGGTTGTCACGATTGGAATGCGACATGCTGAGTCTCCAGGTCGATCAGCGCAGCAACGGGCGCAGCAGCTCACGGGAAATGATGTGCCGCTGGATTTCCGACGTGCCCTCCCAGATCCGCTCGATGCGGGCGTTGCGCCAGATGCGCTCGACCGGCCCCTCATCCATCAGGCCCATGCCGCCAAAAATCTGCACGGCTTCGTCAGCGACCTTGCCCAGCACTTCGCTGGCAAACAGCTTGGCCATGCCCGCTTCGCCATCGGTCATGCTGCCCTGGTCCATCTTCCAGGCGGTGTGCAGGGTGAGCAGTTCGGCGGCGCGGATCTGCGTGGCCATGTCTGCCAGCTTGAACGACACACCCTGGTAGCTGCCGATGGGCTGGCCAAATTGCTTGCGGTCGGCGGCCCACTGCAGCGATGCGTCCAATGCTCGCTGGGCCTGGCCGACGCAGTTGGCGGCAACCATCACCCTGCCAGCGGTAAGCCAGGCGTTGGCCACCTCCCAGCCTTTGCCGACTTCGCCCAGCACGTTGCTGGCTGGCACCCGGCAGTCGTCGAAGAACAGCTCGTAGGTGTGGTAGCCGCGGTTGCTCACGCACTTGGGCCCGCGGCGGATGGTCATGCCGGGGGTGTCCCGGTCGACCAGCAAGGCGGTGACCGCATTGCGTTTGCGCCCGTTGTGCTCGTAGGTGTCGGTCACCGCGAAGACGATGGCGAAGTCGGCATGCCCGGCGTGGCTGATGAAGTGTTTGCTGCCGTTGATCACGAAGTCATCGCCCTGGCGCACCGCGCGGGTCTTGATGGCGTTGGCGTCAGAGCCCGCGCCAGGCTCGGTAAGGGCGAAGCAATCGGTCTTTTCGCCCTGCACGCACGGCAGCAGGTAGTCGGTGATCTGCTGGTCTTTGCAGGCCATGAGAATCTTCGACGGGCGTGCGACAAACACGTGCAGCGCCCAGGAAACCTTGGACAACTCGCGCTCGATCAGCGCTTGGGACAGATAATCGAGGCCACCGCCGCCGACTTCTTCAGGCATGTTGAAGGCATAGAACCCGGCGGCGATGGCCTTGCCGCGGATCTGCGCAGCCAGTTCCGGCGACACCGCGTCGGCACGGTCTACCGCTTCTTCATGGGGCAGCAGTTCCTTGGCCACGAAGCTGCGTACCGCATCCACCAACATTTCTTGTTCTTGGGTCAGTTGGAAATTCATCTGCGAAGGTCCTGAAGAGGTAACGGGTTATTGGCCGACGAAGTGTGCTGGGCGCCGTTCTACCGAGGCCTTGAGCGCCTCGGCGCCGTCCTGGCTGCGCCCGCATAGCAAGCCGGCCTGGCGCTCGGCTTCGAGTTGCTCGGCCAGGGTGCGCTGGGCGCCTTCGCGGATCAGCCGCTTGGTCTGCGCGTAGGCGAAGGTCGGGCCGTTGGCCAGGCGGCCCGCCAGTTCAGCGGCCACCGCAGGCAATTGCTCGTCGGCGCAGACCTCGCTCACCAGCCCTGCCGCCAAGGCCCGTTCGGCGCCCCACAGTTCGTCGAGGAACAACAGGCGTTTGGCCTGCTCGCTGCCAATCAGCCGTGGCAGGTGCCAGCTGGCGCCGGCATCGGGGCTGTAGGCCATGCTGGTGTATCCGGCTTTGAAGCGTGCCGAGGCAGCAGCGATGCGCAGGTCACAGCACAGGCTCAGGTCCATGCCGCCGCCGACGGCGGTGCCGTTGATGGCGGCCAGGGTCGGTTTGTCGAGGCTGTGCAGGCGCAGCATCAGGGCGTGGGCGGTCTCGGTCCAGCCGTAGCTTTCCAGTGCCCCACGGGCCTCGGCCTCGGCCCACTCCGCCAGGTCGGCGCCGGCACAGAAGCTGCGCCCGCTGCCGGTCAGCACCACCACACGGACGGCGGGGTCGCTGTTGCAGGTGTCGAGCAGGGCATGCAGATGCTTGAGGCTGGGAATGTCCAGTGCGTTGCGCTGCTCGGGGCGGTTGAGGGTGAGCCAGGCAACGCCGGCTTCGACCTTGCTCAACACTGACGATGACGGGGTGGTCATGGGAGGCCTCGCTGTTGTTATTGGGGTGGAGGACGTGATGAAGGTGATACTAAACGAGTGTTCAACAAGGCGGGATGGGTTGTTACAACTTTGCACAACTCGGATCAAAACCCTTGCGCTTCCCTTGTAGAAGCAGCCTTGTGCTGCGAAGAGGCCAGTGCAGGCTCAAAACAATGTTGATGCCTGCACCGGCCTCTTCGCAGCACAAGGCTGCCCCCAACAAGCGGCGTCAAACCCCAGGCGCACTCGGCGCAAAGGCCCCTTGCCGCCGGCGGTTCACCCCGTAATACGCCGCATAGCACAGGGCAATGAAACCAAAGCCCCAGTACAACGACGGCCGCTGGGTCTCATCGATGGCCAGAAACACGAACAGCGAACAGCACAGGGTGATGCACAACAGCGGCACCAAGGGGTACAGCGGCGCCTTGTACTTGAGGTCCTGCAATTGCCCGCCATCACGCAGGTACGCCTTGCGGAACCGGTACTGCGCCAGGGCGATGACGATCCAGGTCACAGTGCCCGACATGCCGCTCACGGCCATCAACACCATGAACAAGGTGTCGGCAGCCACGAAGCTGGTCATCAGCGACACCAGGGCAAAGCACAGGGTGATGCTCAGGGCACGCAGTGGCACGCCGCGCTTGCTCAGCGGCGACAGGCTCTTGGGTGCCATGCCGCTCTTGGACATGGCCCAGAGGATGCGCGTGGAGGCATACAGCCCGGAGTTACCCACCGACAGGATGGCGGTGAGGATGACGAAGTTCATCAGGTCGGCCGCGTAGGGAATGCCGACCATGTCGAACACCTGCACGAACGGGCTTTCCATCAACCCGGCCTGCTCGAACGGCACGATGGCCGACAGCACGGCAATCGCCAGCACGTAGAAGATCAGCACGCGGAACACCACGTTGCGCACGGCCCGGGGGATGCTCTTTTCCGGGTGCTCGGTCTCACCGGCCGCCACGCCCATGATTTCGCAGCCCTGAAAGGCATACACCACGGTCATCATCACCGCGAACACCGCCGACAGGCCATGGGGGAACAGCGACTCGCCCACCAAGTTGTTCAGCATCGGTGCCGGCGCCCCGTTGTTCAGCGGGATGGCGCCGAAGATCACCAGCAGGCCGACCACGATAAAGCCGAGGATGGTCGCCACCTTGATCCCCGAGAACCAGTATTCCGCCTCGCCAAAGGCCCGTGTGGCCAGAGCATTGAGGCCGAACAGCACGACCACGAACAACGCCGACCAATACCAGATTGGCACCTCGGGGAACCAGCGGGTCATCAGCATGCCCGCAGCGGTGAACTCCAGGCCCACCGTGGTGGCCCAACTCATCCAGTACACCCAGCCAATCATGAAGCCTGTGGCTGGGCCGATGAACTTGGTGGCATGGGCCTGGAACGAACCGGAAACCGGCATCTGCACCGACAGCTCGCCCAGGCAGACCATCACCAGGTACATCAACAGCCCCGCCACCAGGTAGGCCAGGATCGCCCCCACCGGCCCGCCCTGGTTGATGGTGACGCCCGAGCCCATGAACAGCCCGGTGCCGATCACGCCGCCCAGCGACAGCATGAAGATGTGCCGGCTTTTCAGCGCGCGGGTCAGCTGGATTTTGCCTTCGTGGGTGTCAGTCATGGTTCACCCCGCTGTAGCAGGGGGTGCAAAACGATTGTTCAAGGAGGGGCTGAGCGCTACGGCATGTCATTATTGTTATCTCCAATAAGCCTCATGGACCGCGTGCAACACGGTTGCCATCGATTATTGGAAACGGATGTAAGGTGCCGTTGTACGAACCGATCAAAGATGTAAAAAGTCGTAAGTTTTTTGTACGTCAGCTCTGAATCAACTGTTTCAGGGTGGTGCGGGCCTGTTCCAGCTCTGCCGCTAGTGGCTCGCTGAGCGCCAGCAGCGCCTGTTCATCTTGGCCTTGGGCGGCGTCTTCGAGGCGGCGCAACACGCCAGCCAGGCCAGCAAAGCCGAGGGAATCGCAACTGCCCGCCAGGCGGTGCGCCAAGTGCGACACTGCAGCGCAGTCGCGTGCCTGCAAGGCTTCGGCCAGCGCCGTGGCGTGCTGCTCGATCGATTGGCGCAGCACTGCCAGCAGCGCCTGCAACTTCTGCTCGCCCAGCAAGCTGCGGTGGGTTTGCAGCAGTGACCAGTCCATGCCCGACCCAGGTGCAGCCACCGGGGCAGGCGCAACCTCGGCCAGGGCCTGGCGCAGGTGCTCCAGGCGCAGCGGTTTGGCCAGTACTCCCTGCATGCCTGCGGCCAGGTAATCGGGGACTTGCGCCGGTTGCACCCCGGCAGTCAGCGCCAGGATCCGGCTGCCACGGTTTGGCCCTGGGGTGGCGCGGATGCGCCGGCACAACTCAACCCCGCTCAAGCCGGGCAAGTGCACATCCAGCAGGATCAGGTCGAAGCGCTGCTGGGCACAGGCTTGCAGGGCTTGCTCGGCATCCTCGGCAAAGCACACCTGGTGGCCATCGCGTACCAGCAACCCACCCGCCACCTCACGGTTCAACGCCACGTCCTCGACCACCAGGATACGCAGGCTGGCCGACGCCGAGCATGCCGGCTCATGGGCAACGGCAGGCTGCCCACGCGCCATGTCTAGCTCGAACCAGAAGCAGCTGCCCTGCCCCGGTACGCTGTCCAGGCCGATGCGGCCGCCAAGTTTTTCCACCAGGTGCTTGCAGATCGCCAAGCCCAGGCCAGTGCCACCATAGCGCCGGGCCACCGCTTCGCTGGCCTGCACGAAACGGTCAAAAATCTTCGCCTGCATGGCCGGTTCGATGCCAATACCATTGTCACTGACCGATACGCGCAAGCGCTGCCCGCTCTGATCGCTGGCCAGCACCTGCACCCTGAGTTCGACCTGGCCGTGCGCGGTGAACTTGATGGCGTTGGCCAGCAGGTTGCTCAGTACCTGGCGCAGGTACTGCTCGGCGCCATGCTGATGCGCCGCCAGTTGCTCATCGACCTCCACGTGCAGGGTGTCGCCGCGTTCCAAGGCCATTGGTTCGAGCAATGCCAGCACCTCCGTGCACAACTGGCGCAGTGAGAAACCGAGCATTTCGGCCTGGCTCTCGCCCTCTTCGAGACGGGCAAAGCAAAGCACCTCGTTAAGAATGGCCAACAGCCCTTCGCCCGCCTTGTACAAAGCCTGTAGGCGTTGCCGGTCGAGCGCATCGAGCCTGGCGCCACGTAGCAGTTCGGCCATGCCGAGGATGCCATTCAGCGGCGTGCGCAGCTCATGGCTCATGGTCGCCAAAAAGCGTGACTTGGCCAGGTTGGCGGCTTCGGCCTCATCCTTGGCCCGGGCTAGGCTCGCGGTACGCCGCTCGACCATGGCCTGTAGCTCGTCACGCTTGTCCTGCAGGGCCACGCGGTCAAGCTCGCGGCGCTCGATGTCGCTGAGGATGGCCCGGCGCATGTCGTCCAGTGCATGCGCCACGGTGTCGATCTCATCGGCATGCGCCGAACGGCGGCGATCCAGGCGCAGCGGCTCCTGCCAGTGCCCGGCCCCGATACGCCGGGCAAACTCGGCCATGACTTGCAAATGGCGCGTCACCAAGCGGTAGAACAAGCCAGACAACGCGACCGCCAGGCCACACAGAAACACCCCCATCCACAACAGGCTGGCCAGGCCCGTGGCATACAGCCGCCGGTGCACCGCGCCCAGGTCGATGCTCACCTCCAGCTCGCCAAGGTGCCGTGCCGGCCCCGACGGTGGCTGGTAATCCAGCGGGAAACGCTCGATGCGCAGTGGCCCCTTAGGCTCGGCTTCACCGCGCAACAGGGTGAAGTCATCGCTGAGCAGACGTACCCGCGCCACATCTGAAAAGTCCACCAGGCCACGCAATTGAACATCCAGTTGCGCTTCGTCGAGGTCCCACAAGCTGCGCTCCAGGCTGGCCAGGTAACCCGCGCGGATCAACGCCATGCGCGCCTCGATGTCGCGCATCTCGCGGCGGTACTCGAAATACAGCTGCACGGAACTGGCCAGCACCGTGAAGCACAGGCTGAACAGCAGGATAAACAGCAGCAGGCGGCGCAACAGGCCGTCGGTGCGCAGGCGGATCATCGGGCATCCGCCGGCAGGTTGATCATGTCGCGGTAGGTCACTTCGCTCTGCTCCAGCCAGCGGTCGATCTCGCCAGCTTCGTGCATGCGCCGCAACTGGTGGTCGATCTCGTCCATGTGCTGGCTCAGGGAGGACTGGCGCGACACCGCCACGCGCAGGTAGTCCACGCTCAGCGCGGCCGGCAAGGCGCGGATGTCTTCGGCGCCGGGCAGGTGCTCGATGAACAGCTCGCCAGTACGCCGCTCCTGGATCACGAAGTCGATGCGCCCACGGATCAGCTTGCCGAAGTTCTGCTGGCTGGACGACACCCGCTCGATGTTCTGGTGGCGCGCGACAAAACGGTCGAAGTCGGCGCCGTAGCTTTCACCGTAGAGCAAGCCGCCACGGTACCCGGCCAAGTCTTCCAGGTGCTGAAACTGCACGGGCCGGCGGCGATTGAAAAACACCGCCACCTCTTCACGTATCACCGGTACCGACGAAAAACGCATGCCTTGGTCACGTTGGTCGCTGTCGTAGGCCAGCACCACGTCCACCCGCCCGGCGGCAGCGTCCATCAGGCAGCGCTTCCAGTTGCCCAGCACCACGGTTTGCACCTCTCGGCCCATGCGTGCAAACAGCTCCCGCACCACCGTCGGCGCCAGGCCGCGCACCTGGTGGCCATCGCTCCAGGAAATCGGCGGGTACACGGGGTAGTCGCAGTAGCGCACCGGCTCAGCCGCCGCTGCTGGCAAGCCTGGTACCAGCACCGCCAGCGCCAGCAGGCGGCGCAGGGTGCTCACGCGGCCACGCTGGCGGTGAACAGGTAGCCGGTGCCATGAATGGTGATGATCAGTTGCGGCTCGGCCGGGTCGTCATGCAGCTTGCGGCGCAGGCGGCCGACCAGCACGTCGATGGAGCGGTCGTTGGGTACCCACTCACGGTTGCGGATCTGGTCCATCAACTGGTCGCGGCTCAGGGTGTGGCCGCTGTTGCGCAGGAAGACGCTGAGCAGTTGGAACTCGCCATGGGTCAGCAGCGTTTGCCCGCCACGCGGGTCGATCAGGCGTCGACGGTCAGTGTCCAGTGCCCAGTCGGCAAATTGCTTGAGCGACTGCGCGCAGGCGGGCGCCGGGTGCACCTCGCGGGCATGGCGTACACGGCGAATCAGGTTTTTGGCGCGGGACACCAGCTCGCGGGGGTTGAGCGGTTTCATGATGTAGTCGTCGGCGCCGCACTCCAGGCCGACGATGCGGTCGATGTCGTCATTGCGCCCGGTGATGAGGATGATGCCGACTTCCGAGCGCACCCGCAGCTCGCGGGTCAGGGTCAGGCCGTCCTTGCCGGGCAGGCGAATGTCCAGCAGCACCAGGTCGACGTCCTGGCTGCCGAGCAATGCCTCGGCCTTTTCTGCGGTGTCGGCGCAGTGCACGTCATAGCCTTCCTGGGACAGATAGGCCTGCAGCAAGTCACGAATAAGCGGATCGTCATCGACGATCAATACCCGAGGCGTCATTGCGTGAAGTCTCTTTTTTTACTGGTTTGTTCTACACACTCGCGACAGCAGCCTACTCGTTACTGAACAGACGATCAACAGCCCTTGGGCAGGCTGAAGCGTTGCCGACCACCGGCCTGCAAGCCATCCACCCAGGCCTCGCAGATCTGCACGCCCTGGGCCGGCGTAAAGGTGCCCGGGTTGAGGCCCGACTCCAGCCACAAGCCATCGAGCAACGCGCTCAGGCTGATCGCCGCCAGGTCGGCGTCAAAGCCCTGCCAGCCCTCTTCCACCGCCAGCGTGGCGAGCAGCCGGCTCAACTCGTTGCGGTACTCACCGTAGGAATGGTCGTGCACCTGGTTGATCGCATCGGCGGTCTTCACCGCGCCCCAGAACGCCAGCCAGGCATCGAGCAGTTGCGGGTCGAGCAGTTCGGCGCAAAACGAGGCACGGAAGAACGCCGACAGCCGTTCGCGGGCCGTGGGCGCGGCCTGGGCCATGGCTTCGCGCAGCAGGCCCATGACCCGCCCAGTGACCGCCATGTAAGCTTCGGCCACCAGTTCGTCCTTGCCCGCGTAATGGTGGCTGATCAACCCCACCGAAACCCCCGCCTCGGCGGAAATCTTGCGGATCGAAGCCCCCTGAAAACCATGGCGTTTGAGGCACACCAAGGTCGCCTCGACCAGGTTGGCTTTGCGCAATTCCGGCAGCATGCGGTGGTAGCGGGCTTCCTGGCTCATCGGCGATTCTCGGGCAGTAGACTGGGCTGAACGACTGTACAGCAAGCCGAGCGCCATGATAAACCCTACTGGCCAATGCCCGGTGTGCACCCTGTTGCCGGGCCTGACCACAACAACAAAAGCGGCTGCCATGAACGACCTGATCACACGCGACCTGGACCAGGGCCTGCTGACCCTGACCTTCAACCGCCCAGACAAGCTCAATGCCCTGAACATCGCCATGTACCGCCAGTTTGGCGACCTGCTGCTGGCGGCGGGCGAAGACCCGCACGTTGATGCGGTGCTGATCACGGGCGGCCCCCACTGCTTCAGCGCCGGCAATGACCTGCGCGATTTCCTCGACAACCCGCCCAGCGACAGGGACAGCCCGGTGTTCCGCCTGATGCGCATTGTGATGGGCCTGGATAAACCCCTGATCGCTGCCGTCAGTGGCGCGGCGATCGGCATCGGCGCCACCCTGCTGCTGCATTGCGACCAGGTGCTGGTCAGCCGCACGGCCAAGCTGCGCATGCCATTTGCGCCGCTGGGGGTATGCCCGGAGTTCGGCTCCAGCCTGCTGCTGCCGCGCATGCTCGGGCACGCCCGCGCCGCCCGCTTGCTGATGGGCAACGCGTTGCTTGAGGGTGAGCAGGCGGTAGCCTGGGGCTTGGCCAGTGAGCTGCATGAAGATGGCGAACAGTGCTTGGCGGCCGCCCGGCAACTGGCGCGGCGGCTGCAAAGTTACCCGCAACAGGCGCTGCGCATTAGCAAGCGCCTGCTCAAGGATGGGGGGCGCGCGGAGCTGGAGGCCACTGTGGAGCGGGAGAGCCAGTTGTTTATCGAATGCCTGCGTACGCCTGAGGCCAAGGCGGCGTTGCGGGGGTTGATCAAGGATTGAGGTGATGGTTTGAGGTGATCGGGTTGAGGTTTGCGGCGCTGTCGAGATCGAGCGCCGCCGCGCGGCGCTTCGCAGCACAAGGCTGCTCCTACAGGTTCATGGCGCGCTATCGAGTCGAACACACAAGGCGGTCGCGCGCCGCCTTCACAGACATGACTGGCCCGAACAAATGTGGGAGCAGCCTTGTGCTGCGAAGCGCCGCGCGGGCGGCGCTCGATCTCACAGGCGCCACACCCCCATCGCCATACACCTGGCAGCCTCACACCCCTGCATGCCCCTAATACCCCGTCATCTCCAGATACCCCCGCCCGCCCGCACTCCCCTGCAACCTCACCGGCCCCTCCCAGTAAGGAAACCGGGTGTTCATCCAGGCACGCGGCTCGACGGCATCAACCTGCACATCCACGCCGTACGCCAGCACCCGCACTCGCCAACGTGTCGGCACCTCCTTGCCGTTTTCCTGCCGTGTCCAGGCCAACGCCTGAAGCTGAATCTGATCGCCTCGCAGCGCTACCACCTCACCCTGGGCACTGGCCCAGGTCCCCGCCCGATACGGCAAACCCTTGGCCTCGCGCACCTGGAACAGCATCAGCTTCGCGCCGCTGTCCAGGTGCAGTGAAAACCAGTCCCAGCCCGTTTGCCCGGCCGCCAGCGGCTGGCTGCTCCACTCCCGGTCCAGCCAGGCCTGCCCGGTGACCGCAATGCATAGGCCATCGCGCTCCACCTCGCCGCTGACGCGGTAGAACGGCTGGCTGTAGTAATACGACGCTTGCCCCTTGCCCGACTTTTCGCTGTAGCCCTGGCTGCCGTGCAGCACCAGCGGCCTGTCACTGCGCAGGCTCAGGTTGTAGCCAAAGCCTTGTCCGGAAGCCTTCATGTGCAACCCTGCAATGCCCTCCCCCCCCTGCAGTGACCAGTCATTGATCCAGGCCCGGAACGGCTGGGCCTCGACGCCTGCCTGCCCGATACCGCCACGCGCCAGGGTCTCGCCAGCGCGATGCCCACCCGGCCCAGTCAGGGCCGCATGCCCCATCCACAGGTTCGGGCTGTTCCAGTCGGCCGTTTCCGCCCCTGGGCGCAAGGCCGAACGGAACAGCGTCCACTGCGCGCCCCAGTCCCGCCCTTGGGCGTCTTCAAGGTTGGCGGTGACATACCACCATTCGATGCGAAACCCCTCATGGGCACCGTGATCACGCGGGAACACCAAGGGGTGATCGCGGGTCACCTGGCTGAACCCACTGGCCTGCTCGCCCAACCCGGCAAAACTCTGCGGCGCTGGCGCAGGCTGGTCGCAGCCGCTCAGCAGCGCGCACAGCACGACACAGGCTTTAACGTTCATCGGCAAACTGCCTCAACAGATCGCTGGGCTGTCGCCGCGCCAGTTGCCACAGCGGCCAGGCACTGGCCAGCAGGCTGGTGAGGATGCCCAGCACCGCCAGTTGCACCAATTGCCCAGGAAACACATACAGCGGCAACCGCCAGCCAAATGCCTGCACGTTCACCACCGCCACCAGGCACCAGGCCAACACGACACCGACAGGGATCGCCAGCAGCACGGTGAGGCTGCTCAGCATGAGCGTCTGGCCCAGGGTCAGCCAAACCAGTTGCGTGCGCCGCACACCCAATGCCCAAAGCGGCGCCAGCTGGCCCAGGCGGCTTTGGCTCAGGGTCAGCAGGTTGATGAACATGGCCACGCCGGCGACACCCAGTGTCAGGCTGTTGAGGGCGGCGGTGGCGGCAAAGGTGCGGTTGAACACTTCGGTCGACCAGCGCTTCAGGCGCGATTGCTCGACCACCCGGCTGTCGTCCAGGGCAAAGCGCTGCTGCAACTCAGCTTTGAGGGGTGCCAGGTGCGTGGGCGCGACATCCACGCTCAGGCCGGTCAATGTCGCCTGCGGCCAATGCCTGCGCAGCCAGTCGGCATTGACCAGCACATGGCCCTTGGGGTTGCCATAGTCGGCGTACACCCCCACAACCGTCATGGGCGGCGCAGCGTCGGCCGCCAGCATCAAAGTGTCGCCCACCGCCAGCCCTAGGCGGCGGGCCAATTGTTCACTGAGCATCACCGCCTTGCCCGCCGCCAACTGCTGCCAGGCCTGCGCGTGCTGGTCCAGCAGCGGCCAGCGGTCGCGGTAGGCCGGGTGGTCGATAACCCCCTGCACCTGCACCGGCCAACCCTTAAGGTGCGTTTCCACACGCCAGCCTGGCAGCACCGTAATGGCCGCAGGTTGCTGCTTGAGCCACTCTCTGATCTGCAGGCCCTGCGCAGTGTCCCGAGGCGTCACGTAAAGGTCGGCGGCCAAACGCGCATCTAGCCAGCCGATGAAGGTCTTGCGAAAGCCCTCGGTCATGCTGCCCACACCAACACTGGCGGCCAGTGCCAGCAACAAGGCCATCAGCGCCAGGCTCAACCCGGGTAATTGCTGGCGGCTGTCGGCGACGAACCACTGCGACAGCGGCCGTCGGCGCCCACGCGCAGCCCAGGCCAGCACGCCGTCGAGCAAGGGCGGTAACAGCAACGCCGAGGCCAGCAACAACGCCGCCAGCAAGGCGAAAGCGCTGGCCAAGCCCTGGCCCAGTTGCCAACAGCCAAGCGCCACCAGCAGCAACAGCAGTGCCACCCACGTCTGGCGCCGCAACCAACGGCCTTGCGCCAAGCGCCAGGCCTGGGGTTGAGCCAGCGCCAACAGGGGCAGGCGCGCCGCCTGCAAAACACTGCTCAGCCCCGCCAACAAGGCCCCGAGCACACTCACCAGCACCCCAGCCAACCACCACCCTGCCGGCAGGTGCAACACGCTGGCGACTTGGGCGCCATACAAGCCACGCAAACTCGCGGCAACGTCTGGCAACAGCAACGCGGCCAGCCCATAGCCGCCCGCCACCCCGGCCAGCCCGCCCAGCACCGCGAACAGGCCCAGCTCCAGCGCCAGGCCGAGCAAGAGGCAATGCAAACTGACGCCACAGGCCCGCAGGCTTCTGATCAAGCCACGGCGCTGCTCCAGTGCCAGGCCAATGGCGGCGTGGGCGATGAACAGCCCGACCACGAAGGCCAGCAAGCCGAGGGCGGTGAGGTTCAGGTGAAAGCTCTCGGTCAGGCGTTGCAGGCCACCGTCATCACTCGGTGTTTGCAGTTCGAGTCGCGCAGCGATGGCTGCGGGCAAGGGCGCCGAAGGCCCTGTCAGTAGAAGCCGCGACAGCTGTCCGGGTGCCTGCAGCAAGGCCTGCGCATGGCCGATGTCGACCACGATCACCCCGGGCGCCAACTCCGGCTTGAGCACAAAGGGTGGCAGCCGCTGCCCTTCGCTGCTGACGGCCACGTCGCTAACGGTTTTGCCCAGTTGGCGCAAGGTGTCCGGCCCTACCCAGGCCTGCCCCGGCGTGCCGATAAAGGCCTGCAGGTCGAAGTCGGCCACCCGCACACCGGCCACGGCAGTGGAAACTGGCAAGCTCAACGGCTCGACGCCAATCAGCCGAACAGTCACCGGCTGCTCGCCAGAAAACCGCAGCCGCCCCTCCAGTACCGGGGCAACCGGCCAGCCCAACTGGCGCAATTGCACATACAGCGCCTGCTCGAAGCGTTCGCCGTCACGCGGCACCAGTTGCGCCTGCATCGGTGCCGCCAGTACCGCACTGGCGCGGGCGTAGTCGCTGCGCGCCTGGCTGTTGAGTGCCTGGACGCCGGTCCATAACGCAGTGGCCAGCCACAACCCGGTAAAGATGCTAAGGCACTGCACGCGATGGCGCCGCCAATGGCTCAACAGCGCCTGCAGGGTCAGCAGCAATGGGCTCATAGGCCGTGCTCGGCGCGCACACGGCCCGCCTGCAGGTAGCAACTGTGCGCTAGCCGCGCCGCCAGGCGCTGGCTGTGGGTCACCATCAGGACACTGCTGCCGGCCTCGGCGACCAGTTGCAAAAACAGGCCTAACACCTCATCGCTGCTGGCTTCGTCAAGGCTGCCGGTCGGCTCGTCTGCCAACACCCAGGCGGGGCGACCGGCCAGGGCGCGGCCAATGGCGACCCGCTGTTGCTGGCCGCCAGATAGCTGTTCCGGGTAGCGCGTCAATAACGCAGCCAGCCCCAGGCGCTCTGCCAAGTACGCCAACCAGTGCGGGTCATGCCGGTTGGCAAGCCGGGCCTGAAACGCAAGGTTGGCCGCCACGTCCAAGCTGCTGATCAGGTTGTACTGCTGAAACACCAGGCCAATGCCGTCCCGGCGCCACCGCGCCAGTGCCGACTCCGAACGGCCATCGAGGGGTTCGTCATCAATCAGGATGCGCCCGCTGTCGGCCCGGTCCAGGCCGGCAATCAAATGCAGCAAGGTGCTCTTGCCACTCCCCGACTCCCCCATCAGCGCCAGGCTGCTGCCGCGGGCCAGGCGCAGGTCGATGCCCTGTAGCACAGGCAGCGGGCCTTGGGGTGTGATGAATGACTTGTGCAGTTGCTCGACGACCAGCATCGGGGGACTGTCCTCTTTGCGCGTTGTATCCCATAGGCATAGCAGGTCACGGCTGTGCAAGGGTTACCAGGACGTCATGTTGATCACTACGTCGAGTGGGACCTTGATATTCGGCAACCCCTAATTGACTTCACTTAACAGCCCCCTGTGCCCAAAGCGCAGCGAGCACGGCTTTGCTCAGAAACATACAAGATCCGCATTTAGCGAAACTTCCTACAACTCTTTAGGAAGCCATTACGGCGACGAGGAATGGATTCCCCGTTACGGTCTTTGGGTGCACTTATGCCCCGCATTCTACAACGCGTCCGGCCCGATAAACCTGCCCGATGGGATGAACAGCAGGAGCCCGTATGAGCAACTTGAACGATGTGCGCTTCACCTTCAGCACACCCGCCGATGAGGCAATAGCGTTTGATGTGGTGTCGTTCGAACTGACCGAAGCAGTCAGCGAGTTGTACCGCTTGGAAGTCGAACTGGTCAGCTTTGCCGACGACGCCGACTTCGCCACCCTTCTAGACCAACCCGCCGTGCTGACCATCTGGCAGCAGCAGGAAGCAGTGCGCCATGTCCACGGCCTGATCAGCAGTTTCGAGCAAGGCAAGACCGGTCACCGCCGCACCCGCTACCGCGCCGTGATCGAGCCACAACTGGCCCGCGCGGGCCTGCAATCGGATTGGCGCATCTTCCAGCACCGCCCGGTCCCGCAGCTGTTAGAGGAACTGTTCCGCGAACGCCAATGGGGCACTTTGATCCAGTATGTGGTCAACCCACACCAGAGCCGCGAGTACTGTGTCCAGGCCGGTGACCTGGACCTGAACTTCTTCTGGCGCCTGTCGGCCGAGGAAGGCTTGATCTGCACCTTCGAGCACAGCGAAGCCAACTACGTGGTGATCCAGACGGATCACATCAGCAATTTCGGTAGCCTGGAAGGCGAGCCGGTGTTGTATGTCGCCAACCGAGGCGGCATGGAGCAACAACCCTGTCTGCACCACTTCGCCTACCGCGAGCAGGTACGCACCAGCAGCCAAGTCCAGCGCGACTACACCTTTACCCACCCACGCTACAACCATGAGCACACCATGTTCCCTCAGGACATGGGCAATCAAAGCAACGACTACGAACGCTACGACTACCCTGGCCGCTACAAGCACGACAACGCCGGCAAGCCGTTCACCCAGACCAAAGTCGATGCCCTGTTCAGCGATGCTCGCGTGGCCGAAGTCGAAGGCGATGATGCTCGCCTGCAACCGGGTATCGCCTTCCAGCTGGCTGGCCATGCCCGGGAGGACATGAACATCCTCTGGCGGCCACTGCGGATCACCCACAGGGGCCGCCAGTTTACGGCACTGGAAGAGGATGCTGCCGAAGCCGAAGTTGGCACGTCCTACACGCTCACCGCCACCCTCATACCTGCGCAAGTCGAATGGCACGCCCCTGCCCGCCCCAAACCGGTAATCGAAGGCCCGCAGATGGCCAAGGTAGTCGGGCCACCCGGTGAGGAAATCTACTGTGACGAGCACGGCCGTGTGCGCGTGCAATTCCCCTGGGACCGTCTCGGCCAGGACGATGAGAAAAGCTCATGCTGGGTGCGGGTCACTCAAGCCTGGGCCGGCGCCACCTGGGGCCACATGGCCATTCCCCGGATTGGTCAGGAAGTGGTGGTCAGTTTCCTCAACGGCGACCCCGATCAGCCGATGATCACCGGGCGCAGTTATCACATCGTCAACCGCCCGCCGTACCGCCTGCCTGAGTTCAAGGCACTCAGCCCGATCCGCAGCAAGGAGCACCACGGCAAACGCCACAACGAACTGCGCTTGGACGACACCACCGGGCAGATCAGCGCGGCGCTGATGAGCGATCACGACCACTCGGCACTGAACCTCGGTTACCTCACCCATCCTCGCCACTTTGGCGGCAAGCCGCGTGGCCAAGGTTTCGAGCTGCGCACCGATACCCACGGCGTGGTGCGTGCGGGTGGCGGGCTGCTGCTGACGACGGAGGCGCGCAGCCGTGCCACCGAGCATCACACCGACTTGGCGGAACCGCCGAACGCCTGAAGACCGCCCAGGAGTACCACACCACCTTCGCCAGTGAAGCCCGCGATCACCTGGCCCAGGAAGGCGGCGATCAGGATGAAGTGGGTGATGCCCTCAAGGCCCAGCACGACGCCATTCGCGGCAGCGGTGGCAACCCTGAAACCAACCGCTTCCCCGAGCTGGCCGAGCCTCAACTGGTGATCGCCAGCCCGTCCGGCATTGCGACGACCACACCGCAATCTACCCACATCGCCAGCGGCGAACACCTGGGCCTTAGCACCGGCGGCCACACCAGCATGGCCATCGGCAAGCGCCTGTTAATCAGTGCCAGTCGGGGCATACGGCAGTTCGTACAGAGCATGGGCTGGCGACTAGTCGCGGCCTCCGGCGACATCGACCTGAAAGCGCTCAAGGACAACATCAACCTGCTGGCCAAGCTCAAGGTCACCGTGACCGCAGAACGGATCACCCTCAGTGCCAAGGAGGAACTGGTGATTCAAGCCGGTGGCAGCAGTACGACCTACAACGCGGGCGGCATTCTGCACGCCACGGCTGGGCAGTACACGGCACACGCGACGGACTTCATCTACAAGGCCTCAAAGAGCCAGGCGGCGGCGTTTCCTGAAGACCTCAAATCGGGCAAGGGCAATCTGGAGCTTTTTCAGCATTACGCAAATAACCACGCATTCAAAGGAGCCAAGTACGAAGTTGAAGACGCGCTAGGTCAAGTCATCACAGGCACTTTGGATGAGAACGGGTTTGCTGCCGTATCAGGTCTCGCATCCGGCCCCGTGAAAGTGCAGTTCGGGCGAGACAAAGCCAGGGCTGCGTCTGCAACACCGTTCCAGGAGCCGCCCCCGTCAACCACCTCCGACAAAAGCATGCCCCTCAGTCCGGCAGACGCAATGCAGGAGGCGGTCAATCAACTCATCAAGTCAGGGGAGATGAATGCTCGCGATGCCAAGCACCTCATGCAGGCGGCCCTCAAGGCTCCACTCGCCACCGAAGCAACGTTGAAAGAGCGCCCCCATCCGATGACGCTCCGCAATACAAGGAACAACCAACATGGATAGGTGCAGCGGGGTAGTCGCCCCTAAAGATACCTTCGATGAAGAAGACGTAACAGCCAGCACCGAGATGCTGGCCAAGTGGCTCACAGACCTCACTGGAGACATTGTTAACTGGAGGACCGTCATATCCGTAGGCGAGATGCTACCTGTCGCCGGGTCGATTTTTGCGGCTACGGATGCCATTGGCGACATCATAGAACTGGCCAAAGGTGACAGTGCCTATCGAGCTGACGTGTTCAACTGGGTAGGTCTAGGCATCAACCTATTCGCAATTGCTCCATTACCTGGTATCGGACCGGCGCGAGTAGTCATGCGCCCAGCACTCAAATCACTGAGAACCGCCTCCAAGGACGGCATAGCTCAAGCGGTTCTCAAAGCGATTGAAGGTGCGCTAGCCCATGTTTGCCCTGGGGACCTCGAAGCGTTCATAGGCGAGATCGAAGCCAAGTTGCAGAGCATTCTTGCCAGCTTCGCCGAGAAAGTTGTCGAGGTCTGCAGGTTCCTGGCCAACTTGATCCGGTCGGTGGCAGACGGGACAGTGAAGGATGTCGCCCTGACCGCCCTGTTCCCCGGAGTACGATTAGTGGCGGAAGCCTCTGACTATTTCAAACGAAAAACAGGGCTTGGCTTCAGCAAAAATGAACTGGGCTTCGGACAAAACGAAAAGCTAAAAAAACTTCTTGAACCTGCAGCACGAAGCCTCGAAAGCATCGGCCGGATGGCAGGCGAGAAAATAGTCGCAATTGGCAACAAGGCGAACCCTGGCAGCATCGCCGATATTCTGAGCGTACTAAGCCTGGCTTTACGTAAAAGAGGGTACACACCGAGGCGAAGCAACATCGCGCCAAACTCAACCAGCCAAAGCCGCAATGTGCAGGGGCGCCACGGCACCGAGGCGGCTCCTGCCCAACGCGCGACAAAGGCAGACCCAAACTGCAAAAAGCGCGGGACAAAAGCTGGCACCCATTGCAGCATCAGCTTCACCACAGGGACCGAAACAATCGTCCACACCGATTTCCAGCTACCAGGTGTGTTCCCCATCGAGTGGAACCGTACCTATCGTTCCTCTCTGTCAGCCTTCGACAGCAGCCCCTACGGCGCACGCTGGACTACTCCATTTGCAGCTCGCTTCGATCTGAATGAAGACCACCTCACTTTCCATGGCAGCGATGGCAGAAGCCAGCGCTATGCGTTGCCGAAGCTCAAAGGCAGCCACTACGACGCCATCGAAAACGTAGTCATCGCACGGATCGCAAACGACACCCTCGCCATACTACGAGGCCATGATAGCCAGGAGATCTATCAACGTCATGGCGATCAGTTCCGCCTGACGACCATCAAGAACAAGGGCGGAGCACGCATAGACCTGCACTATGAACACCGAGTAGCTGACACATCCGTGCTTTCCGATCTGGTGACGTATCAAAACGATACGCCCCATCATCATATCCACACACAGATCAACGATCAGGGACATGTCATCGCGTTATGGTTGATGTACGACGGCCAACCGCAACGCCAACTGGCGAACTATACATACGACACGCACGGCGATCTATGCACTGCGAGCGATGAGCACGGGGCTCAGTGGACCTATCAGTACCAGCACCATCTGGTCACCCGCTACACCGACCGCACCGGCCGGGGCATGAACCTCGAATGGCTCGGTGAAGGCGCTGATGCCAAGGCCATCCGCGAATGGGGAGACGATGGCAGCCTCGATACCCGCTTGAGCTGGGACCCAGACATCCGCCGGACCCGCATCGTCGATGCCAATGGCAACGAGACCCAGCATTTTTGCGACATTCTTGGTTACCCCTATCGCGTCATCCATCCCGACAGGAACGAGGAATGGCTGTATCGCGATGCCGCCAAAAACATCACCCAGCACATCCACACCGATGGCAGCAGTGATGTCTACGCCTACGACGAACGCGGCAACCTGCTGCAGCATACCCGACCCGATGGGGCATCGATCCATCACGCCTACGACGACCTGGATCAGCGTTTCAAAACACGAGATGCCGAGGGCGGGCTGTGGAAGTACGACTACGATCAGCGCGGCAACATCACCGAAACCCAGGACCCGCTGGAGAACAAAACGCTCTACCGATACAACAGTGACAACCTGCCCATCGCCATTACCGATGCCAACGGCGGTGAGAAGAAGCTGGCCTACAACCGCGATGGGCAGCTGATCAGCTACACCGATTGCTCGGGCAAATCCACGCAGTGGAAGTACAACGCCTTGGGCCAATTGACCAAACTCATCAACGCCGCCGGTGAGGTGACCGAGTACCACTACGAAGCTGGCCAGCTGGTACGGCTTATCCACCCAGACAAGACCAAAGAGCGTTTCGAACGCGATGCCGAAGGCCGACTACTCAGCCACACCGACGGCCTGCACCGTCGCACCCGCTGGGACTACAACGAAGCCGGGCTTATCCATCAACGCCACAACGCCAACGACACCACCCTCACCTACCACTGGGACAAGCTCGGCCAGCTCGTGCGTCTGCGCAACGAAAACAACAGCGAAGCCCGCTTCAAATATGACCCTGCTGGGCGCTTGCTCAAGGAAACCGGCTTCGACCAGGAAACCACCCATTACCTGTACGACAACGGCAGTAACCTGCCGACTCGGCGCTTGGATGGAGATAGGACCAGCCATTTCACTTACGACCCTATGGGCCGACTTCTTGAACGCAAAGCAGGCAGACGCGGCGGTGAGAAATGGGAGATCGAGACCTTTGCCTATGACGGCAATGGCAATCTGACCTGGGCTGAGAACAGCACCTGCAAACTGCAGTGGTTCTACGATGCCGCGGGCAACAATACGCGCGAGCATCAATGGCTTGATTATCTGGTCAAACCACAGGTTGCAGTCTTCAAGCATGAGTACGATGCTCTCAACCACCGCGTCGCCACCACCCGTCCCGATGGCCACCGAGTCAGCTGGCTGACTTACGGCAGCGGCCACCTGCTCGCGCTCAAACTTGATGACCAGGAGTTGATCAGTTACGAGCGTGATGACCTGCACCGAGAGATCGGTCGCGTGCAGGGCAATGGCCTGGTCCAGCGACAGACTTGGAGCCCGAATGGCCAGTTGCTGGAACAGACGCTGGCTCGGCAAGGTGAGTCCAAACGCATAGCGGCTCGCACCTACCGTTATGACGAAGCCGGGCAGCTATGCCACATCAAAGACTTGAACCGTGGCGATCTGCGCTACCGTTATGACCCGGTGGGTCGTTTGCTTGAAGCCAGCCTTAACTACGAGAAGGAAACATTTGCCTTTGACCCAGCGAGCAACCTGCTGGACCCCGAGGCACCGCCCGGGCCAAATCCGCACTCGCCACGAAAGCTGATGGACAACGTGCTGCGCAGCTACTGCGGAACGCAATACCGGTACGACGAGCGCGGCAATCTGCTGGAGCGGATAGAGAATGGCAAGGCTGGCAAGTTCACCTGGGACCTGTACGACCGCCTGCGTAGATACGAGGACGATCGGCTGGTTGTCGAGTTTGGCTATGACGCTTTAGGCCGCCGTGTCTACAAAGACTCGCGCTCGAAGTACCGCAATCGTGTCCAGGCTGGACCGGTTTGGAATGAGAATGCGCGGCGTGCGCTGGATGAGAAGCTGGGCTGCGATCTGACGCTATTTATCTGGGACGGTGACACGCTGGCGTTCGAGCAGCGAGGCCGACACGGCAAAGGGCAAACCACGCACTATGTGTATGAGCCCGGGACCTTCGTTCCGGTCGCACAAGGGGTGATGAATCACATTGAGGAAATGCTGCGGCAGCCAAACTATCATTTCCCGTATGACATCGACCGAGATCCAGTATGGCAGCACAAGCCAACGCCGAAGCCGTTCGATGCTCTGGTCTGGTATCAATGCGATCACCTCGGCATTCCAATGGAAGTCACCGACGCTAATGCGAAAATTGCATGGACAGCAATCTATGAGGCGTGGGGAACAGCCAAAGAAAATGGAAATAAACAAGCAGATTTGTCAGGAATGCACTATCCACTGCGCTTCCAAGGGCAGTATTTCGACCCCGAGGCTGTGCTTCACTACAGCCGGTATCGATATTATGACCCCTTTCAGGGTCGATTTATCACTCGAGACCCGATAGGTCTTTACGGTGACATCAATTCTTATACGTATGCACCCAACCCGATCGAATGGACCGATCCATTAGGATTATCACGTACAGGGAGAACGCCTCCTCCTACTGGAAAGAAAAACATCGACAACAGAACCTGCTGCGCTGAAAAATGGATTATCCAGAGATATGACAAAAGGTGCAGCGGCCATGTACCGGGAGTTGGCAACGTAAGCTTGTACAGAGATCCAAAAGACGGAAACTGGTACTCACCAGATAAGACCGAGCACGGTAGTTCTTGGAAAGTATTCACGGAATCAAGAAACAGCACGCTCGAATGGTTAGCCGACCTTAATGAGCATGGGGACATGCTTACTGGCAAAAAACACAAAGGCCCAACTGGTCGTCAGATAGACTTAAAATCATTAAAGTGCCAGGAAAAGAAATGATAAACTCAGCAGCGGAATTCATGAGCTTAATCGAAAGCGATGACCCGACACTTAAAAGCAGGGCAATTTCAGATGAGGCAGAGATGCACGTCTGGGAAAGCATGCTTGAGCAACATGCGGATTACGAGTTAATGCTATTACAAAACAACACCATACCAGCCATTATCCTCGCTAAACTAGCCCTTAGTGGTAACTGGAAAACTCGCCACACTGTAGCTAGAAAACGTAAACTAGACCTCGACAGCATGCACCTTTTATCCAGAGACGAAGAGCCTCGTGTTAGGCAGGCTATTGCTGCAAATCAAAAAACACCTATTGAAATTCTAGAACGCTTATCCAAAGACACCGTCACAAATGTCAAGCAGGTCGCGCACTACAATTTAGATTTGCGAAAGAAGCAGCAACAATAGCGCCCAATTATCGGATAGTGGAGCATCACAAAGATGCTCCACCCATCACAAGTCAGCCACCAATCAAGAAACAAAATTACACCATTTCTCACCATCGGTACTGATCTTCGGACAGCAAGGTTTATTAGTAAGGATCCAGTAGTGCTTGATGGCGAGAATACGTACCAGTACGCGCCAAACCCGAGACAGTGGATCGACCCACTTGAACTGACAAGAACCGCCAACCCATGCAGCGCTAAAGACAAGAGAAAATAACTAGAAAGAGAGAGAACCAGGAAAGAGCGTCAATACGACGAGTTGCACGACGACTACAATCAAGCTATGAACAGCGCCCTAGGATACACTCAAATCTCCGCCAAAGATTCCGTTCCTAATCCGGCCAAATTCATACCGGAACCCTTCAACGGGGGACGATTTCTAGATGAGCATTGGGGCTTTCGCGTGGAGTATGACAACAGAGACAAGGCTCATATAAATGCTTTTAACAGAAAAAATGAAAGAACAATTTGCTTTGAGGCAACACAAAAAAAGTGGGAAGAATAGCATGGAGATTTAACCGATGAACTTCACGCCAGAATGCCAGACCTACATCAACACCCATCTATATGAAAGGCAAGATGAGCCTCTGAAGGAAATTGGAAAACCACTACCAACAGGCGCATCAAACATCCACTGAGAGAGCATCCCCAACAAAATCGAAGCACACTCCGCCCAGAGAGAAAGATTAATGATCGAGGTGCAACGCAAGGACCAAAGGGGAAGTAGATGAGTATTACAGCTGAAGAATTCAGGATCCTTTGCGACGATGATGAAGATACCACGTTTGCACACCAAACTGCCTCACTTGAAGTATGGACTGAAATACTTAATAACTACCCGGAGCTCGCACGATGCGTAGCTGGAAACAAAAACATTCCCGACGACATCATAGACCGTCTCTCGAAGAGCAGCGACATAGATATCCGATGGAAAATAGCAACCAAACGAAAACTTAATAGAACGGTCTTCGAGCGACTCGCAATCGATTCGGACGCAACTGTAAGACACCGAATTGCCTGCAACCCCAAGGTGCCCAAAGACATCCTGCAACAACTATCCAAAGACCCTGACCCCATGGTTGCATCATCAGCCATTAGAAAACTTTATACCTAAAACGAAGCCGCAAACCCAAAACAGACACTATTGAGTTAGTTCCAACTGAATCTCCGCCATGATCGGTTGTGTCACCAAGACAGATTATTTTCATCATTGTGTTGGGCCTACTTGAAGACACCCTTTGCGATGGGGCCGATCGGCAGCGAGCCATTCTTGCCATCCAGCTCCAGTGTTGCGAAGGCGTTCTGGTCCGGGTCGGTCTGGCAAGCGGAAAGGGTGATCTGGAAGTCAACCTTCGGCGTCGCGAGTGGAACGGGTCACCTGGTACTTCTACTAGTTTTCGACGCTGAACCTTGGCGCTAATACTTCCTAACATTCAATGAGTACAAGCGCTCAATTGCAAATCGGCCAATCACATTTGAACGGGTGCCGTAAACAGGCGCACGAGGAGAACAGCATGCTTCCGGCTCGTTGGGTCGCTAAAACCGGCCTGTCCGCCATGGACACCATTTCCAACAACCTGGCCAACGTCTCGACCACTGGCTTCAAACGTGATCGCGCCGAAGTCCAGGACCTGAAAAAAACCTGTTCGGTCAGGGTCTCGCTAGGCACTGCATGCCACTGCTGTTTGTGCCAGGCGAGGTCGGGATTGGTTTCGTCAGGTTCCGGATCGTTCAAACGCGGCAGGGTGACATCCAGCGGTGCTGAAAACCCCGGCTAATGGATCCATAAAACAAAAAACCACTCATGGCAGTCCGATAATCGCCCAGATAAATCGGCAAAAAATGCCATAATCGTTGACCAGGCCGCCCTCCGCCACATTTAATGGATCCATTAAATAAAAACAATCGCTACCCCGGAGAGCCTCCATGTACCCCAAAAACACGTGGTATGTCGCCTGCACCCCCGATGAAATCGCCGAGAAACCGCTGGGCCGACAGGTCTGCGGGGAGCGGATCGTGTTCTATAGAGGCCACGAAAGCCGGGTAGCTGCGGTGGAAGATTTTTGCCCGCACCGCGGCGCCCCACTTTCGTTGGGCTATGTCGAAAACGGCAACCTGGTGTGTGGCTACCATGGCCTGGTGATGGGCTGCGACGGCAAGACCGTCGAGATGCCAGGGCAGCGGGTCAGGGGCTTCCCTTGCAACAAAACCTTCGCGGTGGTCGAGCGCTACGGCTTCATCTGGGTCTGGCCCGGCGACCAGGCGCAAGCGGACCCAAGCCTAATCCCACACCTGGAGTGGGCGGTGAATGACGCGTGGGCCTACGGCGGCGGGCTGTTCCACATTGGCTGCGACTACCGGCTGATGATCGACAACCTCATGGACCTGACCCACGAAACCTACGTGCATGCCTCCAGCATTGGTCAGAAGGAAATCGACGAAGCCCCGCCCGTGACCACCGTCACCGGTGACGAAGTGGTGACTGCCCGGCACATGGAAAACATCATGGCACCGCCGTTCTGGCGCATGGCCCTGCGCGGCAACGGCCTGGCCGACGATGTGCCGGTGGACCGCTGGCAGATCTGCCGCTTCACCCCGCCCAGCCATGTGCTGATCGAAGTTGGCGTGGCCCACGCAGGCAAAGGGGGTTATCACGCCGATGCGCAGCACAAAGCCTCGAGCATCGTGGTCGACTTCATCACCCCAGAGACCGACACCTCGATCTGGTACTTCTGGGGCATGGCGCGCAACTTTGCAGCGCACGACGAAACGCTGACCGCCAACATCCGCGAGGGCCAGGGCAAGATTTTCAGCGAAGACCTGGAAATGCTCGAACGCCAGCAACAGAACCTGCTCGCCTACCCCGAGCGCAACCTGCTCAAGCTCAACATCGATGCCGGCGGGGTCCAGTCGCGCAAGATACTGGAGCGCCTGATCGCCAACGAACGCACGGCCCAAGCCCAACTGATCGCGACCAGCGCAAGCCCAGCCTGACGAGGAACGGACATGATCGATGCCGTAGTGGTTTCCCGTAACGACGAAGCGCAGGACATCTGCAGCTTCGAGCTGGCCGCAATCGATGGCAGCCCGCTACCGCCCTTTAGCGCAGGCGCGCACATTGACGTGCACCTGCCGGATGGGCAAGTCCGCCAGTATTCACTGTGCAATCACCCCGAAGAACGCCACCGTTACCTGATCGGCGTACTCAAGGACCCTGCCTCACGTGGCGGCTCGCGCAGCCTGCACGAGCAGGTGCACAACGGTGCCCGCCTGCGTATCAGCGCACCGCGCAACTTGTTCCCCCTGGCCCTGGGCGCCCGTCGCAGCCTGTTGTTCGCAGGTGGTATCGGCATTACGCCGATCCTCTGCATGGCCGAGCAACTGGCCCACAGCGGCGAGGACTTCGAACTGCATTACTGCGCCCGTTCCAGCGAACGTGCAGCCTTCGTCGAACGCATGCGCGGTGCCGCCTTCGCCGACCGCCTGTTCGTGCATTTCGACGAACAACCTGAAACTGCACTGGACATCGCCCAGGTATTGGCCAACCCGCAAGACGATATGCACCTGTATGTGTGCGGCCCAGGCGGGTTCATGCAGCATGTGCTGGAAAGCGCCAAGGCGCAGGGCTGGCAGGAGGCCTGCCTGCACCGCGAATACTTTGCCGCCGCGCCGGTTGATACGCAGAACGACGGCAGTTTCTCGGTGCAGGTGAACAGCACCGGCCAGGTCTTCGAGGTGCCCGCCGACCAGAGTGTGGTGCAGGTGCTTGAACAGCACGGCATCGCGATCGCCATGTCGTGCGAGCAAGGCATTTGCGGCACCTGCCTGACGCGCGTGCTGGCAGGCACACCGGAGCATCGCGACCTGTTCCTCACGGAGCAGGAGCAGGCGCAGAACGATCAGTTCACGCCCTGTTGCTCGCGCTCGAAAACGCCGCTGCTGGTGCTGGATATCTGAAGCGCTTTAAGACGAGGGCAGGATGACCTTCATGCGCGCATCGGCCGTGGCCGCGCCGAACGTCTCGGCGTAGCGCAAGGTGGCATTGGCGTGCTCGCGCATGATGGCCTCGGCGCGGGCGCCCTGCCCGCTGACCAGGGCATCGAACACCGAATGGTGCTGCATGTGTGCATAGTTGAAGCGCCTGTACTCACGCGCCAGGTCATGGCGGTCCACGGCCAGCGCAGTGACCGAGGCAAACGGCAGGTGGTCATTGCGCGCCAGGGCATCGGCAATCGCCGGGTTGTGGCTGGCTGCGATGATCACCTGGTGGAAGCGCATGTTGAGGTCATGGTAGGCCTGCAGGTCTTCCTCGGTGACAAAACCCTTGTCGAACAGTTGGTCGCCTTCGACCAGGCAGCGCTGCAGCGCTGCGCGCGCTTCAGCGGACAGCCCACGCTCTGCCGCTTGGCGCGCAGCCAGGCCTTCGAGCACGCCACGCACCTCGACCGCACCGGCGATGTCGTCTGCGCTGACGGAACGCACCTGAAACCCACGCCCGCCAAAACGCACCAGCAGGCCCTCCTGCTCCAGGGTGCGAAATGCCATGCGCACCGGCATCCGCGAGACACCGAACAGTTCGGCGGTGGGGATTTCCATCAGACGCTCGCCGGCCGCCAATTCGCCGGAGGCGATCATCTTGCGAAGCGTAACCAGCACCAATTGACCGGGCTTGCTCATCCAGGCAGTTTCCAGAGACATGAGCGGTAATCTTATCGCAGTGCACCCCGCGCTGCACTGAGTCGGCGCAGGAGGGATAAGTGCTCGCCACGACGCATTGGGTGGCCATGAGATCGAGCGCCGCCCGCGCGGCGCTTCGCAGCACAAGGCTGCTCCTACATCTGTTTCGGGCCAGTGAGGCCTGTGATATTTGCGCGCGACCGCCTTGTTGGTCCGACTCAACATCGTGTCAGGCGCCAAGGGGGCGCGCGCTCATGGCACAGGAATAATTGGCCCGAAACAGATGTGGGAGCAGCCTTGTGCTGCGAAGCGCCGCGCGGGCGGCGCTCGTTCTCAATGCCGGCAAAATTGCTGCGGCGTACACCTATTAGCCACACCCCAATCTTGGCAAAACTTTGCTGGAATACCCGCCCAGGCCGGGCACCAAAATCCCGACCCTAGGCATCGGCCATCACTGCCTGCCCCGGCCGCGACGCTGGCTTGAGCAACACCAGGCAACCAGCAGCAAGCACGAAGACACTGGCAAACACCCCATACAGGTGCAGCGGTTGCCAGCCGCCGTCGAGCAGTACGCCGGCCACGGTCGGCGACAGGATTGCGCCGATCCGGCCAATGCCGATGCCCCAGCCCACCCCGGTGGCGCGCACCGACGCGTCATAGACAACCGGTGACAGCGCATACAGCCCAGCCACGCAACCGTTGGCGAACAGCCCGATCAGCAAGCCCAGCGCCAGCGCGGCAGTGACCGATGACCCGCTGGCCACGAACAACACCAGCAGCCCGGCCGTGACCAGCATGAACATCGCCAACACGCGGCTCAGTGGCCAGCGTGACGACAGGCCGCCAATCAGCGCCGCGCCAAGGATGCCGCCAACGCTCAGCAGCACCCCGCCGGTAATGCCCTGCTGCGCCGACAAGCCAGCCGCGACCAGCAGCTTCGGGGTCCAGCTCATGACGAAGTAGAAGCCGAACATCACCAGGAAGAACAGCAACCAGATCACCAGCGTGGTGCGGCGCATGGCGGGGGTCAGCAACTGCCTGAACCCTGTGGCGGCACCAGGCACGCCTTGCGCGGGCGGCGGCAGCTGGGACAGTGCCGGTTGCCCGAGTTTGTCGGCCAACCGATTGACCCGCGCCAAGGCATTCGCCGGGCGGCGTGCCAACAAAAAGTCCAGCGACTCCGGCAGCCACAGCAGCACCAGCGGGATCACCAGCACCGTGACGATGCCGCCGAACAGGAACACCGAACGCCAGCCCCAGTGGCCCAGCAGCCATACCGCCAACAAGCCGCCCAAGGTCGCGCCCAGGGCATACCCCGTGGACTGCAGGCTCACTGCCAGGCCACGCCAGCGTTTGCTGGCATATTCACTGGCGATCACATTGCTGCTGGCCAGAATGCCGCCGATGCCAAGGCCGGTCAGCCCGCGCAGCAGCGCCAGTTGCAACGGACTCTGGCTCAACGCCGAGAGCAACATGCCGACACCGGAAAGCGCCAGACAGAACAGAATCAATGGGCGCCGGCCAACGCGGTCGGCCCACGGCGCAATAAACAGTGACCCTGCCGCCATACCGAACAGGCCGGCGCTGAGCAGCAGCCCCACCTGCGCCCCACTCAGGCCCCACTCGGCAGACACCGAGGCGGCCGTGAAGGCCATCACCAGCACGTCAAAGCCATCGATCATGTTCAGCACGATGCAAATGCCGATGGCCAGGCACTGGAAGCGGCCCATCGGGTCATTGTCCAGACGTTGCTTGAGATCGATGTTCATGGGGCCACCTGCAGGCCGATGCGGGCCACAGGCGGGAGGACAGACGTGCACACGCAAGCAGAGCAGAAGGAACGTTGACAGTTCCGTGCCCCAGATAAGCCATTCATGACTGGACCCTTCTTGTAATTGTCGTCGCGCACGGCCGGAGGGCTGGCCGTCGTCAGGCGCTAATCAACCAGATAATGGATCCACAGACAACCGTGTGTGATTTGCTAAACACCAATCCGACAACACAAAGCGGCAAGCGCACAACGAATTAATACAAGAATCCGTTAATTTTCAATATCTTATGAATTTAGCGCCTGATGATTATTTCGTTCGCTTATCGCACAGCAGTTGTTTTGTGGATCCATAAACAACCTCCTAGGCCCCCTCTGCGCAGCCATCCGAGTGCCGGCATGAACAAATCTTCATGTTCGCCGTGAACACCCTGATACCGGGGCCAACAGCTGATCGCCGGCCCCGGCCCAAGGCCGCCTGCCTTGAGCGAAAGGGAGGGGTTGCGTAGCATCGCCGGCCCCGGGGCCGCCGCCCGGCCACACCGCCACCCCACAGAGCCACCCATGCCGCAGCCCATACCCCTCAAGGACCACGAAAAGGAAAAGCACCTGGTCAACCGCCGGCTGATCGCCTGCGCCACCCTGGTCTTCACCCTGGTCGCCGTCCTCGTGGGCCGCCTTTATGTGCTGCAGGTGCTGCAACATGACCAGCAGAGCGCCGTGTCGGAAAACAACCGCGTGCACGTGCTGCCCATCGCCCCTGAGCGCGGGCTGATCTACGACCGCAACGGCGTGGTGCTGGCCGACAACAAGCCCAGTTTCGACCTGACCATGACCCGTGAGCGGGCCGGCGACTCGGCCAAGGTGCTGGATACCCTGGCGCAGGTGTTGAGCCTTTCGGAGGATGACCGCCGGCAGTTCGACAAGGACCTGCGCCGCGGCCGCAAACCCTTCGAGCCGGTCACCCTGATGGTCGGCCTGAACGAAGAGCAGATCGCCCTGGTTGCGGTCAACCAGTTCCGCCTGCCCGGCCTTGAGGTAGAACCGCAGTTCATCCGCGAATACCCACTGGCCGAGCATTTCGCCCATTCGGTGGGTTATGTCGGGCGCATCAACGAGAAAGAAGCCAAGACCCTCGACAGCACCGAGTATCGCGGCACGCAGTCGATCGGCAAGACCGGTATCGAGCACTTCTACGAACGCCAGCTGCACGGCCAGGTGGGCTATGAAGAAGTCGAGACCAACGCCCAGGGCCGGGTCATGCGCGTGCTCAACCACAAGGCCCCGATCCCCGGCAAGGACATCACCCTGAGCCTGGACAGCCACTTGCAACTGGCGGCCGAAAAGGCCCTGGGCGACCGCCGTGGTTCGGTGGTGGTGCTGGACCCAGCCAATGGCGACGTGCTGGCGATGGTCAGCAACCCAAGCTTCGACCCCAACCTGTTTGTCAAAGGCATCAGTTTCAAGCAGTACGCGGCCCTGCGCGATTCCATCGACCGGCCGCTGTTCAACCGCGTGCTGCGCGGTTTGTATGCGCCGGGCTCGACGGTCAAGCCGGAAGTGGCCATCGCCGGCCTGGACAGTGGCGTGATCACCCCTGGCAGCCGGGTGTTCGACCCGGGCTACTACGAGCTGCCCAACTACGAACACAAATACCGCAACTGGAACCGCAGCGGTGACGGCTGGGTAGACATGTACACCGCCATCATGCGGTCCAACGACACCTACTTCTACGACCTCGCGCACAAGCTGGGGATCGAGCGCCTGCACGACTACATGGCAGAATTCGGTCTGGGGCAGAAAGTGTCGCTGGACATGTTCGAGGAAGCGTCCGGGCTGATGCCTTCCGCCGAATGGAAGCGCGCCACGCGCCGCCAGGCCTGGTTCCCGGGCGAGACGTTGATCCTGGGGATCGGCCAGGGCTACATGCAGGTCACCCCGCTGCAATTGGCCCAGGCCACCAGCCTGCTGGCGAGCAAGGGTGTATGGCACCGCCCGCACCTGGCCATGACAGTGGGTGGCGAGACCCCGGTCGACCCCAACCCGATGCCCGACATCGTGCTGCATGACAAACGCGCCTGGGACCAGGTCAGCCAAGGCATGCAAATGGTCATGCACGACCCCCGCGGCATCGCCCGCGCCTCGGCAGCCGGCGCCCAGTACCGCATCGCCGGCAAAAGCGGCACGGCGCAGGTGGTGGCGATCAAGCAAGGCGAGCGCTACAACCGCAACAAGACCCTGGAACGGCACCGCGACAACGCCCTGTTCGTCGGCTTCGCACCGGCCGATCACCCAAGCGTGGTGGTGGCGGTGATGATCGAGAACGGCGAAGCGGGCGGGCGCGTGGCAGGGCCGGTGGTGCGCGAGGTGATGGATGCGTACCTGCTGGATGAGCAGGGGCACTTGAAGCCTGAATATGCGGGCAATGCGGCGACCAAGGCAGTGCCGCACGGTTAGGGGTGGATGTGGCGATGGGTTGCTAGGGGTTCGCCATGGGATTTGCAGCGCCTATGAGATCGAGCGCCGCCCGCGCGGCGCATCGCGAGCAACGCTCGCTCCTACGTTTGTTTCGGGCCAGTTATTCCTGGGGCAAACGCGCGCGACCGCCTTGGCGTATGGCTCAAGATCGCGCCGAACAAACAAAGCGGTCGCGCGCGCCTGTCACAGGCGTTATTGGCCAAAAACAAACGTAGGAGCGAGCGTTGCTCGCGATGCGCCGCGCGGGCGGCGCTCGATATATGCCCCACCGCATACCCCAAGACAGGCACCTGTCTGCCCTCCCCCCCCGACATGCACTCGCAACCCGTCTAACGCCAGGCAATCATTCCCCCAGGTAAGCCTTCTTCACCTGGTCGTCATGCAGCAGTTCTTTGGCGCACCCTTCAAGGCTGATGCGCCCGCCGTCGATCACATAGGCGCGCTGGCAGGTCTGCAGCGCCAGCCGGGCATTCTGCTCCACCAGCAACAGCGTCACGCCACCCTTGACCACCTCGACGATGGTCTCGAAGATCTTCTGCACGATGATCGGTGCCAGCCCCATCGACGGCTCGTCCAGCAGCAACAGCTTGGGCCGCCCCATCAGCGCGCGGGAGATGGCCAGCATCTGCTGCTCGCCGCCCGACATGGTCCCGGCCAATTGGTGCGCACGCTCCTTCAGCCGCGGGAAAATCCCATACATGCGCTCGATATCGGCACCGATGGCGTCCTTGCCGTCGCGACGGGTGAAGGCGCCCATCTCCAAGTTCTCGTGCACGGTCAGCTTGGGGAAAATACCCCGCCCTTCCGGCACCAGCGCCAGGCCTTCGCGGATCAGGTCATGGCCTTTGATAGATGCATGGGCCTTGCCGTCGAAGGTGATCGTGCCGTCAGTTGGTTTCAACAGGCCGGCCAAGGTCTTCAGGGTGGTGGTCTTGCCGGCACCGTTAGCGCCGATCAAAGCGACCATCTCACCCTCACCCACCCGCAGGTCGATGCCCTTGATGGCCTGGATGGCGCCGTAGCTGACCTTGAGGTCGCTCACTTGCAGAATGTTCTTCATGCCACTGCCTCCGCGCCGAGGTACGCCTCGATCACCCGTGGGTCCTTGCGCACATCGGCCGGAAGGCCGTCGGCGATCTTGCGGCCGAACTCCAGCACGGTGATGTGATCGCACAGGCCCATCACTAACTTGACGTCATGCTCGATCAACAGCACCGTCTTGCCGTCCGCCTGCATCTTGCACATCAGTTGGCGCAGGCCTTCGGTTTCCGAGGCGTTCATGCCCGCCGCCGGTTCGTCCAAGGCGATCAGCTTGGGTTCAGTGGCCAGGGCCCGGGCGATTTCCAGGCGGCGCTGGTCACCATAAGACAAACTCTTGGCCAGCTCGCCAGCCAGGTGGGCAATGCCCACGTAATTCAACCAGTGCCGCGCGGCCTGGCGGATTTCACGCTCTTCGCGCACGCAGGCCGGGGTCCGCAGGATGGCGCCGAACACCCCACTGCGGGTGCGCACGTGGCGGCCGATCATGACGTTCTCCAGGGCAGTCATGTTGTGGAACAGGCGGATGTTCTGGAACGTCCGCGAGATACCGGCCTCCACCACCTTATGCGGCTTGCTGATGCGCAGGGGCTTGCCATCGAACATCACCCGCCCCTGCTCGGCCCGGTACAGCCCGGTGAGCACGTTGAACAATGTGGTCTTGCCGGCACCGTTGGGGCCTAACAAACCACGGATCTCACCCCGGCGGATGCTCAGGTCGATGCCGTGCAACGCCTGCAGGCCGCCAAAGAACTTGCTCACCTGGTGCAGTTCGAGAAGTACGTCGCTCATGCCTTGCCCACCTCTTTGGCCGGGAGTTCGAAGGAAACGTCAGTCGTGGGCGCAGACTCCGGGTCATCATCGTGCAGCTCGGCGCGGCGCCGGTCTGACGGCCACAGGCCCTCGGGGCGAAAACGCATCACCAGGATCAGCGCCAAGCCAAATACCAGCATGCGCAGGGTCGAGGCATCCAGCACGTTGCGCAGGATGTCGCGGCTGATGAAGGTGACGTTGTCCATGACCCAGGGCTGAACCCAGTTGACCAGGTCACGGAACAGCTCAGGCATCACCGACAGGATCAACGCCCCCAGCACCACGCCGCGAATCGAGCCCATGCCGCCCAGCACCACCATCGCCAGCACCATGATCGACTCCATCAGGGTGAACGACTCGGGGCTGACGAAGCCCTGGTAACTGGAGAACAGCACCCCGGACACACCGCCAAAGGTCGCCCCCATGGCGAACGCCAGCAGTTTCAGGTTGCGCTTGTTCAGGCCCATGGCTTCGGCCGCCACTTCGTCCTCGCGCAGGGCCATCCAGGCGCGGCCGATGCGCGAGACCTCAAGGCGCTTGGACAGCACGATGCAAAGGATGACGATGAACAGGAAGAACAGGTAGTAGCTGACCACTGGCGAGACGTTCAGGCCGAACAGGCTCCAGCTCTGCTGCAGCGACAGCAAGGGCGCCGGCGCCTCGCCCACGGCATGCATCCAGGGGCCACCGTCCACGTGCAGCGGTGCGATGTTGCTGATGCCCTGGGGGCCGTTGGTGAGGTTCACCGGCTGGTCCAGGTTGTTCATGAAGATGCGGATGATCTCGCCGAAGCCGAGGGTAACGATGGCCAGGTAGTCGCCGCGCAACTTGAGCACCGGTGCGCCGATCAGCACGCCGCAGATGGCCGCGGCAACCGCCGCCAGCGGGATGATCATCCACAGCGGCCAGTCCAGCACACCCTCCACGAGCCCGGCCATGTGCAGGTGCGGTGAAGCCAGCAAGGCATACAGGTAGGCGCCGATGGCATAGAAGCCGATGTAACCCATGTCGAGCAGGCCGGCATAGCCGATCACGATGTTCAGGCCCAGCGCCAGCAGCACGTAGAGCATGGCGAAGCCGAGGATGCGCACCCAGGTGGGGCCCAGCATCGGGATGGCTTCGACCAAAAACGGCAAGGCGACGAAACCGAGGATCAGCAGCAGGTATTGCGTCTTGAGGTTTTTCATTGGGTGCACCTCCTTACGCCCGGTCGGCCTGGCGTTCGCCAAGCAGCCCGTTGGGGCGGAACAACAGCACCAGGATCAGCACCGCGAAGGCAAAGATGTCCTGGTAGTTGGCCCCCAGGAAACCGCCGGTGATCTGCCCGGTGTACCCTGCCGCCAGGGACTCGATCAGCCCCAGCAACAGGCCGCCGGCCATCGCGCCGAACAGGTTGCCAATACCGCCAAGCACCGCCGCCGAGAAGGCCTTGAGGCCCAGCAACAAGCCCATGTAAGCGTCGGCCTGGCCGTAGTTGATTGCGCGCATGACCCCGGCGATCGCACCCAGGCTGGCACCGATCAGGAAGGTCGCACTGATCACCCGGTTGATGTTGATGCCCATCAGCCCAGCCACTTCCTGGTTTTGCGCGGTGGCCCGCATGGCCTTGCCCAGGCGGGTTTTGTCCACCAGCAGCCAGAGGCCGAGCATGATCACCACAGCAATCAGCATGATCGACAGCTGTACGTTGGTGACCGTGGCGCCGAACACGTCTATCGGCTGGGTCTCAACCACCTCAGGGAAGGTCTTGTAACCCCGCCCCCAGATCATCATCGCCAAGTTCTGCAGGACAATGGAAATGCCGATGGCGAGGATCAACGGCGTCAGCCGGGGCGCTTTGCGCAGGGGTCGGTAGGCGTACTTTTCCATGCCCTGGGCCAGCAGCATGCACACCACCACCGCGGCCATGATCGCCAGCAGCAAGGTGATGATGCCGGGGGCGAAGCCTGCGCCCGCCAGCATCGTCAGTACCGAAATGGTCACCATGGCGCCGACCATCACCACTTCGCCGTGGGCGAAGTTGATCAGGCCGATGATGCCGTAGACCATGGTGTAGCCCAGGGCTACCAGGGCGTAGATGCTGCCCAGCACCAGGCCGTTGAGGACCTGTTGCAACAAGATATCGAAATTACCGTCCACGAGCTGAATCCTCGAAACTGCGTTGACGTCGGCGCGCGGCGATACTGCGCCACGCGACCGACTGGCCTGGCAGGTGGGAAAAGTCTTCTTGTTATGTCGCAGGCGCAGGCCTGCTTGTTATGGGTGTAACGCAGCGGCGGTCAATCGCGCTCGACCGAGAGGGTCTTCCAGCCGCCGTCGGCAAACTGGAACACCGTCGCTGCCGGGCTCTTGAGGTTGCCCTGGTCATCGAAGGCGATGGTGCCGGTCACGCCGTCATAGCTTTCGCGCTTGAGCACCGGCAGATAGGTTTTGGGGTCGGCGGAGCCGGCCTTGACCATCGCGCTGATGGCCGCCCAGGTGGCGTCGTAGGCGGCTGGCGAGGACTGCACCACGCCAACCCCGAACTTATCCTTGAGCTTTTGCTCGAAGGCCGCACCCTTGGGCATTTCCAGCAACGGCGTGCCGTAGTTCCAGGCGTAGGTGCCTTCGGCGGCGCTGCCGGCCATCTGCTTGAACGAATCGTTGGGCAGGTTGCCGATGTTCATGAAGCGCGCCTTCAGGCCCAGGTTTTTCATCTGTTTGGCCATGGGCGCGGCCTGGTAGTCGAGGGCCGCGAAGAACACCGCGTCGGCTTTCTGCGCTTTGGCGGTGGTGAGGATGGCGTTGAAATCGGTGGACTTGTCGTTGGTGTACTCACGCACCACCACGTTGCCGCCTGCTGCCTTGACCGCCTTGGTCACTTCGTCGGCCAGGCCCTGGCCGTAGGCCGTGCGGTCGTCGAAGATGGCGATGCGCTTGGCCTCGAGCTTGCCCACCAGGTAATTGCCGGCATAGCGGCCCAGGGTGGCGTCATCGTTGACCACGCGGAATACCGAAGGGATGCCTTGGCGGGTCAGTGCCGGGTTGGTGGCCGAAGGCGAGATCTGCGGGATGCCGGCGGCGGCGTAAATTTTTGAGGCGGGGATGCTGGTGCCAGAGTTGTAATGGCCGATCACCACTGCCACCTTAGAGTCCACCAGGCGCTGGGCCACTGCGGTGCCGGTGCGTGGGTCGGCTACGTCATCTTCGGACACCAGCTTGAACTGCGCGACCTTGTCACCGATCTTCAGTTGCTGCTGGTTGGCCTCTTCCAGCGCGATCTGGATACCATGTTCGACGTCCTGTCCCTGGTGTGCCGAGGGCCCGGTCAGGGGGCCGGCGAAGCCGATCCTGACAATCTCACTGTCTGCTGCGTTCGCCGCCCCCATGGCCATCAGCAACGTTACCGCGGTCGCAAGGGTTGTACGCCCTGCCTTGTTGTTATTCATGCTCAGCTCCCAGTAGTCATTGGACGAACCTCGACATCGATTACCGCTTGCGATTTGGCCGGTACGCCATCGCACTTGTAAGATAACAGTCAGCAGGCAACTGTCAATGGGTGTATGCTACGGCAACGGGTAAAAAAAGCTGCGCAACGACGAACGATCCGAGCTGACCGGAACGGCCGTTCAGGCCACCTGGTCAGATGTTTGATAACATATGCCCATAACATCACCGCGGGTTGGCTACGGATCCCGCCCCAACAGGCTTGAGGGCTGCGCGCAACCTGCCGGAGAACCACCGTGATGAGCCAATCAGTTTCAGGAGCAACTTGTTTATGAATGCGTCGTTAGGAACGCGTCGCGCCAACCTGGCGGAAACCGTGATCCAGGAGCTTTCCAGCCGGATCGACAATGGCACCTACGGCCCGGGGGCCAAGCTGCCCTCCGAGCAAGAGCTGTGCAAAGAATTCAACGTCAGCCGCCCGGTAGTCCGCGAAGCCGTGGCCTCCTTGCGCCTGGGCGGGCGCCTGATCGCGCGCCAGGGCGTGGGCGTGTTCGTGGTCGAGCAAGACGTCAAGCGCATCGGCTTTGCCATCGACAGCGTGGTCGATGACGTCCGCGCCGCCGCCCAGATTCTGGAACTGCGCCTAGGGATTGAAACCGAGTCGGTCGCCCGCGCTGCCGAGCGCCGCAGCCCAGCCAGCATGGCCGCGATCACCGAAGCGTTCGACCGCTTCAACTCGCTGGATGGGGCCACGGAAGAGGAAGAAGCCAAGGCCGATTTCGAGTTCCACCTGGCCATCGCGCGCGCCACCAACAACCCGCACTTCACCCAACTGCTGGAAGCGTTGGGGCCGGACATCATCCTTGACCTCAACCTCAAGCATGGCCAGGTGACCGGCAAGAACCGCCAGGCGCATATCAAGAAGATCGGCCGCGAGCATGGCGCGATTCTTTCGGCGATCAGCATGGGTGATGTGAACAGCGCACGCACGGCGCTGCGCAAGCACCTGGAAGAAAGCCTGTCGCGGTACCAGCGGTTGCTCGACAGCAAGGCCTGACCTGCCTTACGCAACGCGCTTCACTGTAGGAGCAGCCTTGTGCTGCGAAGAGGCCCGTGACAAAACAGCAGATCTTCGCTGCTTTTACCGGCCTCTTCGCAGCACAAGGCTGCTCCTACAGTGGGATACCCTGTCCGTGGTTTAAAAGGTCAAAGCCCCAGGCACACGTACTTGATCTCCAGGTAATCCTCGATCCCGTACCGCGAACCTTCCCTGCCCAAGCCCGACGCCTTCACCCCACCAAACGGCGCCACTTCGGTCGCCACCACCCCGACGTTCACGCCAACCATCCCATACTCCAGCGCCTCGGACACCCGCCACACCCGCCCGACATCCCGCGCATACACATAGCAAGCCAAGCCGAACTCGGTGTCATTGGCCTGGGCGATCACTTCCTCTTCAGTGCCGAAGCGGAAAATCGGCGCCACCGGCCCGAATATCTCCTCACGCGCCACCCGCATGTCGGGCGTTACATCCGCCAGCAAGGTCGGCTCGAAAAACGCCTCGCCCATCGCATGCCGCCGGCCACCGGTCACCACCCGCGCACCGCCCTCCACCGCCTCGCCTACCAGTTGCTCGACGCCCAGGGCGGCGCGCCCATCGATCATGGGCCCGACCTGAGTGCCCGGGGCATCACCCTGCCCTACCACCAGTTCACGCACCCGTTCGGCAAAGCGCTCGACGAAACGCGCGTAGATGCCGTCCTGGATGTAGAACCGGTTGGCACACACGCAGGTCTGCCCGCTGTTGCGAAACTTGGCGATCAACGCGCCTTCCACCGCCTTTTCGAGGTCAGCATCATCGAACACGATAAAAGGCGCGTTGCCACCCAGCTCCAGGGTCACTTTCTTCACCGTCGCTGCCGACTGCTGCAGCAACTGAATGCCAATCGGCGTCGAACCGGTAAACGACAACTTGCGCACTACCGGGCTGGCCGTCAGCTCACCACCAATGGCGGCGGAGTCGCCGGTGACCACACTGAACACACCGGCTGGAATACCCGCCCGCTCGGCCAGCACGCAAAGCGCCAAGGCGCTGAAGGGTGTCTGCGAGGCCGGCTTGAGCACCAGCGTGCAACCCGCCGCCAATGCCGGGGCCGCCTTGCGGGTGATCATGGCGGCCGGGAAGTTCCACGGAGTGATCGCTGCGCACACACCGATTGGCTCCTTGGTCACGATCAGCCGCCGATCGGCACTGGGCGACGGAATGACATCGCCATAAATGCGCTTGCCCTCTTCGGCATAGAACTCGACATAGGCGGCGGCAAATGCGATTTCGCCGCGGGACTCGGCCAGCGGCTTGCCCTGCTCGGCGGTCATGATGCGCGCCAAGTCTTCCTGGTGCGCGAGGATCTCGCGGAACCAGGCCTGCAGCCGGGTAGCGCGCTCCTTGGCGGTGAGTGCCCGCCAGGCTGGCAAGGCATGCTCAGCGGCGGCAATGGCGCGGCGGGTTTCGTCTACGCCCATGCGCGGCACATGGCCAAGCACTTCGCCGTTGGCCGGGTTGGTCACGGCGATGCGCTGGCCGTTGTCGGCCGCCTGCCATTTCCCGTCGATGTAGCACACTTCACGCAGCAGATCGTGATCGGCAAGTTTCATGTCGATTGGCTCGTTCGAGTAAGAAAAAAGGTGGGGGCCGAATAGCCCCCCACCTGAGGCGAAATCAGCGCTTGGCCTGCAGGGCCTTGTCGCGGATCTGGCTGAGGGTCATGCGCGGGGTCAAGGCTTCAGGGTCGACCTGCACCTCGATCAGGGCCGGTTTACCCGAGGCCTGGCAGCGCTCGAAGGCACCCGCGAAATCTTCGGTGCGGGTGACGGTTTCGCCATGCAGGCCATAGGCGCGAGCCAACGCAGCGAAGTCCGGATTGTGCAGCTCGGTGCCACTCACGCGGCCGGGGTAGGTCCGCTCCTGGTGCATGCGGATGGTGCCGTACATGCCGTTGTTGACCACCACGGTGATCACCCGCGCATCGTAGTGCGCCGCCGTGGCCAACTCCTGGCCATTCATCAGGAAGCAACCATCACCCGCGAACGCCACCACAGTGCGCTGCGGATAGGTCAGCTTGGCTGCCACGGCTGCAGGCACGCCGTAGCCCATGGAGCCGTTGGTTGGCCCGAGCAAGGTGCGGAACACCCGGTGCTGGTAGCCCCGGTGCACCCAACCGGTGTAGTTGCCGGCACCGCAGGTGAGGATACTGTCGGCTGGCAGGGTCTTGTTCAGCCAGGCGATCACTTCGCTCATCTGCACAGCACCGGGCGAGCGCGGCGTCTCGAAGTTGCCGCGATAGCCGCTGTTGAGGCTGGCGGTCCAGTCACCGAAGGCGTGCGGCTGCACGGCTGGCAGCGCCGCAGCCTGGCTCAGGAAACTGGCCGGGCCAGCATTGATCCCCAAAGTCGGCTGATAGACACGGCCGATTTCCTCCGCGCTCGCATGCACGTGCACCAACGCCTGCTTGGGCGTGGGGATCTCGACCAGGGCGTAGCCACCTGTGGTCATCTCACCCAGCCGGGCACCGACCGCGATCAGCAGGTCCGATTGCTTCACCGCATCGACCAGTACCGGACCGGCTGCCAGGCCTAGGTCGCCGGCGTAATGCGGGTCGGTGTTGTCGAACAGGTCCTGGCAGCGGAATGACGCCGCCAGCGGCAGGTTTTGTGCCTGCACGAAACGCTTGAGGTCAGCCACGGCCTGGTCGTTCCAACCGCCCCCACCGGCGATGACCAGGGGCTTACTCGCCTTGGCCAACAAGACTTGCAGCTCATCCAGCGCAGCAGGCGCCGGGGCCGCCTCAACGCGCTGCGCCGGGCGTGCATCGGCAACTTGCACCAGGTCGGTGAGCATGTCTTCCGGCAGCGCGATCACCACCGGCCCCGGGCGGCCGCTGATGGCGCGCTGGAAGGCTTGGTTAACCAGTTCGGGGATGCGCGCCGCATCGTCGATCTGCACCACCCACTTGGCCATCTGGCCGAACATGCGCCGGTAATCCACCTCCTGGAAGGCTTCGCGCTCAATCTGGTCACGGGCCACCTGGCCAATGAACAGCAGCATCGGCGTGGAGTCCTGGAAGGCGGTGTGCACACCGACCGAGGCATTGGTGGCCCCAGGGCCACGGGTAACGAAGCAGATACCCGGCTTGCCGGTGAGCTTGCCGTAGGCCTCGGCCATGTACGCCGCGCCGCCCTCCTGGCGGCAGACGATCAGGTCAATTTCGTCCTGCACATCATGCAGGGCGTCGAGCACCGCCAGGTAGCTTTCACCCGGCACACAGAAGGCGCGCTTCACGCCGTTCACCCGCAAGGCATCGACCAGTACCTGACCGCCACTGCGCTTCACTTCAGCGTTACTCATTGTTGTTCTCCTCAGGCAGTGCAATCAGATGACCGAGTCTTCCAAAAACGGCTTGTTGTCGATGACCCGCTGGTAGGACAGCGCGCTCAGGTCCAGCGAGCGGTAGCTGCCATAGGTGATCAGCTCGGACAAACCACGGCCGATGGCCGGCGCCTGTTGCAGGCCATGGCCACTGAAGCCGTTGCAGAACAGGAAGTTGCTGACCTCGTTGTGCGGCCCGACGATGGCGTTATGGTCGAGCACGCAAAAGTCGTAGTGACCGGCCCAGAAGTTGACCACCTTGATGCCCTCGAAGGCAGGTACGCGCTCGGCGAGGATCGGCCAGACTTCTTCGTCGAACTCTTCGTGCAGTACATCAAAGTCTTCGAAGTCCACTTCCGGGTCGTTTTTCGGGTAGGTGCCGCCCAGGTAGAACTTGCCCTCGGGGCGGAAGAACACCCCGGTCGGGTCGATGGTCAGCGGCACGGTGCCTTCCAGCGGGGTGCGGCAGTCGAACACGAACAGCGAGCGGCGGCGTGGCTCGACCGGGATGTCCAAGCCTGCCATGCGCGCCACCTTGGTGCCCCGGGTGCCGGCGCAGTTGACCAGCAGGCCACAACCGATGCGCTCGCCACTGGCCAGTTGCACCGCGGTGATGCGATCGCCTTCGCGCTGGATACCCACCACCTCGTTCTCGATGTACTCGATGCCCATCGCGCGCGCCTTGCGCCGGAAGCCGTTGAGCATGCCCAGGCTGTCGAACCAGCCTTCACCGCTCTGGCCATAGCTCGCCCCGGCCAGGCTGTCGATGTTCACCCACGGGAACTTGCGCTGGAGTTGCTCAGGGTCGAGCAAATGCACATCGGCGCCATGCGAGACCTGGGTGTCGTGCAACCGGCGCAGCACTTCATAGCCCTTGTCGTCGCCCAGGAACAGGTAGCCGTTCTCGTGGAAGGCGAGGTCCGGACGGTCGCCGTCCACCGCCATTACCTCGGGGAAGTTGCGCACGAACTCGGCGCCGAACTTGGAGATTTCGATGTTGATCGGGTTGGAAAACTGCTGGCGGATCGAGCTGCTCGACAACGCGGTGGCCGACTTGTTGTAGGTCCAGTCGCGCTCGATGACCAGTACCGACCCCTTGAAGTCCGGGTTATTGGCCAGGAAGTAGGCGGTGGCACTGCCGTTGACCGCGCCGCCGACGATCACCACATCGTAGTTGTGTTGTTTAGCGGTAGAAGCCATGGAATAAGCTCTCTTCTGATGTTGCGAAGATCAAGGCATGAAGGTTTGCCTGTACTGGCCTCATCGCCGGCAAGCCGGCTCCCACAAGTACAGCGCACAGTTCTGGCTCGGCGCCGTACCTGTGGGAGCCGGCTTGCCGGCGATGAGGCCGCTACAGGTTATTTCGGGTCTTCGAAGTGCCCGGCGCCGGCGAAGTTGCCACCGTGGTAGCGCGCTGCAGGCTCGTTCGGGTCGAGCGGCGGGTGCTCGGCCAGCACCTTGTCGCGGTAGCTGTCGGCGCTGTCCTTGGGCACGTAGCCAAGCGACGACGCCAGGCGGTTGTCCCACAGGCTTTCGCGGTTGGCCGACATGCCGTAGACGATCATGTGCCCGACCCGCGGCGCCAGCAGCGAGCGCTCGGTGAGCTGGGCAAAGTCGTCGAACGACAGCCAGGTGGCGAGCATGCGTCGGTCCAGGGGTTCGGGGAACGACGAGCCAATGCGCAGGTTCACCGACTCGATGCCGAACTTGTCCCAGTAATAGCGGCCCAGGTCCTCGGCGAAGCACTTGCTGACGCCGTACAGGCTGTCGGGGCGATGCGCAGCGGTGGCGTCGATGGTCTCGGTGCGGTCATAGAAGCCGATGGCATGGTTGGAGCTGGTGTACACCACCCGCTTCACGCCATTGCGTCGGGCCGCTTCGTAGATGTTGTAGGTGCCGATGATGTTGCCGTTGAGGATTTTGTCGAAGGTGTCTTCGAGCGGCACGCCACCGGCATGCACGATGGCATCGACGCCTTCGGTCAGCGGCAGCACATCGTTGAAGTTGGCCAAGTCGCAGCGGATCAGTTGCTCGTGCGGCGCCGCATGGCCCAGGTCAGCGATGTCGGTCAGGCGCAACTCATCGGCAAAGGCTGCCAGGTGCTTGCGCAGCACGCTGCCCAGGCGCCCGGCGGCGCCGGTGATCAGCAGGCGTTTGAATGGCTTGCTCATGTATTACCTCTTTGTCTGCAAGGGCTCAGGACAAGGCCGCGAACGCGTCGCGCAATTGCCCCAGGGCTTGTTCCAGTTCCTGCCGCGACGTGGCGAACGACAGGCGTATGTAGGGTTCCAGGCCGAAGGCCGAGCCCGGCACGGTGGCCACCTTGCCGACCCGCAGCAAGTAGGCCGACAGGTCGGCATCGTTGGCGATCACCTGGCCATCTGGCGTGTGTTTGCCCATGAACGCCGCGACATTGGGGAAGGCATAGAACGCCCCTTGCGGCATTTGCAGGCTCAGCCCCTTGATGTCGGCCAGCCCGCGCACCACCAGCGCACCCCGCGCCTGGTACTCGCGGTTGGCCTCGCGGACGAAGTCCTGCGGGCCATTGAGGGCCGCCACCGCTGCCAATTGAGAAATGCTCGACGGGCAGGTTGTAGTCTGCGACTGGGTCTTGTTCATCGCGACGACCAGGTCCTTGGGGCCTGCCGCGTAGCCCAGGCGGTAGCCGGTCATGGCATACGCCTTGGACACCCCGTTGATCAGCAAGGTGCGCTCGCGTAGGTGCGGGCACGCCGTGACAAAGGACACGAAGGGCTGGTCGCCGAGGACGATGTGCTCGTAGATCTCATCGGAGATCACCAGCACATGGGGGTGACGGTCCAGTACCTCGCCCAGCGCAGCGAACTCCTCACGGGTAAAGATCGCCCCGCTCGGGTTGTTCGGCGAATTCAGCATCAGCCAGCGGGTGCGCGGGGTGATGGCCGCCTCCAGCTGCTCAGGCTTGAGCTTGAAGCCCTGCGCCGCATCGCATGGGATGACCTTGGGTACGCCGCCGTTGAGCATCGCCATGTCGGTGTACGACACCCAGTACGGCGCCGGGGTGATCACTTCGTCACCCGGCTCAAGGGTGGCCAGGAAGGCATTGAACAGCAGCTGTTTGGCGCCGTTGCCGACGCAGATCTCATCCAGGCCATAGGCCAGGTCGTTTTCCCGGGCGAACTTGTCGACGATGGCCTGGCGCAGCACCTCCAGGCCGTTGGGCCCGGTGTAGTGGTTGTTGCCGGCCAGCATCGCCTGGTGCGCGGCCTCGATGACATGACCCGGGACGTTGTAGTCCGGCTCGCCGAGGCTCAGGTTGATCACCGGCTCGCCCTGGGCCAGCATCTGCTTGGCCAGCACCGACACAGCCATGCTCGGCGAGCTTTTTACCGCGCGTACGCGGCTGCTTTGCACATCCATGGTCTAGCGCTCCTGTGCGGCATCGAAGCCGTAGTCGTCACGCGCCTGTTCGGCGCTGATGTAGCCAAAGCGCACGTCCCGCTCGACCTGCTGGCGGTCGCGCTGACGCGGGTCGCCATAGCCGCCGCCACCGGGCAGGCGCAGCACCAGGCGGCGCTCTGCGGGGACGAACTGCTGACCCTTGCCGCGCAGCAGGGTGCCGTCATCCAGGCCGACGTAGCCTTCGGCACCGGCCTGCCCACCTTCAAGGCCGCGGGCAGCATGCTGAATGCGGTCGAACATGGCGCTGAAGCGGAAGCTGTAACCCTCAGCCGCCGACACTTCAATTTCCTGGCCCAGGCCGCCGCGCAGCTGGCCCGCGCCACCGGAGCCCTCACGCAGCTCTTTGCGCCAGACCACCACGGGGCCAGCATGCTCGGTGGCCTCCACTGGCATGGTGTGCACGCCGCTGGGGAATGCCGTGGCGCTCAGGCCATCCATCGCCGAGCGCGCGCCCATGCCACCGCTGTTGAACATCAGCATCTCGGCGTTGCGCCCACTTGGGTTGCTCTCCAACGGACGCACGCTCAAGTGCAGGTTCCACAGCGCACTGGCGCCTTCTGCCGGGACCTTGCCCGGCAGACACTTGTGCAGCGCTCCCAGCACCAGGTCTGGTACGAAGTGGCCCAGTACGTGACGCACCGACACCGGCGCCGGGTGCTTGGCATTGAGGATGCAACCCTCGGGCGCAGTGACCTCGAACGGCGCCAGCGAGGCCGTGTTGTTGGGGATCTCCGGCGCAACGATGCATTTGAGCCCATAGCAGGCATAGGCCTTGGCATAGCCCAGGGGCACGTTGATGCCGAACTGGCTCATGCCCGAGGTGCCGGTGAAGTCGCTCTTGATGCCATCGGGGCCAACGGTGAGGGTCACCGCCAGGGTCACCGGCACGTCATAGCCGTCCAAGGTCATGCTGTTGCTGTAGGTGCCGTGGGGCAGCGATTTGAAGCATTCCAGCGTGGCGCGGCGGCTGTGTTCCAGAATGAAACCGCCAATGTGCTCCAGGTCATCCAGCTGGAACTCGTCGAGCATGTCGAGCAGGCGCTTGTGGCCGGTTTCGTTGCACGCCGACAAGGCGTAGAAGTCACCCACGACGCGGTCGTTCTCACGCACGTTGTTGCGCAGGATGTTGATCAGGTCGCGGTTGACCTTGCCACGCTCGAACAGCTTCATGATCGGGATGAACAGGCCTTCTTCATACACCTCGCGGGCATCCGGGCCGAAGCCGCGGCCACCGATATCCACCACATGGGCGGTGCTGGCGAAGTAGCCGATCAGCCTGCCCTTGTAGAAGGACGGCGAAACGATGGTGATGTCGTGCAGGTGGCCCGTGCCCTTCCACGGGTCGTTGGTCACATAGACGTCACCTTCGAAGATGTTGTCCTCACCAATGTCATTGATGAAGTGCGCCACTGCCTCGGCCATGGTATTGACGTGGCCCGGCGTACCGGTGACCGCCTGGGCCAGCATGTTGCCGGCGCGGTCGAAGACGCCGGCAGACAGGTCGCCCGCCTCGCGCACACTGGTGGAGAAGGCGGTGCGGATCAACGTCAGCGCCTGCTCTTCGACCACGGAGACCAGGCGGTTCCACATCACCTGCATTTGAATGTCGATCAACGTATCGCTCATGGTTCTGGCTTCCGAATCAGGCGTTAGCGGCGCACGACCAGCAGGCAGCCGTCTGGCTGGACCGTGGCGGTGAAGTTGGAGGTGACGAAGGTCGAGGTTTCGCGCTCGACGATGATCGCCGGGCCGTCGACGCGGGCACCCACCTGCAGCGCTTCGCGCGGGTGAATGCCGGCCTCGACGAAACCACCGGCAGCCACATCGAAAACTGGGCGCTTGGCCTGCTCTTGGGCGCGGTAGGAGGCCTTGACCTCTTCCACTTGCTGCACCGGCGGCAGGGGCGAACTGGCCTTGACCGACCAGCTGACGATCTCGATGTCTGGCCCCTCGATCGGCCGACCGAAGAAGCGCGTGTAGGCGTCTTCAAAGAGGCTTTTGAACTGCGCGGTATCGGCATTGCTGAAGGGCTTGAACGGGAGCGCAACGGGGATTTCCCAACCCTGGCCGACATAACGCATGAACGCGGTGCAATCCATCTCCGGCTCACCCTCGGGCATGCCCTGGCGCAGGAAGCCCAGCGACTCGGCTTTCATTTCTGCGATCAGGTCGTTGATGCGCGCGGCATCGAATTCGGACAAGCGCACGAACGCACTGCGCACGGCTTCGTAGCCGAACGGTGCCCGCAGGAAGCCGATGGCCGAGCCCACCCCCGCACCGGCCGGGACGATGAAGCGTGACACGCCCATCTTCTCGCACAGCCGCGCTGCATGCAGCGGGCCGCCGCCGCCGAAGGTGATCATGGTGTAGTCGGCAATGTCCTTGCCGCTTTCCACGGCGTGCACACGGCCGGCGTTGGCCATGTTTTCGTCGACCACTTCACACACGCCGAAGGCGGCCGTGTCGGCAGCGATGCCCAGTGGTTGGCCAATCACCCGGGCCATGGCATTGGCGGCGCTGTCGCTGGACAGGCGCAGGGCGCCCCCTGCGAAGTTGTCCGCATCCAGGCGGCCGAGCAGCAGGTTGGCGTCGGTAATGGTCGGCTCCAGGCCACCTCTGCCATAGCAGGCCGGGCCGGGTTCGGAAGCGGCGCTGTGCGGGCCGACGCGAATCTGGCGCATGCTGTCGATGCTGGCGATCGAACCGCCGCCAGCGCCGATCTCGACCATTTCCACCACCGGGATGGAGATCGGCATGCCACTGCCCTTCTTGAAACGATAGGTGCGGGCCACTTCGAAGGTCTTGGCGGTTTTCGGCACCTGTTCTTCGATCAGGCAAATCTTCGCCGTGGTGCCGCCCATGTCGAACGACAGCACGTTTTGCAACTGGTAACGGCGCGCGATGTCAGCGGCGAAAATCGCACCACCGGCTGGCCCCGACTCCACCAGGCGCACCGGGAACTCGGCGGCGCTTTGCACCGAGATGATGCCGCCACCGGAGTGGATCATGAACACCGGGCAATCGGCGCCTTCTTGCTTGAGGGTCACCACCAGGCGGTCGAGGTAGGACTTGATCAGCGGCTTGACGTAGGCGTTGGCACACACGGTATTGAAGCGCTCGAACTCGCGCATCTGCGGTGAGACTTCGCTGGAAATCGAGATCGACAGCTGCGGCAGGCGTGCCTGCAGCGCGTCGCGCAGCTGACGTTCGTGGGCGCCGTTGACATAACTGTGGATGAAGCCGATGGCCACGCTCTGGTAATCGCCTTCGGCGATGCGCTCGACCAGCGCGTCGATCTCGGCCTGCTCGGGGGCGATCAGCACCCGGCCTTTGACGTCCAGGCGTTCACGCAGGGTATAGCGGTGTTCGCGGTCGATCAGCGGCGGCGGCAGGACGATGTTGATGTCGTACTGCTCGAAGCGGTTTTCGGTGCGCATCTCCAGGGTGTCACGCAAGCCTTCGGTGGTGATGAAGGCGGTGCGTGCACCGCGGCGCTCGATCAGCGCGTTGGTGGCCAGGGTGGTGCCATGGATCAGCTGATCGATGTCCGAGAGGGCCAGGCCAGCCTGCTCCACCACCTGGCGCACGCCGGTGAGGATGGCCCGCTCGGGCAGCTCGTAGTCGGTCAGGATCTTGGTCGAATGCAGCACGCCATCCACATCCAGCGCGATATCGGTGAAGGTCCCGCCTATGTCCACGCCGACCCGGCATGATGTCGCAGTCATCGTCATATCCCCTGCAATGCTTTGTAGTTATCTCGACCTGCTGAAACGGTCTTCATGTAAGTTATATGTTGTCTTACAGGTGGTCAAGCATCTGTGGCTGGAATTCTGTAATGATTTCGAGGGCCTCTTCGCGGGTAAACCCGCTCCCACACACCTGCGAAGAGGCCGCCCAGGTCAACCTGCCGTTTTGACCATCCGCCCACCCCCCACCGCCTGTGCGGTAGGGAATACTTCAAGCCGCGACACATCCACCTGCCGTGGCATCTTCAATGCCGCCAGCAGCAGTTGGGCGATGTCCTCCGGCTGGATCGACTCATAACCGTCATACAGCTCGCTGCCCGCCGCCTGCATGCCCATCGCCGTCTTGTACAGCTGGGTCTGTACTCGGCCCGGGGCAATCTCGGTCACCCGCACGCCACTGCCCAGCAGGTCGCAGCGCAAGGCATCGCAGAACAGGCTCACGCCAGCCTTGGAAGCGCCATACACCGCGGCCCCAGGGTGCGGCGCGCGGCCGGCGCTGGAGCCGATGAAAAACAGATGCCCCCTGCCCCGCTCGAGCATCCCCGGCAACACCTGGCGCGTCAGGTGCAGCGGCGCCTTGAGGTTGATGTCGAGCATGTTGTCGATCTCGCCCTCGTCAATGTCCTGGAAGGCGGCACGGGTCGAGAGAATGCCAGCATTGTTCACCAGCACGTCCAGCGGCAGCCCCTCCAGCGCGGTACTCAACGCACGGTAGTCACGCACGTCTGCCTGCAGGGTTGTCACGCCCGGCTCACGGGCAAGTTCTGCCAAGGCTTCGGGGCTGCGCCCCACAGCGATGACCTGCAGGCCCGCATCGCGCAGCGCCAGCACGATCGCCTTGCCGATACCGCTGGTGGCCCCGGTCACCAGCGCGCGCTGGTAGCCCTCGGGGAAAGCGACTTCAGGCATAGATGTAGCCTCCGCTGACGATCACGTTTTCGCCGGTGGCGTAGCTGTTGCGGCTGCTGCCCATCATCACGATCCATTCGGCGATTTCTGCCGGCTCCGCAGCGCGGCCCAGCGGGTTGGCAGCTGCCAGCTCGCCCAGGAAGCCCAGTTGCTTGGCGCGTTCGGTGGCAAAGCCGGCCGGGGCCACCGAGTTGACCAGGATCTGCTCCTTGGCACAGGCCTGGGCGAACGATTTGGTCAGGCTGACCACCGCGGCCTTGGTTGCCGCGTAATGGGCATTCTGTGGGTGAGCCTTGAACGCATCCACGGAGGTGACGTTGACGATACGCCCGGTCACTGCGGGCGCTGCCACGTACTGCTGCATGTGGCGCACGGCGGCGACCATCATGTGGTAGGTGCCTTTGATGTTGACGGCGTTCTCCAGGTCCCACTCTTCATCGCTGATCTCGAAGATGTCCTGGCGCGGGTAGATCGCCGCGCTGTTGACCAGGCAATGGACCCGGCCCAGGGCTTCGACAATTTCGGCGAAGGCGGCATGGGCGGTGTCCTTGCGGGCGATGTCGCCGACCGCGATGGCCACCTCTACACCCTGCCCGCGCAACGCTTCGGCTGCTTGTACCAACAACTGCTCATTTCGGTCGATCAGGCCGATCTTGCCGGCGCCACGCTTGGCCATCAGCCGGGCTGTTTCCAGGCCCAGACCCGAGGCGCCACCTACGATCACCACCGTTTGATTATCCACACAACACCTCCGCGATTGAGTCTTTACGTAAGATGCCTGTTGTCTTACATTTGGTCAAACATCAATTCGCCGAAAGGTCCCGCCATGCCCGCCTCCAGCCTCTCGCCCGTCCCTGCCCCGCAAGCCCGGGATCGCCTGCTGGAGGCGGCCAGCACGCTGTTTGCCAGCCGCGGCTACCAGGCCATCGGCCTGCGCGACCTGGCCAGCCACCTGGGCTTGCATGCCGGGTCGCTGTACCACCACATCGAGAGCAAGCAAGGGCTATTGTTCGAGCTGATCGAATCGAGCCTGGCCGACTTGCTGTACGAAACCCGACAATGCCTCAAAGGCGCCCGCTCCACCAGCGAGCGCTTGCAGTGCTTCGTCCAGGCCTTTGTCGCCTACAGCCAGGCCAACCCAGACAAGCTGACCCTGCTAACGCGGGAGGCGGTCAACCTGAGTGAGGAGCAGGTGTTGCAGGTGGAACAGTTGAAGGCCGAATACAGCGGGCTGCTCAGCGACATTGTCGCGGCCGAATGCGGGCTACCTGCAGCCCGCGCACGGTCGATTGCCCATGCAGTGCTGGGCCTGCTGTGCGGGCAGGCGCAGTGGGGGCGGTGATGATGGCGCGGGAGCAACTGGTGATGTTTGTGCAGGGGATTGTTGGGACGGGCAAACCGTCTAAGCACGCAATGCCTCTGTAGCCGACTGGTCAGCGGAATAAGAATATAAGTTCTTATTCTTTTTTAGCCGCACCCAAATTCCTCTATAACACTCCCAACTGTACAGCCGCCAACACCCGGCCAACTGTCTGCAGCGCAACACCCGATCAACAGCCAGCGCCCGCACGGCAACATCGCCCCGGGCGCTAAAACGCGTAACCCGTTGATCTAAGATAGGTTTTATAAACGGCACGACGATTGCTCCAGCAAAGTCCCCCGCTCAACCCGAACCGGAGACTTGCCCATGAGCACCCCACTGAATGTCGTCGCCCTGTCTGGCGGTACTTCCCGCCCTTCGCGCACCTTGGCCCTGACCGAGGCGATCCTCGCGGAACTGGCCGAACACCTGAACATCAAGCCTCACCTCATCGACCTGGGTGACATTGCCCGCCCGTTGGGCAGTGCCCTGTGGCGCAGCGAGCTGCCCGAGGCCGTGGAGCAGCAACTGCGGCTGGTGGAAAAGGCCGACCTGCTGGTGGTGACCACGCCGGTGTACCGCGGCAGCTTCACTGGCCACTTCAAGCACCTGTTCGACCTGATCGGCCAGGACGCCCTGGTCGACACCCCAGTGCTGCTCGCCGCCACTGGGGGCAGTGAGCGCCACGCGCTGGTGCTCGATCACCAGTTGCGCCCGCTATTCAGCTTCCTGCAGGCCCTGACACTGCCGATTGGTGTGTTTGCCAGCCAAGCGGAACTGGCCGACTACCGCGTTTCCAGCGAGGCCCTCGCCGCGCGTATCCGCCTGGCCGCCGAACGTGCCGTGCCGCTGTTCGGCGCCCATCACGCGCTGCGCAAAAGCGCCTGAGGAGCGGCCATGAATGCACCGGTAAACACGGCACCACGCCCTGCCCTGGCCATCGCCCGCGAGTTGGCTGGGCAGTTCGCCCAGACCGCCGTCGAGCGTGACGAGCGCGGCGGTACGCCCAAGGCTGAGCGCGACGCGCTGCGTGGCAGCGGCCTGTTGTCGCTGACTATCCCACAGGCGTTCGGTGGCCAAGGCGCGAGCTGGTTCGATACTTTCGAAGTGGTGCGCGAGTTCGCCCGGGTCGACAGCTCCATTGCCCACGTCTTCGGTTTCCATCACCTGATGCTGGCCACCGTGCGCCTGTTTTCGCGCCCAGACCAATGGCAGCCGTGGTTCGAGCAGACTGCACGCAAGCAGTGGTTTTGGGGTAACGCCCTCAACCCGCTGGACACACGCACCGTGGTCAAGCACTTCGACGGTTGGTGCGAATTCTCTGGCAAGAAGAGCTTCTGCTCCGGTGCCAGCGACTCGGAAATGCTGATCGCCTCCGCCGTGGACGAACGCGCGGGCGGCAAACTGCTGATCGCCGCGATCCCCAGTGGCCGTACCGGTATCAGCCTGCACAGCGACTGGCACAACATCGGCCAGCGCCAGACCGACAGCGGCAGCGCCACGTTTGAACGGGTGCGGGTCGAGCACACTGAACTGCTGCTCGACCCAGGGCCGTTGAGCACGCCCTTCGCCGCCTTGCGCCCGCTGATCGCGCAGCTGCATTTCGCCAACCTGTTCCTGGGTATCGCCGAAGGCGCGTACGAAGAAGCCCGCCAGTACACCCTCAAGGAAAGCCGGCCGTGGTTCCGCTCAAACGCCACCACCACTGCCGAAGACCCTTATGTGCTGCGCCATTACGGCGAGTTCTGGGTCGGCCTGGAAAGCGTCCGTTTGCTGATCGAACGCGCTGCCCGCCAGCTCGATAGCGCCTGGGCCAAGGAGCATGCCTTAAGCGCAGAGGAGCGCGGCGACCTGGCCCTCGCCATCGGCACTGCCAAGGTTGCCGCCAGCCGCCATGGCCTGGACATCTGCAACCGGCTGTTCGAGGTCACCGGTGCCCGCGCTACCCACGCCTCGCTGCGCTTCGACCGCCACTGGCGCAACCTGAGGACACAGACCCTGCACGACCCCGTGGACTACCGCATCCATGAGTTGGGCGAGTGGGCCCTCAACGGCAAGCGCCCTGCCCCCTCCTTCTATTCCTGAGGATTGCCCATGCAACTGCTGACCCTCCCCCCGTCCCCGACACTGGCCACCTCAATCAGGGCGACCGCACAGGTTTTCGAAGACCCCAGGTCACAGGCGCTGCTCGCCCACCTGCAACAGGTCGCGCCGAGTGAGGCGAGCGTGCTGATCACCGGCGAAACCGGCACGGGCAAGGAGCTGGTCGCACGCCATATTCATAACCTCAGCGGCCGCCGTAACGGCCCATTCGTCGCGGTCAATTGCGGGGCGTTTTCCGAGTCGCTGGTGGAGGCCGAACTGTTTGGCCATGAAAAAGGCGCCTTCACCGGCGCCCTGGCGGCCAAGGCCGGCTGGTTCGAGGAGGCTGACGGCGGCACGCTGTTTCTCGATGAGATTGGCGACCTGCCCTTGCCGATCCAGGTCAAGCTGCTGCGGGTGTTGCAGGAGCGCGAAGTGGTGCGGCTGGGTTCACGCAAAAGCATCCCGATCAATGTGCGTGTACTGGCGGCGACCAACGTGCAGCTGGAGAAGGCCATCAATGCCGGGCATTTTCGCGAAGACTTGTATTACCGGCTGAACGTGGTGACCTTGCAGTTGCACCCGCTGCGTGACCGGCCAGGTGACATCCTGCCATTGGCGCGGCATTTCATTCGTAGCTACAGCGACCGGCTGGGCTACGGGCCGGTGGAACTGAGCCCGACGGCCCAGGCCAAGCTGGTTGACTATGCGTGGCCGGGCAATATCCGTGAGTTGGAAAACGTTATTCACCACAGCTTGTTGACCTGTGCTGACTGGGTGATCCAGGCGCAGGATTTGCGGCTGTCCAACCTGCGTATCGAACGGCAGGAGGAGCCTGCCAGCAATGCAGTGGAGGAACTGCTGCAGCGGGCGTTTAGCCAATTGTACGAGGAGCAGCCTGGGGGGCTGTACGAGAAGGTCGAAAATGCCCTGCTGCGCTCGGCGTACCGTTTTTGCCATTACAACCAGGTGCATACCGCGCAGTTGCTGGGGCTGTCGCGCAACATCACCCGGACCCGGCTGATCGCGATTGGCGAGTTGGTGGTGAACAAAAGGCGGGGGCAGGAGCAGCAGGTTATGGATAACCGGGTGGTGCGGTTGTCGATTTGAAATGTGCAGTGCCTGTACCGGCCTCTTCGCGGGCAAGCCCGCTCCTACAGGTATTCCACTGCTTTCAAGGCCAGTGAAGATCCTGTGGGAGCGGGTTTACCCGCGAAGAGGCCGGTACGGGCCACTCAAATGCTAGGTGCGGTCACCGCCATGATCATCGCCGACATCATGATCGGCCCCATCATCGGCGCCATGCCCTACACCGTGGGCCTCGCCAACACTGTGATTCGCGTCATGATTCGCTTCGTGGTTGGCCTCATGATTGGCCTCATGGTTGGCACCATCATCGGCGCCATTGCGTCCACTTTCACCACGGCCTGAGCTGGCATGCCCGCCGCCATCGCCGCTGTGTCCGCTCCCACTGCCGCCGTGGCCTCCACCGCCGCCACTGCCGCCACCATGACCACCTCCACCGCCGCCGCCACCGCCGCCGCTACCACCCCCACCGCCGCCATGACCACCGCCGCCACCGCCGCCACCATGGCCGCCGCCACCTCCACCACCGCCATCCTTCGCATACGCGCTGGACGCACCGCCAATGGAGTCAGGCACCAACACGGCCGACGCTGACAAAACCGCGCCGATTGCCAAAGCCAACAAGCATTTTTTGAGCATGTAGAGCCTCCGCTTGGAGTAGCACGGGGGTTGCACATGACACCCCGTGAGTTCCGGCCCCCCCATGGGGCGACCTGCAAACCAGTGCGGCCTTCCATCTGCAGCGGGTGAGCGAGATCCATCAGGGCCAACTGGCCAGTTGTTGCAGAATGTGTCTTACGTCCTGAGCGTAGTCATGCGCTAGCGCTTGTCACGACCAGTCATCCGAATGGCGCTTGAACAGGCGCTGTCCGCGGCATCAGGTCATAGGGGTGTTTCCAGCCTGGCGTGCCCTTGATCCGCGCTTTCCAGGCCTCGATATGAACGAATTCGTCCAGCGCGATACCCGTGTCTTCAGGCATGAACACATACCCCGCCAACGACAAGTCGGCGATGGTCAAGCGCCCGCCGACCATGAACGGCGTCTTCGCCAAATGTGCATCAACGATGCGATAGGCCGCCGTGGCGCGATCACGCAAGAACTTGGTCACATCGGTTTCGCCCATCTGTTTCAGGCAGTAGATAAACCGCAGCGCCGCGTAGTAGCTGGTGAACTTGTGGTTGTCGAACAGCATCCAGCGCCAGATCTCGCGCTTTTCGTCCTCATCGCGTGGGCCAAACTGGCCGGTCTGCTCAGCGAGGTATTCCAGGATCAAGGCCGATTGGGTGAACGACTTGCCCGCGTGTTCGAGCACCGGCACCTCGCCCTGCTCGTTCACTTCATCGCGCCAGGCCTGCTCGCGGGTCTGGCCGTTGAAAAAGTCGACGAACACCGGCTGCCAAGGCTGGCCGGTGAGTTCAAGCATGAGGGCGGCTTTGTAGGCATTGCCGGATTCGGCGAAGCAGTGGAGCGTGTATTCGGACATGGCAGACCTTCAGTTTCCTTTGAATGATCGTTAAGTGCCGGGGCTTTTGCACGGGCCAGTCACCGGCAAACCGAGCAAATCACGCAGGGCTTGCCGCGGTCAATTCAAAACCTCCCACGACCCGTCATTCCCGTTATATGCCCCCTGCCCGGGCCATGCGACAGTGAAGAAAACAACACGGATAAAACCCATGTACAGAAACACCTCTACCCCCGCGGATGACAACGGTTGCGGCTGGTTCCACCTCAGCTCCATGCGCCAGCCACGTGCCGCGCACCGGGGGCGGAGCGAAGCGCGCTGGGTGGTGCTCGGTGCTGGCTTCACCGGCCTTGCCGCCGCGCGGCAGCTGGCGCTGCATCACCCGGATGACGAGGTGATCCTGCTCGAAGCCCAGGAAGTCGGCTTTGGCGCCTCGGGCCGCAACTCGGGCTTTGCCATCGACCTGCCCCATGACATCGGCGCACCGGACTACATCGGTGAACTGGCCACGGCGCGGATGAACCTCAAGCTCAACCTGCGCGCGCAGTCGATACTGCACACGCTGATCCAGCAGCATGGCATCGACTGCCAGGTCCGCCCGGACGGCAAGTACCAGGCGGCGGTCGAAGACAAGGGGTTGGCGGTGCTCGAAGCGTACCGCAGCGGCCTGGAGAAACTCGGCCAGCCCTACCAGATGATCGATGCCCGTGATCTGCCCGAGCACTTCGGCACCGCGTTCTACCGCAAAGCGTTGTACACCCCAGGTACCCAGCTACTGCAGCCGGCCGCCTTGGCCAAAGGCCTGGCAGACAGCCTGCCCAGCAACGTGACGCTGTACGAACACACCACCATCACCCGCATCGAACAGGGCACGCGCATCACCCTCGCGCATGCCCATGGCGAGATCGTTGCCGAGCAGTTGCTGCTGACCAACAACGCCTTCGCCTCGTACTTCGGCTTCCTGCCGGGGCGGCTGCTGCCGATTTTCACCTACGCCAGCATGACCCGGCCCCTGAACGAAGACGAACAAGCACGCCTGGGTGGCAAGGCGACCTGGGGCATCATCCCCGCCGACCCGTTCGGCACCACCCTGCGACGCACCCCGGACCAGCGCCTGCTGGTGCGCAACAGCTTCAGTTTCAACGCCGATGGGCGCGCCAACCAGCGCCACCTGCAACGCGCCGGGCGACAGCACCGGGCGTCGTTCGAGCGGCGCTTCCCGATGCTCGCGGGTACGCCGTTCGAATTCACCTGGGGCGGTTCGATGTGCCTGTCGCGCAACCACCAATCGCACTTCGGCACGCTGGCACCCAATGTCCATGCGGCGCTGTGCTGCAACGGCCTGGGAATTACCCGGGGCACTGCCACCGGGACCCTGTTGGCCGACTGGCTGAGTGGCGAGCGTGACGAGCTGATCGACTTCCTGCTGGGCTCGGCCGGGCCCAACCGCAACCCGCCGGAGCCGCTGCTGAGCCTGGGCGTCAACCTGAACCTGCACTGGGGCCAGCGCCGCGCCGGCCTGGAAAGCTGACAAGGAGGCATCATGCATAGCCTGGGCATCCTCGGGGTCGGCGAGCTGACCGAAAAAGTCGTTATCGGCCTGCGCCGCGGTGGTTTCGACGGCGCGATCCTGCTGTCGCCACGCAACGCCCAGCGCGCCGAAACACTGGCCCACACACACGGTTGCCAGGTACTGCCGAACAATCAGGCGGTAGTCGACCAGGCCGAGGTGCTGATGCTGGGCGTGCGCCCGGAATCACTGGCACACCTGGCCGGCGAGGTACGCCTGCACCCCGGGCAACGCCTGCTGTCGTTGGCGGCAGGTGTGAACCTGCAACAGCTGCAAGCCGCCTTCCCCGCCGCTCACTGCGTGCGCGTGATGCTGTCTTATGCCGCGCAACACAACCAGTCCACGGTAGTCGTCTACCCCCCGGATGCCCCCACTGAGCAATGCCTCGCCGCGCTGGGCAACCTGGTGGTATTGCAAGATGAAGCCGCATTCGAGCTGGCCACGGTGGCCGCGTGCATGAATGGCTGGTTCTACTTCCTTTTGCACGACCTGCAGCAGTGGCTGGCTGACAAAGGCCTGCCCGCAACCGAAGCACGCGCCTTGGTGCTGGGCAACCTGCACGACTGTGTGAGCAGTGCCCAGCGCCAGCCCGAACACACGCTCAAGGCCCTGGGGCAAGCGATCGCCACGCCGGGCACCTTTACCGCCGATGGGCTGGCCGTGTTGATGCATCAACCGGTAAGTGCCAGCTGGGGCGCGGCCTGCGAAGTGGTGCTGGATGCGCTGTTGACTCGGTCGCGGTAGGCGCAGCCTTGTGCTGCGAAGAGGCCGGTAACAACGCCGTAAATCTTGGCTGATGTCGCCGGCCTCTTCGCAGCACAAGGCTGCGCCTACAGTGCCATTCACACTTCGCAATGCCATCCCACGACCCGTCCGAACCGTTATAGGGAACCCCTGCAACCCGGTGCCATAGTGCCGCCACGCAAGTGCGTCAAATAACAACAAGAGGTAAGTCCAATGTCTGTCCCCAAACGCTCCGTCGAAGATGCGCCACTCAATGCGTTCCATCGCAAACTGACGGTCTATTCCGCCGGTGGCCCGTTCCTCGACGGCTATGTGCTGAGCATCATCGGCGTGGCCATGCTGCAGATCACCCAGGCCCTGCAACTGTCGGCCTTCTGGGAGGGGCTGATTGCAGCTTCGGCGCTGATCGGGGTGTTCCTCGGCGGCTTCCTGGGTGGCTGGTTCACCGACAAATACGGGCGCAAGGTGCTGTACCTGGTCGACCTCATCGCCATTGTCGGTTTTTCGGTGGCGCAGTTCTGGGTCGAGTCGGCCTGGGCATTGTTCGCCTGGCGGTTGTTGATTGGTATCGCGGTCGGCGCCGACTACCCGATCGCTACCTCGCTGCTGGCCGAGTTCCTGCCACGCAAGCAACGCGGGCCGCTGCTGGCGGCAATGGTACTGATGTGGTTCGCCGGGGCCGCCGTGGCCTATGTGGTCGGTGAACTGTTGCTGCGCGTCGGCGGCGATGACGGCTGGCGCTGGGTATTGGCCAGTGCGTTGGTCCCGGGTGCGTTGTTCCTGATTGCCCGTAGCGGTACGCCAGAATCGCCACGTTGGCTGCTGAGCAAGGGCCGCACTGCCGAGGCGGATGCCGTGATCAAACGCGTCTATGGCCCGGATTACTCCATCGCCGACCTGCCCGAACACGTCAGCGGCAAACCGGTGTCGGTGTGGTCGCTGTTCCACTCCGGCTACGGCAAGCGCATGGCCTTCGTCACCCTGTTCTGGACCTGCGCCATCGTCCCGCTGTTCGCCATTTACGCGTTCGCCCCAAAGGTGCTGCAGGCGCTGAAGCTCACCGGCGACTGGGCCGCCTACGGCTCGATCGCCATCACCCTGCTGTTCACCCTGGGCTGCCTGCTGGCAACCAAGCTGATCAACCGCCTGGGGCGGCGCAAGATGCTGATCCACAGCTTCCTCTGGTCGGGCATGTCGCTGGTGCTGCTGGGCGTGTTCCCCGACGCATCGCCCACCACCGTGCTGGTGCTGTTTGGCGCCTACGCGGTGTTGATCGGCGGCGCTCAGGTGCTGGAATACGTCTACCCCAACGAGTTGTTCCCCACCGAGATCCGCGCGTCTGCCGTTGGCCTGGCCACTTCGCTGTCGCGTATCGGCGCGGCCGTGGGCACCTACCTGGTGCCTATTTCCCTGGCCACCTATGGCATTGCCAACACCATGTTCGCCGCCGCGTTGATCTCACTGTTCGGTGCACTGATCTCGTGGTGGCTGGCCCCAGAGACCAGCAAGCTCGACCTGCAGCAAGCCGCCGCGTTGGGCGGGGCCGCCCCTGCACCGTCACCGTCCTACAAAAACGTTGCCCGAAAAGCCTGAAGGAGCCACATCATGAGCCAAGTGCTTACCGTTGTCCGCAATGCCGCTGCCTCGCCCCTGGGTGTACCAGCCCCTGCCCGTCTGCCGATCGGCGAACCGATCGCCCACGCCGCCAGCGCCCAGGACCAGACCGATGAAGCGGTGGGCGCCAGCATCGGCATCTGGGAAAGCAGCCCCGGGGTGTTCCGCCGTTTCCTGAAAAACCGCGAGTTCAGCCATATCGTCAGCGGCAGCTGCACCTTTACCCCCGACGGTGGCGAGCCGGTCGAGCTGCGGGCGGGCGATGCGGTGCTGTTCCCGGAGAACTGCGAAGGCGTGTGGGAGATCCACGAGACCCTGCGCAAGACCTACGTACTGTTCTGAGGAGCGCGCTGATGATCGAACGTATCAACCCCGGCAAACGGGCCAGCCAGATGGTACTGGTAGATGGCCGCCTGGAAACCTCCGGGATCGTCGCCCTTGCACCGGGCGATATCGCTGCGCAGACGCGGTGCGTGCTGGCGCAGCTGGAGCAGTGGCTGGAGCAGGTTGGCGCAGGTAAGGGCAACCTCACCCGCGTGCAGATCTGGCTGGCTGACATGGAAGAGTTTGCGGCGATGAATGAGGTGTATGACGCCTGGGTCGGGCAGCAACCACCGGTGCGGGCGTGTGTGGGGGCTGCGCTGGCGGCGCCTGAGTATCGGATCGAAATTCAGGCTTTTGGTCAGCTTTGATAGCGCCGGGGCCGCTTTGCGGCCCATTCGCAGGCAAGCCAGCGCCTACACGGGTAGCGCTGGAGATGGCTACACAGCTACAGCTCCGGGTCCAAGCCTACTTTGTCCCCATGCCAGTCAAACCGCTCCACTTCATGCCGCCGTTTGCGGAAGCTGTAAGGCGTCTCGCCGTACTGCTTGCGGAACCACAAGATGAAGTGCGACGCATCGGAAAAGCCACACGCCAAGGCAATGGTGGTGATGTTCTGGCTGGTATTCACCAGCAAGCGCCGGGCGTGGTCCAGGCGCAGCTTGCGCCAGTAGTTGGCCGGTGGCTCTTGTGTGTTGGCGACGAATTCGCGGTGCAACTGCCGCGGGTGCGTGCCCACTGCCTCGGCCACGGCCTTGAGGGTCATCGAGGCATCCAGGTTGGCGCGCATGAAGGCAATGGCCCGTTGCACACGGTCGTTCTGGTAAACGCTTTCGCTGGCGGCCTTGTCCTCTTGCGCGTCGGCTCGCTCATCCACCAGCAGGTACTCCAAACCCTTCTGCGCCCGCACCGCACCGCAGTGCCGGCGAATCAGGTTGGCCGCCAGGTCGATGGCCGTGCCGCCCGGGCAGGTGATAATGCCGCGGTCATCCACATAGCTTTTGTCGATCACGGCGGTGGACAGCGGGAAGCGCTCCTTGAACTCATCGCGCAAGGTAAAATGCAACGCGCACCGCCGGCCATCGAGCAGGCCGGCCTTGCCCAGCACGAACGAACCTGAACACAGGGCGATGATCGGGATATTGGCGGCATACACCTCACGCAGCGCATCGAGTAGCCAGTCTGGTGGGTTACGCGTTTCGCCCAACAGCCCGCCCGCCAGCACGATGTAGTCGTACTGGGCAAACAGGTTGAGCGGTTTGGTCGGCGAAATGGGCATGCCGCAACTGGCGGTGATCGGCTGGTCGTCCAGGGTCATCCAGTCCCATTGGCAATACACTTGCTGGCTGCGGAACGACTTGTCGGCGGCGAAGCGCAGCGAGTCGACCAGGCCAGCGACCGGGACCAGGGTGAACTGGTTGAGGAGCACGAAGCCGACCCGCAGTTCAGGCTTGATCTGCGAGGCGGCTTCGGGGGGCTGTGGTTGTTGTTGATCTTGTAGGGCGACCATGGACGCTGCTCACATGACATCCGAAGTGGGTGTCATTCTAGGCGTCTTCAGGCGTCCGCCATATCATATTTAGCGCCAAGAATAGTAGATTTCCGACATGAAATAGCTCATCAGCTACAATATACGCAACTGCTGCCAGTCCCTTTTCTCTCGGTAATTGACGCCCTGCGCCTTAGGATTGGCACCCAACACACTGTTGTCATCTTTGAGCTGAACCGCGAGGAGGCGCTTGGTCCCTTTGAAATCGAACTCATAAATCGGTCGGCCGACTTTGCCTGGTTTGACACCTTGCATGCCGACGATGCTACCGTGGATCAAGGCCGTCATCACCACATTGACGATGGGTTTTCTTCCAACAAAGCCCATGCGCGCGAAGTCGGCTCTGTGCTCGGTGGTAATATGGCTTAAACCCTGTGTTGTTGTACCCTCGTCCAAGAAAACAACCTGTCGTTTACCTGTATCGGGGTTTATCCTTTGGCCTATTGCCGCAACGCTGCTCATATTCAATTGTCTATCCCGAGGAATCTCCGACTTCAGACGATCAAATAGTTCGCTGCCGTTAAGACCGAACTCACTCTCGAAATTGACTTCCTTTGCCGTACTCTCCTTCTTTTTTTCCGCCTTTTTTTCCTTTTTTTCCTTACGAGTAGGTACGGATTCCCATTCCTCCTTGGCCGGACTATCTGCAGTAGGTAGCTCTGGGCCGGAAGATAAGGCCACCGCGCCAGCACCGTCACGGCTCGGCCCTGCTGAAGATGAGGTTGACGCGACCGGTTCACTTACAGCTCCATCACTGCCGTTCGCAACCGGCGTGCCTTGTGCTCCGGAACTGTTCCCCCCGCCCTTTTTCTTGCCCCCTCGCAACCCCAGCTCATCAACCAATGTCATCGGGTTGTTACGCACCATCGCGTACAAGTTCAAACCATCCACCGTGCCTGCCGGGTCCGCGCTCAACCACCGCCCCAGCCAAGGCTGGTAATAGCGATACCCGTAGTAGTACAGCCCCGTCGCATCACGCTCCTTGCCCGAATAACGAACGAACTTGTAGCGCCCCTGCACTTCGCTGCGAGCGGCCCATACCGCAGTGCCGCCGTACGGGTAGTACTCCTCTCGGCTGATCACCGCACCACTGCCATCGACCTCCAGGCAACCGCTGCCCAGCTGGTCGGCGTAGCTGTAACGCAATTGCGCGTCGGCAAATTCTGGCGGTTTACCTGAAGCCCAGTGCAAGGCCCGCACCTGGGCGTGCCCAGCTTCGCCCACCAGCACCACCTGCAGCTGCTCGGTCAGCGTGCCGCCCTGAGTTGTACTGCGCAGCTCCAGGCCTGGCAGATACTGCGCACGTTGCGTGCGCATGTGGGTCGCGGTCTTTTGGGTACTGACCTTGAGCACCCGTTGGTTGCCGATGTCATAACGGTAACTTTCGCCATCGTCCTCCGCCCCTTCGCGCATGACCTGGGTAACGGCGTGCAACTCACCGCGCGGTGTCCAGCTCAGTTGCTGCCCCGGCAACAACGCCTTTTGCTGGCCACTGGCATTGAACAACGCCTCGACGGCGGCCGGGTCCTGGGTGAGCGTGCTGTCCACCGCCCGGTTGCTGCGGTCACTGACAGTGATATCGGTGGTGTAGCTATGGTTTGTGGCAGGCGCGCTGTGGCGGATGCGGGTCAGGTTGCCCGCCATGTCGTAGGTATAGGTACGGTTGTAACGGCTGTAGGTGACGTTATCGAGGGTCGCCATATCCGGCAGGTTGGCGCCCTGCTGGCCGGCATTGGCCATCTCGCGCCCGGTGGCGCTGGCCAGCTGGTACAGGCTGTCATAGACATAGGTGCTTAGCGGTTCGACTTTCTGATTGCGCCAGAAGCGGGTTTCTTCGGCGTCGTTGCGCACACTCAGCACATTGCCCACCGGGTCGTAGGCGTAGCGCAGGTCTTGCAGCACCTTGGCCCCTTGCGCGTGCCCTGTCGGGCGCTCGGTACGGACTTCGGCCAGCCGCTGGGTGCGCGGTTCGTAGCAGTAATGGGTGACCAAGCCGTTACCGTGCTCCTCGCGCAGCTTTTGCCCAGCCGCCGAATAGCTCAGGGCTTTGAGAATGACCTGCTCAGGGCCGCCCTTGAGCGTCAGCCAACGCTGCGTGAGCAGGCCCGCCACGTCGTAAGCCTGGCGACGCAGATGGCCTGCGGCATCACGCGTAGTCAAGGGTGCACCGGTCGCATCCACCGTGGTCAGCGTGGTGCTGGCTTCGCTTTCCGGCTGCAGTTGGGCCTCCCAATCAGCAGGCTGCTCACTTTGCCAATCCGCCCCTACCTGCGGGTTATCGGCATCCGCCAGCAAGCGTTGCGTGGTCTCTAGCGGGACGCCGGTCAAGCCAACGCCATGGGTCTGCAGCAAACCGGCGGTGTGGTAGTGCTGGCTTGCCTGGCCCGCCAAATTGTGGGCTTTTTCTGCGGCGCTGTTGCCGGCATAGACCAGCCGCTCCAGCCGACACGCCACGTCGCCGTTGACCTGTTCGCTGATCCCCAGTAGGCGCCCTGGCAGGTTGGCGTTCTCGTAATGCCAGATGCGGGTGACCGCCTCACTGCGCAGGTGCTCGCCGTGTTCATCGAGCGCGATTCGCGACACCGCCAGCAACGGGCGCCCTGCTGCATCGCTCAGGTTGATCGACACGCCGGCGTCGGCGCTTTGGGTGCAAACCGGGGTGCCGGCCAGGTCGGTCAGCCAGGCAAAGTTACCCCGGCCGCTGGCGTGCAGGCGCGGGTCGCTGCTGTGGGTCATGGAGCCCTTGGCGTCATGCTGCTGACGCGTAATCCGAGGTAGCGTCAGCGTCGGCGTGTCTGGGTGGCGGTGGTAGTGGATAGTCCGGGCCACCAGGCCGCGGTTGTCCACGACCGTGACGGTAGGGGTATTGCGGTGGACAGCGTTGTCCGAAAGAGCAGGCATCGCGTGCCTCCTGTTCTTGAAATCTGCATGGGGTTGAGTGGATGGCGCGCGCCAGGTAGCGCGCGCCATCAAGGTCGCGCTCAGGCCGTGTCGTTCTCGTCCTGCGCCACCGTGAACCAGGGGTAGTACTCGGTACGCCGCTCCCAGCCCGCGGCGGTGAGGACGCGGTAAACGCGCCCCATGGCGTCATACAGCTGGGTATCGGCATACAGCCCGGGGTGGCCGCTGTCATCGCTTACAGGGCGCCAGTCATCAAGGTAGTACGGCAACCAGGTGCGCACGGGCTGGCCTTTGTTGTCGTACTCGGTCTTGCCGGTTACCGCCCAGCGTCGCGCTGCCGGCTGCACGAGCGCAGCACCGTTGGCATCGCGCTCAAGGCTGCCTGCGGCGGTACGCACCCACGCATCGCCAGGCGCACTCAGCACAGCGGTCTGCAACAGGCGGCCGGCGCCATCGCTGTGCGCCACGTTTACGCGCAGCTGCTGCGCAGGGTCGCCGTCGTAGCGGTCGGTCTGCAGGCTGATGATGTGCGGTGGCTGGCGGCTTTCGCCGTCGTCCACAGCGGCCAGGCCATTGGCCTTGAGCAGGCGACGCAGCGCCAGCTCGCCCATACGGGTAGCCAGAGGGCGCCCTTGGCTGTCACGTGCCAAGGGCATCCAGCTGTTGTTCACTACCCGATGCGCCGTGGCCACGGGTACCTCGCCTCCTTCGAGTGCCAGGATGCCCTCGACCGTTGCCGGCAGCGTGAATGCCTTGCCGCTGCTATAGCCGGCCAACTGGCCCTGTTCCGTGCCGTGGAAGCGGGTTTGTGTCACTCGCCCCAAGGCATCGAGGCTGACCTGGTGCTGGTTGTCGTTGGCATCGGTCATGGTTACGGGTGTGAGGAAACGCCAGTCATGCTCGAAGCCGGTTTCCAGGCCAGCGGCGTCGGTTATCTTCAGCACTTGCAGGGCGTGTGGGCTCCAGTCAACACGCTGCTCGCCAAGCAGCTCGCTGGCACGCAGCGTGGCCAGTCGATAAAACAGAGGCGCCCCCTGGTGCTTGATCAGGTCGTGGCGGCTGACATACACCTGCTTGCCGTCCTCGGCCAAGGCGATGAGGTGATAGCCGCCGTTGGCCTGCCACTGTGCCAGCTCGTGCGGCAAAAGCGTTGTCTCGAGCGCAGCCAAGGTGGCGTGTTCGAGCATGGCGGTTTCGCGGTAGGCCACCAGCGCCTGGCGGATTGGCGCCGCGGTCAGTTGCCCCTGGGCATCGCACCATTGCTTGCGCTGGTAGCCCGACAGCGTGGCAGCGTCCAGGCCCTCCAACGGGCTGCCGGGTGCCAGCAGATTTTCCACGCTGAAGCCGCCCTGCGGCAGCGCGTGCGCTGGCAGCGCCAGCACATCGGTACGGGTCGCTTCAATCAGCCCGGACACGTAATCATGGCCGTCCTCCAGGTTGCGTACCCGATGGCGCGCGTGCTCAAGCCAGGCCATGTCCTGCTGAGGGTCGCGGGCATCGTCCAGCAAACCGGCTGGCAGCGAGGCTGGATAAGGCGATGGGGAGACTGCAACCCGGCGCGGGTAATGCACCTGCACCTGCTGCAGGACATGGCCGTACTTGTCTTGGCCAATCACCAGTGCCTGCGTGATAACCGGGTCTTGGACAATGCGCTCGGTGGTGAAGGCCAGGCTCTCTATTGCCGTTACCAAGGCCGCAGGCCGGTCGGCGTGCGCGGTCTCGTAAACCCGCACTTGCCAGCGCTGACGGGTGATGCTGTACGGCACCCCAGCGTGTTCAGTGCCGTCAAGGCCGTAGGTTTCACTGCGCACTTGCGCCCCTTTCAAGGCACAAAGCAGCCAACGCCGGGCTGCACCTTGCGGCGAGTAAGGCACATCGCAGTCACCTTCAAGGCGAGTGAAGCGCACCGGTTGCAAGGGAAAGTCCGCCTCTGCGCTGCGCTGCCCATCAAGGCCCTGTGGCGCGATGCTGTCCAGGTCTTCGATGCCACTGAGGAACCAATGGCGTATTTGCGCCGGCGGCGAACGCTCGGCGGCCGTGCCCTGGGCGTCGCTCAGGGTGTCGGTCTGGATCAACTGCCTGAAACCGCGAAACTCGCGCTCGACTGGGTCCCAGACCGGGCTCTGATAGCGCATGCCACTGACAGTACGCAGGCCACTGATGTCGTCCACAAGGGTCACCTGGGCCAAGGTGTGAACCGGGAACGGCAAGCGACTGATCGCCGCCTTGCCCTCCCCTTGCAGGGCACGCTTTTCATCCAGCCAGCTCTGCGCCGAACTGCGGTAATCGAAAAGCGTACGACCACCGGTGTTGCTGCACACCTCGGCCAGCAACCAGGGGCGTCGGTCGTTGAAGCGGTACGCCCAACTGCGTGGAGAGAGGTGCGGCACAGTCAGCACCAGCTCTGCACAACCCTGCCCGCGCAAATCGACCAGTTGCAGCTTGCAGCTGGCATCGAGCACAACCTCCTCCGGCGCTGGCACGCAATGGCTTTCGACGAAGCGATTACCGTTATGGCTGACGAATACCCGGATGCGGTCGGCGTCCACATAAAGGATATCGGTAGTACCACTGCCGTCGGTATCGCCAAGCAATACCCGCGAGGCGTTGAAATGTTCGATGGCAAAACCCGGCATCTGCACAGGGTTGGCAAAATGACCGTGGCCAAGCATCGGCCAGTAGGTGACGCCCTCGGCCGTGACCTCGATCAATTGCTGCAAACCTGTGCCCGCAAGATCGGCAAATGCCACCAGCCGGTGCTCACCGCCAGGCAATGGCAGCGTGGGGCCTGCCACGATGTCGCTGGCGGGCTGCCAGCCGGCACCACGTACCCTGGCAGACAGACGCACGCTACGTGGCCCGATCATCACCAGGTCCTGCTGCCCGCCACCGCTGAAGTCGACCAGTTGCGCATCCCCATGGGCCAGCTCGCTGGGCATGGCGTCGGCGGCAATGAAGTCACCCCATTGCCCATCCGGCGTCAGGGTGAAGCTGCCGCGAACACCCGGCAGGTTGACCAGCCATTGTGGCTGGCCGTCACCCTCGAGGTCGGCCAGCATTCCTGTGCCTGGGCGTGGCGCTCCCGGTAATACCTGTGACTCGCCCCACGTGATGGCATCGCCACCCAGGTCACTGTTGCGTTCTGGCGCGCGATACCACCAGGCACCGGCATCCTGGAACAGCAAACCCGGCACCCCCTCGCCGTGAAGATCTACCATCTGCCAGTGCGGCGCACTGAAGCCATCGAGGTCGGGCAATGCCTCCCAGCCTGAGTGCTGACGCCCTGGGCGACTCGGCTCGAATTCCACCGGCGGCAGCAACAACGGCGTGCCATCCGTTTCGTAAGCGACCTGTTGCGCGGCGACCAGCACTGAGGCAACACCCGATGCGTCATACCCCAGGTGCAAGCGCGAAACCAGTTGCGGGCTTGGGTCAGCGTCCCCGGCCATCATGCGCGTACGGTGCCACAGCAGCACCTCGTGGCAAAGCCGCCGCACCCGTTTATCGAAGCCCAAGCGCCAGTACGAAAAGCAGTCCTCGCGCACCGGCCAGGGTGCCTTCACCTCGAACGCTGGTGGGGTGTTCACATCCACGCCGCGTTCGCCGTAATCCAGCTGCATCACGGTCATGAAATCATCCGGGCGAAAGGCCTGCTGCGGTATCAGCAGCGCTGCGCTTGGGGTTGCATTCATGGCGTGGACGGCAACCAGGTGGTGTTGGCAACCTGCGGGTGCATGGCCTGTTCGTGCGCATCGCAGCCCGCCTGGTCTTCGCTGCGGTAGGTGTAGACCACGTGCTCCCCCGTGGCACTGACGGTCTCTTCGGCAAACCAGCACGCGACCTCTGCCGGTTTGCCGGGCTTGGCTAGGCGAGCTGAGGCCGACCAGCCAAACAGCGTAATGCTGCCGTCGGCATGGTATTGCAGCCAGAAGCCCGGCGAGTCGGGGCTTGCTTGCGCTTGCCAATGCTCCAGGCGCTGGTCGCGGCCGCCACTGCGCTGCACCCAGGCGGTTACCGTGTGAGCAGCGGGGGTATCGGAAAACGGCAAACTGGCGACAGTGCGCGGCGCCCCGCGGTCGAGCAGGATTTCCTCGCCGTCGGGGCCCTGCCAACGGTCACTGCGGGTGTATCGGGGGACACCCAGGCGGTCCAGGCGGCAGACAGTGGGCGGGCTACACTGCCAGCCAGCACCGAAGGCATCATTACCTGCCGAAGAACGGTAGGCCAGGCTCAACGGTGGCGACAACGCGCGGCCGACCGGCAATGGTAATGGCAGCGACCAACCTGCGGCGCCGTCGGCGCTGCCGACTGACAGCATGCCTCCGCCCGCCGAAACCGTACCGCCGCCCTTGGGCAGCGAGGGGGGGCTGAACACAGGTTCACCGCCGGCACCCGAAGGGGTGACAGACATATCATTCATGATGTTGCTCCTTGACGACCCCCGCGCCTTGGCGCAAGGGTCAGGAAATAGGAAATCGGCCTCAGCGGGAGGGCACCGGGGTGCCCTCCCCTGTTCCTTAGCGAACGGTGAACTGCACGTGCAGAATGATGTCGTTCAGGCGTTCCAGCAGTGCCCGCTGATCGCCTTGGGCCTGGTCGAAGTTCAACGACATCTGGGTCTGGTCTTCGCGATCATCCGCCTTGGCGATGTGCAGCCCTTCGAACGGCAGCAACTGGTTACCTGGGCGGAATGCCGGGTAACCATTGAGCTGGCTGAACTGGCCGTTGTCCTGCATGGCATGGGAGATGTTCATCTGCTCACAGCCCGCAGGCAGGCCTTGGGCATTGGTCAACAGCCGTGCATGCACATCCTGGTAGGGGCCCAGCAAGGCCGGCAGCGAGACGGCAATGCTGCGGATGCGTCGCGAAGCTGCAGTTTCGAAGCCTGCTGCCAGGTTCAACGTTTTAAGGCCGAACTGGATCGATAGCATGCCGTTCGCAGCCAGTGCAAAGCTGCTGTTTTCAAGCGTGTCATCGACCTCAACTGTTTTACCGTCAAGCAGCGCCTTGACCGCCTCACCCAGGGTTACGGCTTGGTCTTGCGAGCTGAGCTTGCCGTCGAAAAGCCTGGCCAGTGACACCGTGCGCGTCACCTCAAGCTCGCGCTTCTGCCATTTGACCCAGGCCGTTTCCATCTGCCCCAGTGCCAGCATCAGCCCCTCACCACACAGCAAACCCGCCCAGGCGCTGTTCCAGGTGCCGGTGCGCAGGTACATATCCGTGTCGCCTTTTTCCCATTGCAGGGCCTTTTGTGCCATCAGGCAGCGCGACACGGTGAGATCGTAATAGGTGTAGAAAATGCTCGCCAGGCGTGCGCGCAGCCAGCTGTACATGGCCTTGCCAGTGTACTTGCCTTGGAACAAGGCAAGCTGGGCCTGTGAATGGGCAGCTTGGGTGTTCAAGTGGGCAATGTGCATCTGGGCGGAGGTTTCACGTACTGCCAGGGCATCGAGTTGAGCCTGCACGGTCGCCATCTGTTTTTCTGCCGATTCATACTGGAACTTCCAGTCAGCACGACGACGCGCGAAGGCCTCCTCTTGGCTAAGGCGCGACGCCTTGATGCCATACACTTTCGAGCGCGCGCCAAAGCCGTAGGCAACGGCCTTCAAGGCGTCTTCCGGTTTACCGCCACCGTTGGAGAAACCAAAGATCTTGGGGAAGGCGGCAATGATCGCAGCCCCGGCCATGAGGGCAGATTCAGCCGCACCTGCCTGTTCAGACTCGGTTCGCAACTTCAGCGCAAGGTGCTCGCGATCAGAGATGTTCCTTTGGTAGAGGTTCAAGTAGTGATTCCGACTGGCCGTGGCCGCCACCAGCGAGCTTTGCAAGGTCACGCGGTCGGCTGCCAGCTCCTTGAGGGTGTGCTTGAACAGCGCCACATTGCTCTCGGCAAGCTCCGCACCCTGGCTGGCCAGCATGCCTGCCAACGCCTCGGCATCCTGGCGCTCGAGAATCCATTGCATCTCGCTGCCAAAATGAATCAGCTGGGCGGCCATGCTACGGGCACCGTCGAGCAACACGGTGAAGCGCAGCGCCGGCACGTCGTTGACTTCCGTCAGGCCACGTTCGCCACTGGCCTCTGCTGCCACTGCCGCGGCCAGCAACGCCTTGGGATCGGCCGGTGTGGCGTAGAGCGGCAAGCTTAGCGGCTGGCCATCGAGGGTCAGGTTGTGGCGCAGGTTGTACTGTCGAATGCGCAGCGCCTCCCAGTAACCGAGCATAGTCCGGTTAACCTCTGGCAGAAACGGGCTTTCGCCGGGCGCTGCGGCCTGCCCCAGCACGGGTTCGTTCCAGCCCGTTGCCGGCGGTGCCCAGGGGGCGTCGCCCAGCAGGCTCACCGCGCGCTGATACCAGACGCTGGCTTCGCTGAGGGTGTCGCGCTGCAGCCTGCGGTAGGCGGCATCGCCGCGGCCGATGCAAATGTCCAGCAGGCGCATGAAGACGTTGTACTTGTAGTGCATCGGGTCGTTCTGCGCCACGGCATCCGGGTCGAGCGACTTCAGGGGGTCGTCGTTCCAGCTGGTGTCTTCTTCCAGCGGCCGTACATTCCACATCCGCTGTGTGCCTACGCCGGATACTGAGTAGCCAGCCGGGTTGAACACGTACTTCAGCCACTGTTCGGCAAGGTCAAAGCGTTCTTCCTGAAGAAAGCGCTGCATGACCAACATGGGGGTGTAGTAGAACAACTCCCAGAAATACAGGGCATTGGCGCCGGTGAAGTCCATGCTTTCAGTGTCGTTCCTGCCAAATACCTGCACACTGTCCACATTGTCCTTGAGCAGCACTTGGCCGGTAGATGCCGCATCAGAGTCACGCTGAATTGCCAGGGTCTCGCTTGAGATCATGATGCTAAGGCCTGATATGGCCTTGTTGTGTTTAGCGCTGTATTTCGTCTCCAAGTGGTAGGACTGTTGCCCGACATACCGCTGATCCGACTCGAACATCATGCTGGCGAGCACCTTGGCGTTGCTGAGCTGGCCCCTCCAAAGCAAGGTGCGCTCCTCTTTGTCGGTAGCAAGCCAGACCTCGGCCCAGCGCTCTGGGCCGTGATACGTTTCCTTGTACACCGGAAGTGTCAGACGCACGACGACGCCCAGTTTCGGCTCGGGCATGAGCTGGGTGTCGTAGTTCAGGATTGAGTCGATCCCTGAGACCGCCTTTACCGTCAGCTCCCGGGCGAACAGGGTGTTGAGGCGGGTTACCTGCCCTCTGTGCGCCAGATACTGAGCGCCTTGATCAGTGGCACCGATGATGGCGGTCTTAAGCACATCGGCATCTTTGTAAACCTTGAGGGTGTAGTTGCGGGTGTTGCCGTTGCCGAACATGTACTCGACCCGGTGCAGGGCTTCGCTCGCCCCCTCCCACTCGCTGATATCGCCCATGGGTGCGGTGGTGTTCAACCGTATCTGTGCCGGCCCTTGTGCCAGATCGTACTCCTGGCTGGCCTGTGCGGTTTTAAAGCGCTTGCCATCGACGCTGTAGACGCGGCATAACACTTCATTAGCGGGAACTCTGCCAAGCAGGTTCAGGTAATCCCGAGGGTAGAGGGTGTCGTCAAAATGGCGCTGTGTGTAGCCCAAAACCCCAGGTACATCATTTGGTGGAGGAGGATTTGAGCCTATGCCCTCACTAAAGTAGAGACTCGCGTGCCTTAAGTCACCCTGTTGCGGAAAATTGACTTGTGCGACCACTGCGTTCCCGGCAACGGTCTCAACCCTCCTCAACACAGTCCAATTAGAAGTGCCCAGTACGTTAGCGACCCATACAATAGAGCCACTGTTGTGCCCGAAGTAGGAGCTCATTTGTGACTCACTGATGACCAGATACCCATAACTGACTGAGTTTACTCGACGCACCAGCAATGCACCCTCCTCACTGCGTATCAGGCCGCGTACTTGTCCTGTTACTAAGGCCAATGCAGGGTATTGCTCAAGGAGGACCTCAACCCATTTATTTTCAATGGGTGGCCGCTTTTGCGCTACCGATAACTGGCTGCGAAAATACAGGCTGTAGCTGTTCCCAGCCTCCCCTGCATCACCGACAACCTTGGCTTCATCGAGCCTTGCCTCAAATTGCGTAAAACCGCTGGGCGTACCATTCCCGGCAGTGACCGGCATGTGATTTTCCGCAGTTGGCAGCTCCTGCCATTCGAAAACCGCGCACATGCCGGTATCAAGGGTGGTATCCAGCCAGTGCTGCACCGGCCCCAGCAACAGTTCGACCCTGTCCAGCGTGCGGCTGCTGAAGTTCTCGGAAATCTCCAAGCCGGCAACAATAGAAGCTTCGCTAACTTTCTCTGCAGCCCGATCATAGATGGCTGCCAGCAGCCCATCACGTTGCGGCCAGGCGGCAAGAAACAACGAGAGGTCTTCCAGAACTGTATCTTTGCCAATATCGACCACGAGCGGGTACTCGATGGGCACGCTCCACTTGCCGTCATAACGCAGCCAGGCCACCTTGAACGTCCAGTTCCACTCACGCAGTTCTGGCTGCCCTTTGTCATCACGAGTGATGATGTGCTCCTGGCGCTCCACCCAGCCCAGGTGCAAGCGCCCGCGGAACACCACAGGCCGAATCAGGCGCCCTTGCACTTGCGGAGCCAGTTCGATTTTTGTCCATGCGGTCCAGGCATTGGCTGGCAGCACGCCCTCTGGGGCACGCTTGGCTTCGTCTACCGTGCGCCACCAGTACTGGTGAGGCTGGCTGCGGCTACGCCCGATAAACCAGGATTTGCCCGTGTCGGCTTCGCGGCTGTCGTGATAGCCACTAATAGTCTCCAGGTTGGCCACTTCCTCGAACGCACTCAGATAGCCCTGGAAGGCATCGCCCACCGTATCGTCATTGACCTGCGCCTGCCCCAGCGTTTGCAGCATGTCGTCCATTGCCGGGGTTTGCCCCAGGCGTACCGTCGGGTCGATGTAGTTTTCTGGGTAGTACATCAGCATTTGCCCTGCAGCCCAGTTGGCATAACTGGCGTTCCAACGCGTCCAGTCCTTGAAAAACTGGCGACCCAGCACAGCATGGCACACGTTGGCCGGGTCTTCTGGGGTCGACAGGGTGCAGTGGATGAACTGCTGCAGGGCCGACATCGCTTCGGCGATACGGCTGCTTATCACCTGTTCGGCGTTCAGCACGTCGATCAACAGGTGCTTGTTCAGCGCTTCGACAGTGAAGTGCTCTTTCGCGCCCAGCACGCCAGTCAGCGCCAGGCTGAGCGGCCGCTCCGTGGCGGCATGGGCCGCAGTGACCTGCGACGGTTTCAGGCCTGCCTGAAAAGCGTCTGCCATTTGCCGCCATGCGGCCCAGTCGTCGTCCTGGGCCAGCAATTTTGCCAGCGTGTCCGGCATCACGGCATAGGCCTCGGCCAGTTTCGCCCATTGCATCAGCAGTTCGATTTCCTGCCAGCTGTGGACCTTTGTCGGCTCTGTCAGCTCGTCTTGGTCATGTGCATGCACAGCCGCCTGCGCCAATGTCGCTTGAGCAACACCGGTAGTCATGGAAAGCTGGGGCAACGATACGCCTGCACCTTCAGCAAGTTCCGCCAGCAGTGCGCCGCCTGCGCCTGATTGGTCCGCTAGCTTACTCAGCCAGTCACTGAAGTTGCCGAGCGCCATGACGGTCTGGACATCCCGCAGCAAGCCAGCGCTGCCACTGTGCCCGGCGTTGGCTGCCAGCAACTGCGGCTTTTCCACCAGCAGGAGCAGCGCATCGCCTGTGACGCCGCATCCATGTGCGATGAGTGCCATTTGCGCGAGGGTGTAGGCAAAGTCGACCAAGGCACGTTCATGCGGGGCCGATGGGTCGGCCTTGCGCAGGCGTTCGCAGGCCTGCTGCAGCGTGAGCCCACTCGGCTCGGCAAGGTTTACCCAGTTCAACAATGCTTGCGCCAACGCATCACCACTGAGGTTGAACGTGGAGGCGGTCAAGGGCGACAGCACGCCTAGCAGATCCTGCACGGTCGGTGCTTCGGGGAGTTGCGCGGCGCTCAAGGCGGCCCGCATGTCGTTGAGCAGATTGCCGACTTCGGTACTGGCTGGGATGGCCTCGACAGCGCGGGTCATCAGTTGCAGATCGTGAACGGTCCAGCCACGGGCAGCCATCCAGTCGGTGGTACTGCGCACCTCCTGCAACAACAGCTGCCATCCGCTGTTGTCCAGCGAATGCATCGGATGCGGCGCGCCCATCATCTGCAGCAGTTGGCGCAGCTCAGTAAGCGTCAGACCGTGATGCCGAGCCCACAGGCTCAAGGTGTACAGCGCGGACAAATGGGACATGATGACATTCATGCCGACGTCGGCATCCGCAAGGCCACTGATAAGCCGGCCCAGCTCGAGCAGCCCTTCGTCATCGGTTTGGTAGGCACGCTTGAGGGTTGCCTTGATGTCGGCATGCTCGCTGGCATGGTCCGGGTGCAGGCGCAGCCGCGTATTGTCTCTGATCAAACCGCCTGCAACCAGTGGCGGGTCATTGAACAGGCGGTCGAACTGGCTTTTTTCAGTGCCGTCGGACGCTTCGGAGATAAACCCCCTGGCCATGAGCAGCGCGTCCTGGTGATCGATGCCGTAACGCTTTACTGAATGGGCGGTGCGGAAAACAATGGCCAGCGTCTGGTCAGTGATCTGGCTTGGCTCGACGCTATTAATGATGTCTTGCAGTGCCCGTGGGGACAGCTGGGTCACTTTGTACAGGCGAACGATCTTGTTCAACTGAAGCAGGTATGCAGCGGTCGACAACCGCGTGCAGGTAACATTTAACGTGCTTTCACGGCTCTCATGGTCAGCGCTAGTGGACCGCGTCCATTTAGCGGTAAGCGCGGCCTCGGCCGGCACGTCGGCCCATTCGAAACTGTGGCGATACTCTACATCGGGCAAGAACAAGTCGTACCCATAATCTGAAGCTCTCAGTTCAAGCGCAAAAGGGCCGCTGAGTTCAAATTTAACAACGCGATTGATCTGGAACTTGAACGACAACTGCCAGGTGCCGTCATGCAATGGATACAGTCGAACATAACGCATGTTGGGAGGCGTATCACTCAACGTCAACTGGATAATTTCGTCATCGGCACGTGCCGTTAGCGTGCGCCCAATGTATTCAGCTTTATCCATTTCCCCCATGAAGCCTTGCAGCTCAGCGTCTGTCAGGCCAAACCAACTGCGCAAGCGCGCGGGCTGCATCATGGAGGTTGGCGTCATGCCAGGGAAGTACTTGACAAACTGCGCTTCAGCATTCTCCTCGTTGATGTCGTCCGTCAATAAACAGCGCAAGGCGGGCGAGATATCATAGTGAAGGCACGCCAGTGCAGCGTCATTCAGATGTTTGGCGAAACGGGAGGCCGCCAGCAAGTGCGACAAATCCGCATCGTTCTGGACAAACACCTGACGCAGGCGGTTGTAATGATGATGGTACGGCGTAGTGCTAGTACCGACATCAGCCGACAGGGCTTCAAGGAGCTGGTCATTATTCAACGCTGGGCTGCCCGGCGGGGTAAGCACCGCAATCGCCCGGCTCAGCAATATCTCATTGGACAGGCTGAGGGCACTGATCGGCGTGTCCAGATTGTTCTGGCTGAGTACCAATTGCCGCAGGTCGGGGCGGCGTTCGTCGATATGCCAGGGGTTTTTCGCGGGGTATAACTCCTTCGCCTGTTTATACAGCTCTGCCAGATAAGCCGCCGGCGAAAACATCGAGGCCACATCCCCAGGGGCACAGTATCGTCCTGGGCGCTCGATCGGCCGATCGTTAACGTTCTGGAGACGCTTCGGCACAAGCGGAGAATGACGGATGATGATACTTTTCTCATCGAGCAGGGTTTGGTTGCGTGCCCGGCGTACGTGTTCGTGCAACTGGCGAGCTTCGTCAATATCAACCATATCGCCCAATTGCTCACGCAGTTCTTCAGCAGATAGATCGCCCATAGACGCCAGCGAATCGACCTTCAACTTGCTCATGAGAGACTTACTCTGTTCAGAAAAATCTTGAATCATTAGATAACCTTGCCGCAATAAACCACTAGACAAGCCCACCCCTAGGGTGAGCCACTTTTTAACTTGGCGAGCCAATTCAAACGCGGCAACACTAATGGATCACTCCTAAAAAAAGACCTCTCAGAACTGCTAGCTAGTAACTGTCACCCTCGAAAACATGCCGTCAGTTTTATTCCCTCATGTTGTAAGGGTTTTCAGAACGCACCCTCCAGGCACGCGCCCACGTCCTATCAATTGTCATGACTGTAATATCGCGCCCCGGCCGCACTGAGCATCATGTGTACACAAGACAAACATGCTCAGAGGCACCCCTCATGTACCGTGGATTCTGGTATGCCCAGGCGCTGGACCTGGACAGCGACCTCGCCCCTGCCCTGCAGGACTCGATTCAAGCCGACGTGTGCATTGTCGGCGGTGGCTTCCTTGGCCTGTGGTCGGCCATCCGCCTGAAACAGGCCCACCCGGAAAAAACCATCGTCATCGTCGAACGCGACCGTTGTGGCTCGGGTGCCAGTGGGCGCAACGGTGGCGTGGCCACCAACTGGTGGGGCAAGTACCTGTCGGTGCGGACCATTTGCGGCGACGTCGAGGCGCGGCGCATCTGCGAGGCTGCAGAGTCGGCCATCGACGAGATCGGCAGTTTCTGCCAGGAACACGGCATCGACGCGCAGTACCGCAAGGATGGCTGGTTGTGGACGGCCACCAACCAACGCCAGATGAACTCCTGGCGGGTGCTGACCGATGGCCTGCAAAAGCTAGACGTCAACCCGTTCCAAGAGCTTGACCGCCAGACCATTCGCGGGCGCGTCGGCTCACCGCTGGTACTGGGTGGCATCTATGACCCCAACGCCGCCACCGTGCAGCCCGCCATGCTCGCGCGGGGCCTGCGCCGGGTGGCGCTGAAGCTTGGTGTGCAGATCTTCGAGAAATCGCCATTCACCCACCTGCAACGTGGCGCCAACCCGGTGGTGCACACCGCCAAGGGCCATGTGAAGGCCAAGCACGTGGTGCTGGCACTCAACGCTTGGGGCGCGCAGTTCCCGGAGTTGCGCCGGATGATCGCGATCATGTCCAGCGACATGGTGGCGACAGCACCCGTCAAGGCCAAGCTCGATGCCATCGGTTTCAGCCGCGGCGAATGCATGACCGACTCGCGCACCGTGCTCAACTACTGGCGCAACACCCCTGATGGCCGCGTAGTCTTCGGCAAGCCGCTGGGCCAGTTCGCTTATGCCGGACGCATCGGCAACCTCTACGAGAAGCCTTCCCCTGCTGCCGACAAGGTGGCTGCCGAGCTGCGCCGGCTGTACCCGCAACTTGCCGATGTACCGGTGGTCAGCAGCTGGACCGGCCCCATCGACCGGGCCATGAAGGGCTTGCCGAACTTCGGCTACCTCGATCACCACCAGAACATCAGTTACGGCATCGGCTTCTCTGGCAATGGCGTGGCCACCACCGTGTTTGCCAGCCGCATCATCAAGTCGCTGGTCGAGCATGCCAATGACGAATGGGCCAACTGCGGCCTGGTCAACCAGAAGATGAAAATGCTGCCGCCAGAGCCGTTCCGCTTCTTTGGCGCGCACATGGTGCGTGACGCCCTGGTCCGCAAGGAATCCCTCGAAGACCATGATCAGGACGCCGGTTTCCTCACCCGTCGCCTGGTGGCCATGGCCCCGGCCGGCTACGTGCCGGCCCAGAAAAAATAAGGAAACGGACCGTGAGCGAACATATCGTACTGCTCGACGACGAGGGCCTGGCGCCCTCCACCCGCCTCAAGCACCCGGCCTGCGAGCACACCTGGCAGCAGTTTGCCTACACCCACCCCGAGCAGGTGCTCGAACACCTCAAGGACGCAACCATCGCCTTTACCTGCAGCGTGCCGCTGCGTGAGGAACACCTGCGCCAGTTGCCGAAACTGAAGATGATTTCGCTGGCCCTCACCGGCCGCGATATCGTCGATGTCGATTACTGCGATGCCCATGGCATCGAAGTGGCCAGTGTGCCGGGCTATGCCGCCAATACCGTGGCCGAGCACAGCCTGGCGATGATCCTCGAACTGTTCCGCCGCCCGGCCGCGTTCACGCGTTTGATGCGCCAGGTGCATGCGGGCGAGAAGCCACAGCAGAACATCTACTTCAACCACCGCATCCGTGACGTGCGCGACAAGCAATTGGCAATCATCGGCAGCGGCCCGATCGCCTTGCGCCTGGCGCACCTGGCGCGGGCCTTCGGCATGCAGGTGCTGTTTGAAGACCGTGGCGGCAAGCGCCAGGGGCCGGACTGCCGACCGCTGGCCGAACTGCTGCGCAGTTGCGACGTGCTGTCGATCAACTGCCCGCTGACGCCCGACACCTACAACCTCATTGGTGCCGAACAACTGGCCCTGATGAAGCCCGACGCCCTGGTGGTCAACACCGGCCGTGGCGGCGTGGTCAACGAAGCTGCGCTGATCCAGGCGCTACGGGACGGCCGACTGGGCGGTGTGGCGCTGGATGTGGTCGAGCACGAGCCGCTGCACCCGAGCAACCCGCTGTTCCAGCTGATCGAGCGCGATGATTTCTTGCTCAACCCGCACATCGCCTGGAGCAGTGAAGATGCCATGCAGCAATTGATGGACAGCGCCGTGGACAACATCAGCGACTTCGTCGCCCGCCAAGCCAACGTAAAAAGGAGCCGAACCGCATGACCCTGGTCACCAAGAGCAGCTATGTCGATGGCGCCTTCGTCGCCCCAGGCGGCAGCGATGTGCTGGAAAACCGCAACCCGTCCAACCCGAGCGAGGTGATCGAGCGCTTCGCCCGCGCCGATCAGGCACTGACCGAACAGGCCCTGCTTGCTGCCCGCCGCGCCGCTCCCGCCTGGGCGCGCAGCAACCCGCAGCAACGCGCCGATGCGCTGGACTTTATCGGCAGCGAGATCCTCGCACGCCGAGAAGAACTGGCCACGCTGCTGGCCCGCGAAGAAGGCAAGGTGGTACGTGAGGCACTGGGCGAAGTCGACCGTGCCGGCCGCTCGTTCAAGTTCTACGCCCAGGAAGCCCTGCGCGCCGAAGGCGAAAAATACCCGTCGGTACGCCAGGACGTAGGCATCGACGTGTTCACTCAGCCGCTGGGCGTGGTCGCCATCATCGCGCCGTGGAACTTCCCGATCGCCATCCCAGCCTGGAAGATTGCCCCAGCCCTGTGTTTCGGCAACTGTGTAGTGTTCAAGCCGGCCGAATTGGTGCCCTCGTCAGCCTGGGCGCTGGCCGAAATCATCTCGCGGGCCGGTTTGCCCGCCGGTGTGTTCAACCTGGTGATCGGGCCGGGCCGCAGCGTGGGTGACACCCTGATCCGCTCGCCGCTGGTCGATGGCATCAGCTTCACCGGCTCCGAGCACACCGGCCGGCAGATCGCCAGGCTGGCGGCCGATGGCATGAAGAAAGTGCAACTGGAGATGGGGGGCAAAAATCCATTGATCGTGCTGGACGATGCGAACCTGGAGCAGGCCGTGGAGGTGGCATTGAACGGCTCGTTCTACAGCACCGGCCAACGCTGCACGGCTAGCTCCCGGGTGATCGTCACCGCGGGTATTCATGACGCGTTCGTGGCGCGCCTGGCCGAGCGTACCCGGGCGCTGAAGGTGGGCGATGCATTGCAGCCCACCACCGACATAGGCCCCGTGGTCGATAGCCGGCAGTTGGAGCAGAACCTGTCGTACGTGGCCTCAGGCCTTGAGCAAGGCGCGAAGCTGGTGTGTGGCGGGGAGCGCATCGACAACGAGGCTGGGGCATACCTGTTCACGCCCGCGCTGTTCACCGACGTGACGCCGCAGATGCGCATCTACCGCGAAGAAATCTTCGGCCCGGTACTGAGTGTGCTGAAGGTGCGTGACTACGACGAGGCGTTTGCGGCTGCCGAGGACACCGTGTTTGGTTTGTCGGCCGGGATCGTCACCACGTCGCTGCGCCATGCCGAGCATTTCAAGCGCAACAGTTCGGCGGGCATGGTCATGGTCAACCTGCCCACGGCAGGGGTGGATTACCACGTGCCATTTGGTGGCAATGGTGCATCGAGCCTGGGCTCACGAGAGCAAGGCACTCACGCACGGCAGTTCTTCACACGGGTAAAAACCACGTACCAGTTGGCCTGACCTTACGCACTGTGTAGGAGCAGCCTTGTGCTGCGGAGAGGCCGGTGACAGCAGCGAAGATTTACTGTGCTGTCACCGGCCTCTTCGCAGCACAAGGCTGCTCCTACAGGGAAATGCATAACGGCCGATGGTCTGGCCGGGCCCCATTCTGTTTTATCAGCTCGGCGATTCGACAACCGTAGTTTCGGCAGCCTCTGCCAGCTTCAACCGGTCAGCTTTGCTGATGTACTTGGGCTTGCTTTTCGGTGCCAGCTTGGCACTGGCTTTCTTGGCATGCGCCTGCATCAACTGTTTGATCTTCTTACGACGGTTCATGGTTCCACTGGGCCTGTAGGTCTGGTTACGCTGTAGGCATCATACCTGTACGCCTGAGAAATCAAACCCGCGAATATCCGCTACGAAAACTGCCCGGCGTCAGCCCCACCACCTTTTTGAATGCCCGGTTCAAATGGCTCTGGTCGAAGAACCCGCACGCGATGGCGGCATCGGCGATGCTCAGGCCTGCACGCAACAGGCGCTGGGCGTGGGCGACCCGCACCTGGATCTGGTAGCTGTGGGGCGAGATGCCCACGCTCTTCTTGAATACCCGGATCAAGTACAACGGCTCAAGGCCTACCAGGCTGGCCAGGTGCTCCAGCGAGACGTGCTGGTCGTATTCGTCTTCGAGCTTGTGCCGCACCTGCTGCACGGCCTGCGTTTCGATGGCCTCGGTGGCTGCATCGCACAGGCCGCTGGGCGCGAACAGCAAGGGCAGCAACTCCAGCAACAGGCTTTCTCGCTCCAGGCTACAGTGCGACGCCTCGAGCGCTTGATGGTGATGCAAAAACGTGCGGGCCAGTGCCGGGCGCTCGGCGAACGCAGCCCGGAACAGGTGGATGAAGTCGCTGGCCTGCTTCGGCATCAAGGTGCCATTGAGCCAGTGCGGGTCCACATACAGCATGCGGTACATCCAGCCCTGCTCATGGGCGGGCACGCCATCGTGTATCTCCCCGGGGCTGATGGTAACCACACTCCCCGGCCCGCCCAGGTCATGGCGACCGCGGTAGTACATGCGCTCCATGCCGGCGCTGATAACGCCCACGGCATAGCGATCATGCGAGTGGCGGCCGAACGCCTGGTGGCTGTATCGCGCGGTCAGCAGTTCACACCCCCCTTCAGGTATGCGCCTGAACGCAGCGAAGTCCTTGTTCACCCTGTCCCCCACTCCCAAGCTCAACCACCGCGTGTGCAGTTTTTTACAATACGTTCCGACGGTAGCTGGCTACGTTATCACGCCTTAAACAGGCACAGATCAACGGGTACCCTCATGTCGACCAACAACAACCGCGCAATCCTCGAACTGACGTTCGGCGGGTTGATGCTCAGCCTTTCCGCCTTGACTGTCGCATTCGCCCAGATAGGCGCCGGCGGCGCGGGCTTCTACCGGATGTTGTTTGCCTCCATCCTGTTCTTCCTGCTGCTCAAGGCGCGCCGTACGCCGGTCATGCTCAAGGGCTTCAAGGCGCAGCTGTACACCGGGCTTGCCGGCGTGTTTCTGGCCATCGACCTGGCACTCTGGCACCAGAGCATCTACATCGTCGGCCCTGGCATCGGTTCGATCCTGACCAATTGCCAGGTGTTTTTCATGACCTTCCTGGGTTTTTACCTGCTCAAGGAACGGCCCTCGGCCAACTTCCTCGTCTCGATCACCTTGGCCTTTATCGGGCTGTACCTGTTGCTGATGCCAGAAATGAGCAGTGCGCTGGGCATGAAGGGCGTCATCTATGGGGTACTGTCGGGGCTGGCCTATGCCGTCTGTGTGTACTTCCTCAAGGTCAACACCCAGTTGCCCGACGGCGGTGGCGACAAGATCGCGCAGATGCTCAACCTGAGCCTGTGGGCTGCGCTGGTCTTGCTTGGCTACGCCCTGGCCAACGGTGAGAGCCTGGTGATCAACGATGGGCAGACCTGGCTGATGCTGGTGATCTATGGCGTGCTGGTGCAGTTCGTCGGCTGGCTGTTGGTCAACCGTTCGATTGGCGCGATCAGCCTGGGCTTGGCGGGCTTGATCCTGCTGCTGGAGCCGGTGATCACCTACTTCATCGACATCGCCTTCCTCGGCAAGGCCAACTCGACGCTCCAGGTGTGCGGTGCGTTACTGACCATTGTGGCGGTGTACATCGGCTCGATCCGCCCCCCGAAAAAAGCCAACGCGACCCTGCCCGAGGCCACCTGAAACGCCCCGGGCGGGCGTGCATCCCGTCTCATTGCGCTGCGCCTTGACGTTATTTTCACAACCTTCAGATTAGCGTCACGCCCTTTCCGGCCACGCGCACATTGGGTGGCTGCCAAGGTTCTACGAGGCATACGTGTCAGCTATTAAAAAAATCCCCACGCGCAAAGGCGTGGACTGGGCCGGCCTGGGCTGGCTCCTGCTGTTCTTCTGGTATTTCTCCGGCGTTACCCAGGCGCTGCTGCTGTTCAGTGGCACCACCGGCTTTGCCGGCTTTCGCGATGCGCTGTTTCTCAGCAGCCTGTGGCTGGCCCCTGTACTGCTGCTACCGCGCTTTACCCGCGCCACCGCGGCAGTCATCGGCCTGGTGCTGTGGGCCGCCTCGCTGGTCGGCCTGAGCTACTTCGGCATCTATCGCCAGGAGTTCTCGCAAAGCGTCATCTTCGTGATGTTCGAATCCAATACCGCGGAGGCTGGCGAGTATTTCAGCCAATACTTCAGCCTCTGGCTGGGCCTGGCGCTGCTGCTGTATACCGTGGTGGCCGTGCTGCTGTACAAGCGCGTGCGCCCGGTCACGCTGCCCTTGCGCAGCCGCATTCCGGTGGTTGTCCTGCTGCTGGTGGCCAACCTGGTGTACCCCTTCTACAAACAGATGGTCACCCAGGAACGCAACTTTGCCGACGCTGCCGAAAAGGTTCAGCAGCGCATGGAACCTGCCGTGCCGTGGCAGTTGCTGGTCGGCTACAAGCAATACCGCCAACAGCTGAACAACATGCAGGAACTGTTGGCGCAGAACGCTGCGCTGCCGCCCTTGCAGAACCTGCGCAACAGCAGCGGTGACGCGCCGCGCACGTTGGTCCTGGTGCTGGGCGAATCGACCACCCGCGAGCACATGCACCTGTACGGCTACCCGCGCGATACCACCCCCAACCTCGATGCGCTGGCCGCCAGCGACAAGGGCCTGACGGTGTTCAGCAACGTGGTGTCGCCACGCCCCTACACCATCGAAGTGATGCAGCAGATCCTGACCTTTGGTGACGAACAGCACCCGGACCGCTTCCTCACCGACCCGTCGCTGATCAACTTGATGAAACAGGCAGGCTACAAGACCTTCTGGATCACCAACCAGCAGACCATGACCAAGCGCAACACCATGCTGACCACCTTCTCCCAGCAAACGGACGTGCCGGTCTACCTGAACAACCAGCGCAACCAAAACGCCAGCCAGTACGACGAAGTGGTGCTGGACCCGTTCGAGAAAGCCCTGCAAGACCCAGCGCCAAACAAGTTCATCATCATCCATCTGCTGGGCACGCACATGGATTACCGCTACCGCTACCCGAATGCCTTCCAGCATTTCAGCGATCGCCAGGGCGTGCCGGCCAAGCTTTCGCCCAGCGAGGTGGAAACCTACAACTTCTATGACAACGCAGTGCGCTACAACGACCACGTGGTGTCGAGCCTGATCAAGCGCTACTCGGCCACCACCCCCAACGGCTTTTTGCTGTACCTCTCCGACCACGGTGAGGATGTTTACAGCTCGGGCGATCACGACCGCCTGGGGCGCAACGAAGGCGCCCCAACCCGGCCGATGTACACCATCCCGTTCCTGCTGTGGACCTCGCCGAGCTGGCAAGCGGCCCACCCGCGCGACCTGCAGGCCACGGCCAACCGTGCTTACAGCAGTTCGCACCTGATTCACACGCTGTCCGATCTGGCCGGGCTCAGCTATGACCTGTACGAGCCTGCCAAAAGCATCGTCAACCCGCAGTTCGAGGTTGTGCCGCGCTGGATCGGTGACCCCTACCGCAACAACGGCCTGCGCGAGTTCGACCACCTGCCACAGGACAAGGCCGAGCATGTGCAGGAGACGGCCAGCAACGTGAAATAACCCCTCACAACCACCGGGAGCGGCCTTGCGCCGCGCCCGGTCGGCGCTTAAATTAAATTTAAATTGATTTTAGACTAAGCCTGTTACAAGCTCTGCCTACTCCCCACAGCGCAGAGCCCGCCATGCCCGCAGCCCCCCGAGAACCCCGCAAGGACGGTGCCGTCACCCGTACTCGGATCCTGGAATCCGCCGGTGAACTGTTCGCCGCGCTCGGTTATGCCGAAACCAGCAACAAGGCTGTGGCCGCCAAGGCAGAGGTCGACCTGGCGTCGATCAACTACCACTTTGGCAGCCGCAATGGCCTGTACCTGGCCGTGCTCGACGAGGCGCGCCAGCGCTTTCTGGATATCAGCGACTTGCAGCGGATCACCCAGGGCACACAGCCGGCGGCAGAAAAACTGCGGGTATTGGTAGAGCTGGTGGTTCGCAAGGCCTCCCAGGCCCAGGACAATTGGCACCTGCGTGTGCTGGCCGCCGAAATCCTCGCCCCCAGCCCCCACGGCCAGGCTCACCTGCAGGCCGCAGCGCCGCTGAAGCTGGCGCTGTTGAAGGGGCTGTTCAGCGAAATCACCGCCATCCCCGTGGAGGCCCCTGCCCTCACCCGCTGCATCCTCTGCGTCACCGCGCCCTGGGCCATGCTGCTGATCGGCCCGCGCGGCGGCTCCGGGGCGCTGCACGAGATTCTTCAAATGCCCGGCGATGCAGTGGCTGCCCAGCTATACAGCTTCGCCCTCGCAGGCCTGCAGGAAGTTGGCCGCCAGTATGCCCAGGCGGGCGTCAACTGATCACGCACGGATCGCGGCCCCCACGAACGCCTCACTCAGTTCAGGTCAGCCCCATGCACTCGACTGCCGATAACACCTCCCCTACCGCGCAGGCCGCAGCGGATACGCATACGTCTATCCCGCTGCTGCTGGCCGCACTGATGCTGGTGATGTTCCTCGCGGCCCTCGACCAGACCATCGTCTCGACCGCGCTGCCGACCATCGTCAGCGACCTTGGCGGGCTGCGTTGGCTGTCCTGGGTCGTCACTGCCTACCTGCTGGCCTCCACGGTGGTAGTGCCGTTGTACGGCAAGTTCGGTGACCTGTATGGCCGCAAGCGGGTATTGCAGATTGCCATCGTGCTGTTTCTGCTGGGTTCGGCGCTGTGCGGCGCGGCGCAAGACATGGCCCAGCTGATCGCCTTCCGGGCCCTGCAAGGCTTGGGCGGCGGCGGCCTGATGGTGGTGGCGATGGCCGCGATCGGCGATGTCATCGCGCCGGCCGAACGCGGCCGTTACCAAGGCTTGTTCGGCGGTGTGTTCGGCCTGGCGACGGTGGTAGGCCCGCTGATCGGCGGTTTTCTGGTGGAGCACCTGTCCTGGCACTGGATCTTCTACATCAACCTGCCGCTGGGCCTGCTCGCGCTGCTGGTGATCGGCGGCGTGTTCCGCACACACGTGGCCCCGGTCAAACACGTGGTCGACTACATCGGTGCGTTCTTTCTGACCGTGGCCCTGGCGGCCGTGGTGCTCATCACCAGCCTGGGCGGCAGCCTGTTGCCGTGGGCCTCGCTGGATGTGCTGTGCCTGGCGTTGTTCGCCCTGATCGGCCTGGTCGGCTTCGTTTTCGAACAACGCCGCGCCGCCGAACCGATCATGCCACTGCACCTGTTTCGCCATCGCACCTTCGTGCTCGCCGGCCTGATCGGCTTTATCGTGGGGGTGTCGCTGTTCGGCGCGGTGACCTTCCTGCCGCTGTACATGCAGGTGGTGAAAAACGCCACGCCGACCAGTGCCGGCTTGCAGATGCTGCCGTTGATGGGCGGCCTGCTGGTGGTGTCGGCGATTACCGGGCGGCTGATCAGTCGCTGGGGCCGCTACCGGATCTTCCCAATCGTCGGCACCCTGCTGCAGGTGATTGCCCTGGGCCTGCTCAGCCGGCTCGACCTGCACACCCCCATGGCGTTGATGAACGTCTACATGGGCCTGCTGGGTGCCGGGCTGGGCATGGTCATGCAGGTGCTGATCCTGGCCGTGCAGAACAGTGTCGAGCCCCGCCACATGGGCGTGGCGACGTCTGGCGCCACGCTGTTCCGCTCGATTGGCGGCTCCATCGGCGTGTCGCTGTTCGGCGCATTGTTTTCCCATGCGTTGCTGGGGCAACTGAGCGGTGACTTCGCCAGCCAGGCTGGGGCAGCGGCCAGCCTGTCACCCACCGCGGTGCATGCATTGCCGGCCGCCTTGCAACAGACTTACCTGGAAGCGTTTTCTGCCGCCATGCACGAGGTGTTCCTGATGGCCTGCCTGATTACCAGTGTGGCATTCGCCTTGTCGTGGCTGCTGCGCGAGGTGCCACTGCGCCGGGCTCAAGCGCCTGACAAGGCTGCACCCGTCGCTGTGCCCAGCCGTCGATAGCTGTAAAGCGCCACCAACGCGACCGCCACCCCCGCGACCACCGCGACTTGATAACCCGCCTTGGCGCCCACCAAGTCGACCACCTGCCCGGACGCCACCGCCCCCAGCGCGACACCGACATTCAACCCCGCCAGCAGCCAGGTCATGCCCTCGGTGAGCTGCTGTGCGGGCACACGGCGCTCCACCAGCGACATCGCCACGATCAGCGTCGGCGCAAAGAACAGGCCCGCCAGCAAGACGGCGGCAGCTAGCCCGAAGACGCTGTCAGCCAGCAGCAACGGCAAGGTCGTCACTGCTGTCGCCAGGCCGCCCAGCAACAGCAGCCGGTGCAAAGGCGTTGGCAATTTCAAGGCCCCGAATACCAGGCCTGCAGCGCAGGAGCCGACGGCGTAGCACGCCAATACCACGCTGGCCAGTGCCGGCATGCCGGCCTGTTCGGCGAAAGCCACGCTGACGATGTCGACGCTGCCCACGATCACGCCCATGGCCACCATCAGCAACGCCAGCAGCCGAACATCCCAGTGCTGCAACACCGAGCCCTGGCCTTTCGATGCACCCGCGTCTGCATCCACGGGCGGTTCGCTGCCGGTTTGAGCGACCAAGGCGAACACCCCGATCGCCAACAGCAGCGCCGCGACCAATGGCCCGGCCTGGGGCAGCACGCCCACGCAGAGCCCCACCGACACCGGCGGGCCAGCAATAAAGGTGACCTCGTCGAGCACCGTCTCCAGGGAATACGCCACCTGCAACTGCGGCGTGCCCCGGTACAGCGCCGTCCAGCGCGCACGCACCATCGCCGACATGCTGGGCATGAAGCCCGCCAACGCGGCCCCGACGAACAGCCCCCAATCGGGCGCTTGCCACCAGGTACAGGCCAGCAGCACCAACAGGCCCACCACACACAAGCCTGCAGCGGCGGGCAGCACACGGCGCTGCCCGTGCCGGTCGACCAAGCGGGACACCTGCGGCGACATCAGCGCATAGGTCAACACGAACGTCGCTGCCACGGCCCCCGCCAAGGCATAGCTACCGCGTAGCTGCGAGAGCAGGGTGATGATGCCGATGCCCGTCATTGGCAAAGGCAAACGTGCCACCAGGCCTGCCAAGGCGAAGCCGGCCGTGCCTTTTGCCTGGAACAGCTGGCGGTAAGGGTTGAGCATGATCGACTCTCCGTATCGAAAAAAGCGGCTTACATACAAACCGTATGATTAAAACCCTATTATCATACGCACTGAATGTAAAGCCGCATTTCCAGGAGCCCCAATGGTCAGACGTACCCGCGCCGACATGGAACAGACCCGCGCCACCCTGCTGGAGACCGCTCGCCAGGTTTTCAGCGAACGTGGTTATGGTGAGACATCGATGGACGACCTGACGGCCCAGGCCAACCTCACCCGTGGTGCCCTTTATCATCATTTCGGCGACAAGAAGGGCCTTTTGGCCGCCGTTATCGCGCAAATCGACGCAGAAATGGACGCGCGGCTGCACGCGATTTCCGACACGGCCAGCGACCCCTGGGAGGGCTTTCGCAACCGCTGCCGCGCCTACCTGGAAATGGCCCGCGAGCCGGAGATTCAGCGCATCGTGTTGCGTGATGGGCGTGCCGTATTGGGTGCCCCTACCCCGCAAGCGCAGCTGCACTGCGTCGCGTCGCTGCGCAGCATGCTGGAGCAGTTGATGGCGCAGGGCGTGGTCGCCCAGGCCAATCCACAGGCGTTGGCGTCGCTAATCTGCGGGGGCCTCGCAGAAACGGCATTCTGGATTGCCGAAGAAGAGGGCCAAGGCCAAAGGCTGGAGCAGGCCCTGGACGCCATGGAACTGATGCTCAAAGGGCTGCGCAACCCCTGCTGAAAAACCGCGCAGGCGGACTATCCTGTGAGAGGGGGTTCACGCCCACAGGAGGTGTGCCATGCGTTCGCTCACATGGAGTTACCTGCTGGTGCTACTGTGCACAGCACCTGCCGCCCAGGCGCAGTCAGTGGTACCGCTGAAAGGCCAGAGCAGCCAGCAGATGCAATTGGACATCAATGATTGCAATACCGTCGCCACCAATGCCGCAAACAGCGCCTCGACATCCAGCGATGCCCACGTTGGTGGCCGGGTACGCGGCGCGGCAGCTGGCGCAGCAGCAGGTGCCGTGGGTGCACAGGTCCGCGGCAATCAGCATGAAGAGCTATACGACCGGGCCAGCGACGATGCCAAGCAGCAATACCGGCAAAACCGCGCCGGTGAAACCGCCGCTGCCGGTGCGGCAGTGGGTGGCATGCGCCAGCGCCAGGATCGCCGCCAGGACCGGCGTACCCAGGGCGAAGCACAGAGCTCGGCCCATGCCAGCGCGTACAGCGGTTGCCTGCAAGGGCGTGGGTACCAGGTCAACCCTTGAACGTTTGATGCACCAAGGTCAGGCCGACGGCAGGCATTAGAACTTGGCCAGTTCTTCCCGGCAAAACTCGACGAACAGTTGTGCCGGCTTGGTCAACTGAACCCGCTTCAAGCGGGCTGCCGCCAGCCCCGACAGCGCCACAGGTTCGGCGATATCGACCATCGCCAGGCGCTGCCCATCGTAGGTGCATTCCGAATGTGGGCGGGTGACCAACAGCGAAAAGCCGAACCCCTGCCCCACCATCCCGCGCACCATCTCGATCGACGGCGAGCTGAAGACGATGTTCGGGGTCAGGCCCATTTCGTTGAACAGGCTGACGAAGTAGGTCCGGCTGGGCGCCACGTCCAGCAGAATCATCGGCTCGGGGCAGAGATCGCGCAGCGAGACCTGGCTTTGCCCGGCAAAGCGGTGCTTTTCGGGCAACAGCACATAGGGTTTTTGCGGCGGCATCAGCGGCTCGGCCTCGATGGTGCCGTCCAGGTCGTGGTCGTAGAGAAACGCCAGGTCGAAGGTGCCGGCGGTCAGGCCCTGAATCAGGTCCTGCTGCTCGCCATCGCGCAGGCGGATGTCAACGCCAGGGTAGCGTTCGCGAAAGCCGGCGATCAGGCGCGGCAGGTACAGCGGCGCCACCGTCTCGAAACAGCCGATATCGATTTGCCCGGCAACGGTGTCGTTATCGGCTAGGGCGTTCTGCTCGAACTCGTGGGCCATCTGCAGCAGCGATTTGGTCTTGGCGTAGAAACGCTTGCCGCTGGGTGTCAGCGACACACCTTGGGCGTGGTGGCGGATGAACAGTTGTACGCCGAAGCTTTCTTCCAGGCTTTTGATGGCCGTGGAGATCGAAGGCTGGGCGATGTAGAGCTGGCGCGAGGCCTCGGCGACACTGCCAGCCTCCACGGTGGTGACGAAATACTTGAGTTGTCGCAAGGTATAGGAAGCCACAGGCACCTCTCCGGCGCCGCCTGGGCGCGCTGGTATTTTGCCTGTCACTTTAACGTGGCGCCTGGCTGGCGGGGGATTGGGTGATGAAGGATTTACCTATGGCTTGAGCATGTTTTTTAGTGAGGGGCGCCATGCGCCCCCCGTTACGCGGCTCACTCAAAGGGAATGTTCGCTAACACGCACTCGTCACCGACGCGCTTGTAGCCTGGCGCACAAGGCATGCCGACTACAGGGGCTGCACCTCGGGTACGCCACGATACGGTTTTCTGAGTTACCACTTCCTCCACGTGCTCGAGGTGATCAAGGGATGGCGATTCGTTCTTCGGTTCATCTTGCATGGTCATTTCTCCGGTTTATGTGAATTGCCCATTCAAGCTACAACCTGCTCGCGCCCATACCCACCGGGAAATGCCCCAGCCCCTGCACACTGAAATGAACCCCGGCGCTGCCCAAAAGGTCTTTACTGAAAGTGGACAAGTCCCAAAAAACGGTGTGCGCCTATGAAGATCGTTGTCACCAGTATTCTTGTCGACGACCAGGCCAAGGCCTTGGCTTTCTATCACTACGTGCTCGGCTTCATGCCCAAACATGACATCCCCCTGGGCCGGCACCGCTGGCTTACCCTGACCTCACCCCACGAGCCAAACGGCGTCGAGCTGCTACTAGAGCCTGATGCCCACCCTGCCGCCAAGGTGTACAAGGCTGCGCTCAAGCAGGACGGCATCCCTGTAACCTCGTTCGGTGTGCGCGACATCCAGGCTGAATACACCCGTCTGTGCGCGGCCGGCGTGCAGTTCACCCAACCGCCAACGGCCGCAGGCCCGGTCACCGTGGCTGTGTTCGACGACACCTGTGGCAACTTGATCCAGATCGCCCAGAAACACTAACGGCCACCCCCGCCTGGCGGGCACCCGTGGCCCGCCGTCCGCTATAGTTGCCTTTGCTTACTTGCGCAGCCAACAAGGAAAACAAATGCGCCACGAATTCAGTGAGGTCCTCAACGACCTGATCGATTACTTCCTGGTCGGCGACATTCAGTTGCTTGAGCGGTTTAAGCAAGACAACGACTTGGCGGACGACTTGGCCCACGCATTCACCCATGACGACAGCGGTGACAAGGCGGTGCGCGAAGGTGTGGTGCTGCCCATTGCCGGCATCGATAACCTGCCCTATCGGATCATCTTCACCCTCGATGGTCACACCCCTGCCCTGCGTGAGCCGGGTAGCCGCCTGAAGCATCAGCGTGCCGGCTACGTACTGCGCGTTGAGCACCGCGCGTTGATGCTGTACACCTGGCGCATCCTGCAGCACTTCACCAACAAGGCCCTCGGCGATCTGCTGGCACGCTACCAGGCACCTGGGCGGCCGATCATCGAGCTGGACAATGGCTGGTATGACGTGGAGGTGCTCGGTGGTGCAGTAGTGCGGGACGGGTTGTACGAGCCGGCGTTCGAGTTCGTATTGAACAAGCGCTGGAGCCGCGGGGAAGCCACCGGGGTGGATACCGGGTACGTCTTTACCCTGCGAGGGTATTTTGACTGAGGCGGGCCATTCACGCTTCGGTAGGAGCAGCCTTGTGCTGCGAAGAGGCCGGGGATAACAACGTAGATCTTCGCTGCTATCACCGGCCTCTTCGCAGCACAAGGCTGCTCCTACACGGGTCCCATAGCCTGACTCAGGTGTGGCTAATATCGCGGCAAGATCCCCAGCACTTCGGGGAAGCCACCGGGGTGGATACCGGGTACATCTTTACCCTGCGAGGGTATTTTGACTGAGGCGGGCCATTCACGCTTCGGTAGGAGCAGCCTTGTGCTGCGAAGAGGCCGAGGATAGCAACGGAGATCTTCGCTGCTGTCACCGGCCTCTTCGCAGCACAAGGCTGCTCCTACACGGGTTCCTTAGCCTGATTCAGGTGTGGCTGATATCGCGGTCCTTGGTCTCTGGCATGAAGAAGATCCCCAGCACCGCCGTCATCAGCGCAATCACGATCGGGTACCACAAGCCGTAGTAGATATCCCCGGTCGCCGCCACCATGGCAAACGCCACGGTCGGCAGGAAGCCGCCGAACCAGCCGTTGCCGATGTGGTACGGCAACGACATCGAGGTATAGCGGATGCGCGCCGGGAACAGCTCGACCAGCCAGGCCGCAATCGGCCCGTAGACCATGGTCACGTAGATCACCAGGATGGTCAGCAGCAACAGCACCATCGGGTAGTGAATCTTCGCAGGGTCGGCCTTCTCGGGGTAGCCCGCCTCCTTCAGCGCCCCGACGAGGGTGGCGGTAAAGGCATCGCTCTGCGTCTTGAGGTCGGCGGCGGCCAGGCTGCGGCCATCAAAGCTTGGGATCACCCGCTCGCCAATCCGGATCTGCGCCACGCTACCAGGCTCGGCCTTCTCGTTCGAATACGGGATCGCCCGCTTGGCCAGCAGGCTCTTGGCGATGTCGCAGGAGCTGGTGAATTTGGCCTTGCCCACCGGGTCGAACTGGAACGCGCACTGGCCAGGGTCAGCTACCACCACGACCGGGTTCTGCTCCTGGGCGACGAACACGTCCGGGTTGCCGTACTCGGTCAGCGCCTTGAAGATCGGGAAGTAGGTCAGCGCAGCGATGATGCAACCGGCCATGATGATCTTCTTGCGGCCGATGCGGTCCGACAGGCTGCCAAAGATGATGAAGAACGGCGTGCCGATCAGCAGCGAACCTGCGATGAGCAAGTTGGCAGTCTGCGGGTCGATCTTGAGCGTCTGCAACAGGAAGAACAGCGCATAGAACTGCCCGGTGTACCACACCACCGCCTGGCCGGCGGTGCCGCCAAGCAGCGACATGATCACCACCTTGAGGTTTTCCCAACGGGCGAACGACTCGGTCAACGGCGCCTTGGACGCCTTGCCCTCGGCCTTCATCTTCAAGAACACCGGCGACTCGTTGAGCTGCATGCGGATGTACACCGAAATGGCCAACAGCAGGATCGACAGCAAGAACGGAATGCGCCAGCCCCATGCCTCGAACGCCTCGGTGCCCATGGCCGTGCGGCAGGCCATGATCACCAGCAGCGACAGGAACAGCCCCAGCGTCGCGGTGGTCTGGATCCAGGCAGTAAAGAAGCCACGCCGGCCCTTGGGTGCATGTTCGGCCACGTAGGTCGCCGCGCCGCCGTATTCACCGCCCAGTGCCAGGCCCTGCAACAGGCGCAGGCTGATCAGGATGACCGGCGCCGCCACGCCAATCGACGCATAGCTGGGCAACAACCCGACCAGCGCCGTGGACAGGCCCATGATGACGATGGTGATCAGGAAGGTGTGCTTGCGCCCGATCAAGTCACCGAGGCGGCCGAACACAATGGCCCCGAACGGCCGCACGGCAAAGCCTGCGGCAAACGCTAAGAGGGCGAAGATGAACGAGGTGGTTTCATTGACGCCGGCAAAGAAGTGCTTGGCGATGATCGCGGCCAGTGAGCCGTACAGGTAAAAGTCGTACCATTCGAACACTGTGCCCAGGGATGATGCGAAGATGACCTTGCGCTCCTCCCGGGTGATACCGCGTTGGGGCGCGCTACTGCCCGTGGATGCGCTGTCGAGAACCGCCATGGGTTGCCTCCGTCTTGTCGTTATCGCAGGCCGGAGTACCTCACACCCATTTCACCGTCGCACCCAGGCCCTAGGGCTTGCATTGGTTGCGCGAAGCACGACGAGGCAGGCCGCCTCGAATCGCAGCAAGGTATCTGAAGCATAATCGGCTTTGCGGGGATATCCACTCGCCTTGATGGCGAGCGGCCACAGGGTGGACTGCCCCCGAAACTCGAACAAGACAGTTAACCCCACAGGTGAAGTGAATTCTCAAGACATACGCTATCCCTGTGGAAGCTGGCTTGTCGGGGCGCTGAACCGCTGCGATGGGCCGCGCAGCGACCCCATTGGGGCCTGCAACCTCTGACCTGGAATTTACCGCAGAAAACGCCCAACCTCCGCCAACACCCCATCGGCCTGTTCCCGGTGCGGCACATGCCCACAGCCCGGTATCAGCCGCAACACGCCGGGGCCCGAGGTAAGCGCGACAAGGCGCTCGGGGTGAGCCTGGGAGCCGAACTCATCGTTATCACCGTGCAGGCTCAGCAAGGGGCAATGTACCTGCGGCAACAGCGCATCCAGGCTCCACTCGGCGAAGTCTTCACTCAACCAGTTACCCACCCACGCACGCAATACCCATTCGGCCTTGTCGCCATGATAACGGCGCAGCCGCTGCAACTGCCCGGGCTCTGCAAACTGCAGATCCGCCGCACGAATACCCTCCAGCGTCCGTGCTTCGACAAAGGCCTGGGCGGACTCCGTGATCAGCCCCTGGCAATGGTCCGCGAACGCTGCCGCACACCCCACCGCCATGCCCCCGCCCACGCTGTGGCCGAAGACAATGAAGGCGTCGATATGCAAGTGTTCGCGCACCGCCGCAAAGCCCTGGCGCGCTTCGGCCTCGACAAACCCCAGACGCAACCGGTCGGGATGCGCGTCGGAGCGACCGAAACCGAGGCGGTCATAGGCGATTACCGGGTGCCCGGTGCTGCGCGCCAGTTGCGCAGGGAAGTCTCGCCACAAGGCCACACACCCCAGCGAATCGTGCAACAGAATGATGGGAGCACCCTGCGCCTGCGACGGCGACCACTCTTGGGCGAACAGCGTGCCTTGGGCCGTGGCGATCCAGTGCTCGTGCGTCTGCAAACCCGTCATGACGCCTCCGGCACCGGCCCTTTGAGCTCGACCTGGTTGCCATCGGGGTCGAAGCAGTACAACGACGGCCCTTCGCCCTCAGCGCCGTAGCGTTTCTCGGCAGGCTCCACCGTTACACCCGCAGCGCGCAGGTAAGCGGTCAATGCCGCCTCATCGAAGGGCTCGATACGCAGGCACAAATGATGCAGGTTACGCCCCTCTGCGCCAGGCGCGGCGCCACCCGGCTGCCCCAGCACACCGTCCAGCGTGACCAGATCGATCATGGCAGTGCCCGTCGCCAGGTGGACCATGCCCAGGTCTTTACGCACCTTGCTGACCGTGCAGCCCAGCACGTCCACATAGAAGGCGAGGCTGCGCGGCAGGTCGCTGACCCGCAGGACAAGGTGGTCGATGTGCTTGATGGCGAACGGTCGCATGCCGGGGACTCCTTGTGGCGTGTGCGCGAGGGTCAGACGCCACCATAGCCCACTATTCGGCGTGCTCGCTACTCATTGACCAAGCGCTGTAACTGGCCACCTTCATGACGTGCCAGCAGCCGCAGCAACTGATCGACTAAAGCCCGGTCCGGTGCCTCAAGGTGGAAGTGATGCCCGCCAGGGTGCCACGAAACCCGCGCATGGCCAGGCAAGGCCGTTTCACGCTGGGCGTACGCGTTGCCGCTAAAGGCCCCTTGTCGGCCGAACATCAGGTACAGCGGGCATTGGATCTGGCTGAGCAGGTCACAGGCTTCTCGCTCGGTCAACGGCATGGGTTCGGGCAGCACCAAGCGTGGATCGTGGCGCCAACAATAGCCGTCGCCAACCTGCAGCAGGTCACGACGGGCCAGCAACCGCGCAGCCTCCTCCGACAGCTCGCCGTCCAAGCGCTGGCGGCGCTGCTGCAAGGCCGCTTCAATCGTGTCGAAGCGGCTCGCGTCGGGTTCGCCGAACCCTTGTAGCTGGCTGCGCTGGACCATCCGCTTAAGCCGGTAGGAGCGCGCCAGATGCTGCACGCGGTCATCCTCCGCGACCGTGAACGGCGCGCCCATGCCATCGAGGAAGGTCATGCTGGAAATGCCGCTGGACAGGGCGGCGAGCAACGAGGCGATGCCGCTGCCCATGCCGTGGGCCAGCACATGGAAGGGCGCCAGGCCCAGGCTGTCGACCACCGCCAGCATGTCCTCGGCATGCTCCCAGAGGTAATAGCCGCTGTCGTGGCGGCGATGGCTGGAGCGGCCGTGGCCGACCAGGTCCGGCGCGACCACGAAACAGCCGTCGAGCAACGGCCCGAGCCGATCGAACGAGGCGGCGTTATCCAGCCACCCATGCAAGGCCAGCACCGGGATACCGTCTTCCGGCCCCCAGGTACGTACCGCTATTTCAATACCGTCGAGGTCAAGCAAATGATCCTTGGGACCGCACAGCGAACGCATAGAAGCTCCCCTTGGCTGCAAACCGGCCGCCATGGCCTACCCCACCCTCTCGCAGATGCACCTGCACTGTTGGCCCCTCACCGACCCGTACATGCGCGAGACCGACTGCTGCCGGCAATTATCTACCGCCACTCGGCACCCGGATGAGTGTCGACTACCGCCTCCCTGCTCAAGAGGTCGGTACCATGACAAGCACCCCACCCTTACATCACGCGCAGATCACGCGCACGCTGCCGCTATGGAGCAAAGCCCTGCATCCCGGCCATGCCGAACGCGTCGTGCAGCGGGTACGCAAGGATTACCTGGCGGCCGATGGCACGCCTTACAGCTGGTACGCCAGCGCCGAACCCGAGCAGCGTCTGCAACTGCGCCTGCTGGTCGAGACCCGTGACACCTGCCTCGCCCAGCTCCGCCAGGCACTGCCCGGTTTCAAAGGCATCATCGAATTCTGCCGACCGCTGCTGACTGATCGCCTAGGCCTGAACATGGCCGTGGACCAGGCCCAGTACGTGTTCCAGCCCTTCGAGCCCATCATCAACCCATGGGTCGGCGTACCCGACCCCCAATACCCGTTGGTGCCGGAGCAGCCGGTAGACGTGCTCGCAACCCGCCCCGTCGGCGCGCCGCAACCGCGCAGCTTGCTGGAAGCCGCCCTGCACAACTTCGAAGGCCTCACGGAAGTCGGTGCCTATAGCCGGCTGACCCGCGCCGCAGGCGATGATTCACCCTTGCGGGGCCTGAACATGGCCAGTTTCGTTGAGCAGTGCCGGGCGCTGGACCTGGGCCAACAGTATCAGGGCCACCTGCAGGCTACCCATGAAGGCGCGAACCGGCTGGAGGTCGAGCGCCTGTCGATTCAGGCGAGCCGCGAGTCCTTGCGGGTGCAGGCGCAGGTTGCCTGGCTCAAGGGCTTGCTGAGCGAACGCGGGCGAACCGCACTGATGCAACTGTGCAGCAATGTCAGCGCCCCGGCCTATGGTGAACACAATCTGCAGTGCTGGCGTTTCAGCCTGTTCGATATCCCTCTGCACGAAATCCTGCTTATCGGGCCTGATGCGCCGCACCAGAGCAACCCTTGCATCCTCTACATCCCGGACGACAGTGAGCACCCGGTGCGCGAGTTCGTCTCGGTTCAGGCGGTCGGGCAGCACCTGCGGCACCGGCTGCAGCGCAGCGAATTCCGTCGTGCATTGCTGCAGTTCGCCTACAAAGATCGCCAAGTGGAACTGTCGGCAAAACTGGAGCACGCGCTGTTCGAGGTGGATGCGAACGGCAACCGCACGCTGCGCAGCAATCCGCTTTTGCACGTTACCCCTTCGCCTGTGGGCAATGCGCCCTGGCCGACGTTGTACAGAGCGCACCTGGCACGCATGAAGGCCGACGCCAAAACCATCGCTGTGCCCACCGCCGAGGTAGACGCCAAAGCGCGTAACGCGCGCCTGCAACACTGGTTTGAAATGGGCATGAACGTACTCAATGTCGCCGCGTTCTTCGTGCCGGGCCTGAACACCGCTATGCTCGGGGTATTTGCCTATGACCTGATGAGTTCGGTGTTCACCGGATTCGAAGCCTGGGAGGAAGGCGACACCGCGCAGGCGCTGCAGCAGGTGCAATCGTTGGCCATCAATGCCGCAGTGATCGCCGGGTTCGCCGCTGGCGCCAAGGTTATCCAGGCATCCGGTTTCGTCGATGCGTTGAAGGCGGTGTGGCAGGAAGACCGTGAACTGCTGTGGCACCCGGACATGGCGCCGTATGCCAGCAATGTGGCGCTTGCTGAAGGTGCAAAGCCCGATGCGCTCGGGCTTCATCAACACCAGGGCAAGGCTTACATGGCGCTGGAAGGCAACCTGTACGAAGTGTTCCAGGACCCTGAACAGCACTGGCGCGTGCGTCACCCCGACTCCCCTCAGGCTTATGCGCCGCACGTGCGGCCAATCGGTGACGGCCGCTGGCAGCTGGCCCATGAACATGCTCACGAGTGGGACGACATACAGCTGCTACGCCGTCTCGGCCATCGCAGCCAGGGGCTGGACGATGCGCAATTGCTCACAGCCCTGCGCAGCACCGGCACCGACACGGCCAGCCTGCGCCGTGCCCATGCTGCTGGCTTACGCCCCCCGGCATTGCTGGCCGACACGCTGCTGCGCCTGCAACTGGACAACGAAGTGGGCACCCTCATTGAGCACGTACGGCACGGCCTGCCGCTCGCGGCCCACAAAAACTATGCCCTGCCCGAACTGCTCAACTTGCCGAAGTGGCCGCAGGATCACGTACTCAAAGTCTTCGAAGGCCCAGAGCCGTGGGGCAAGGCAGTGCGCTATGGTCCGCCCGCCGTACCAGGGCAGACAGAGATCGAGATCACCCGCGCCGACCTTGACAGTGGCGCACTGAGCCAGACCGTGTTGGCGCAGATGGATGAGCCCACGGTGCAATTGATGCTAGGTGATACCCCACACGCACAACGTGCCTCGGTACTGAACGACACGCTCGCTGAGCATCTGACCAACCGCCGCAAGGCGATATTTGACAGTTTGCAGCAAGGCCATCGTGAACCGCAGCGCCCCGCAGCGCAGGCCCTTGCCCGCCAGTTCCCAGGGCTGCCGGACAGCGCCCTCGACGAAATTCTCGACCATGCCAACAGCACTGAACGTCAGCGCCTGGCCGCAGGCCGATTGCCCCTGCGCATCGGCGAAGAGGCGCGCCTATTGCAAGCCCGCGCCAGGCTGGACCGGGCCGTCATCGGCCTGTTTCGGCACAGCCTGGCCAATACTGACACTGAACGATTGCAGCAGGCCTTGCAGGCCGAACACCCAGAGGCCACAGCCGCCGAACTGCTCGAGATCGCGCTTGCCGATCGGCAGCACTGTGCCGTCCTGTTGGGCCAGCAACCGATCAAGCCGGGGTTCCGCTCGCCTCTACGCCTGGCAAGTGGCAGGCTCGGTTACCCGCTCAGTGGCCGTGGTCAGACGGGGGCGGCAGCGCGCCGTTTGCGAGCGCTCTACCCAGAGCTCGACAATGCGCAAATCAGCGCGTTGCAAACCGAACTGGAAGAAGTAAGTGACCTGGGCACAGCGATCAACCGCCTGGAAGCCGAGCAGCGTACCCTAGACCGTGATCTGGGTCGCTGGATCGATACCGCGCAGGACCTGGAAGACCGTCGAAGCCGCCAGCAGTGTGCTGAGCGCCTGATGAGCGCCTGCCGCCGCGAAGGCGGCGAACAACGCAACCTGTTATGGCTGGAGCGTATTCACTTGCGCGAGTTGCCAACCATCACTGCCACCATGCCGCATATCCATGAATTACGGCTCGACGGCTTGCAACTGGAGCGCCTGGAAGGCGCTTTCCTGGCCAACTTCCCTCACTTGCACGCATTGGACGTGAACCGCAATCCGAACATGAATGTCGAGGCACTGTTCGAGGCGCTGAGGGCTGCCCCCAGGCTGCGCGATCTGAACCTGACCGGCAATGCTCTAAGGGCCCTCACCCCTGCGGGTCGGCAAGCCATTGGCGCGATGCCGGGCCTGCGCATACTCAATTTGCGCAGTAATTTTCTGGAACTGGATGACGCCAGTTTGCAGTTTCTGACCCGCCTGCGCTTGGGTGCGCTGGGCCTGGGGGACAATCACATCACTTTGGATGAAAGGCTTGCCGCACGCTTCCAGGACATGGTCCACCCAATCGTCTTGCACCTGGATTCCAACCCGCTTCAAGTGGCCCCCGACCTGCGCTTCATGGCCCGCCTCAGCCACCTCAACCTGCACCGCTGCGACTTGCAGCAATGGCCCGAAGGCCTGACCATACTGATGAGCCAGCCACAGTACCGGCTGCGCCACCTTAACCTGTCTTACAATCGCATCCGCAACGTGCCCGACCTGCCTGGGGTACTACGTACACCGTTTGCCCGTGATGTCTCGGCGCGCTTGCCCGAGCGCCACTGGCTGTTCAACTACAACGACCTGGAGGCCGAAACACGTACACGCCTGGGCGACAGTGGCGTCAACGTCTTTGAGCGCGCAGGGGCGATGGCCGAGTGGCAAGCGCTCTGGCGCAACCCGGCGAGCGATGCCGAGGAGAAGCTGTGGCGCGACCTGTTCGAGCCGGGGGAGAACAACGCCCTGCAAGGGGTCTTGGAACGCCTGAGCCAATCCGCTGAAGCACAGCGCGATGCGCAGAGCCTGCGCAACCGTGTTTGGGCCTTGCTGGAAAAAGCGGCTGGGGACAGTGCGCTGCGCAAACGCCTGAACACGGTGGCCCAAGACTTCCCGCCCACTTGCGGGGATGCCGGGGCCGACGCCTTCAGTGCCCTGGAGATCGAAGTGCTGGCTTACGAGGCGGCGGGCGGCGCCGGTACTCGCCCTGGCGAGTTGCTGGCGCTGTATCGCAAGCTGTACCGGCGCGATCAGGTCAATCAAATGGCCGACCGCATCAGTGTCCAAAGGTTGATGCGCAAGCGAGCCCTGCAGAACGGCGTGCTCGACGAAGCCCTACCACCTCACGATGAACTCGATGACCCCGCTGCTTATCCCGATGTCGAACTGATCGGCGGCGCAGTGGACGATATCGAGCTTCGCCTGGCCTTGCGCCAATCCCTGGCTGAGCCGCTGGGCTTCCCAGAGCCCAGTCACGGCATGCACTACCGCGCTACTGCCAATGTTAACCAGGTCATCATCGACAGGGTCGAGGCCGCCGTGCTCGCCCTCGACGCCGACCCCGATGCCCGGCTGCAATGGCTTCTCGAGCAGCCGGGGTGGGTAAGCTACCTGGAACGCGAGTATGCCGCGCAGTTCACGCTGCTCACCGACTTCTGGCGACAGGGCCACGACTATCTCTTCTACTGCGTGAATGAAACACACGAAGCCGTTACCCGCCTGGACAGATCGGTAGTACGTGCGTTGATCGATGTCCTGCCAGCGTCGCCCGTGGACGAGCAAGGCAACCTTCACCGGGTGCCACTCAACGAGGGGCAGTTCAACAACGCCATGGATGCATTGACCGTCGAACAGCAAGCGGTGCAAGCGGGGTTGCTAGCCAGCCTCACCCGCCAGGCGCAAACCCTGGGCGGTTAAACCGCCCTCACTGCCCGCGCAGGTCTTCGAAGAAGGCCTGCCGGCCATCAACCTGGCTCGACGCACGCGGCGCCGCCGGCGCTTCACTGTTGGCCGCTTCCACGTGCCAGTAGCAGTGCCTGACCGCACGCGTGACCGCAACGTAGGCCAAGCGCTGTACTTCTTCCTTCTGCGCGGTATCGAATGCCTGGGCATCACCGGCCTTACCCAGGCCGGCCAGGCGATAGACCTGGTTCTTGTACGGCGAGCTGGTCAGGTACTGGCAGTCACCAAGCATGAACACCGCATCGGCCTGCAAACCTTTGGCGCTGTGGTAGGTCAACTGCCGCAGCCGGCGTTGCTCTGCCGGCAGCGCTGCCTCAGCGTGCAGCACGGCCTGCAGGTGGTCGTTCATCAGGGCTTTGTCGCTGCCCTTGCGGTACAGCATCATCACCGACTCGCCGCGTTGATAATGCTCGATCAGGGTCTCGCCCAGCGCGGCCTCGTCGCGGTCGAATACCTTGACCGGCGAGCCCGGCAACTCGGCTGCCGGGCCACTGGCGCGGGCCTTCTTGCCAGTAATCGCGGGCGTGCCCTTGACCAGGAATTCCGCCGCATCGATGACCTGCTGTTGGCACCGGTAGTTCTCGACCATCATCACCCGCGTGTTGGCCGGTGACACAAAGGCCTTGGTGAACTCCATGAAGTACTTCGGCGAACTGCCGCGCCAGCCATAGATCGATTGCCAGTCGTCACCCACGCACAACAGCGACGAATGCTGGGCATTACGGCCGGTGTGCATCGACGGCCCACGTCGGCGGATCTCGGCAAGGCAGGCACGCAGCCAACTGACGATTTGCGGCGAAACGTCCTGGAACTCATCGATCATCAAATGCGCCAGGGGCCTGAGCAAGGGGTCGGGCAGCAGTTGCAGGTTTTCCGGGTTGTTCTCGCCAAACAGGGCAAACATGCGGTTGTAGCTCATCACCGGCGGCGACTGGTCCAGCAGGTGCGCCTCCAGGGCCTTCCAGTACAGCGCCAGGGCTTCGAAGAACAGGCCGTCGCTGTCGCCTGCCGGGAAGCTCATCGCCGCCACGGCGCCGTTCACGTCAAGCCCCAGGTTCTCGATGAAGTTGGCGGCACCGACAAAGGCGTCGAGCAGCGGTGCCGGGGCCAGTTCGCCCTTGACCTTGTACTCGAAGCCGGGGCCAGCCACCGCATCACCGGCCAGGGAGGCAGCCAAGCGCCGCGCGGCCGCGTAGTTGTCCAGCCAGATCAGCGGTTTGTCGCAGAAGGCCTGCAGCAGGGTGCGCTTGACCGCCCATTCGGCACGCACCGCCAGCTTGGCGCCGGGGCGCTGATACTGGGCACTTTCCGCGGGGTCGAAACCCAACACCACCCAGGCCCCCTGCCCCTCAAGGCGGCCATGCACATGGAAACGGCTGCCACGGATTTCGACCGTGTCGCGGCACGGCTCGATGCCTTTGATCGGCCAGGCGCCTGCGGCGAACCACAGGTCTTCGATGACATCGCACAGCTCTTCGTCGCGCTGGGCGGCCAACTGGGTCACCTGCGCACGCTTTTGCACCTCCGGGTGGTTAGGGTCCACCGGCTTGAGCTGCAACGCTTCGCTGCGCAGCAGGCCAATGAGTTCAGCAAAGCGGGGGTTATCGCCCAGCAAGGTGCTGTAGCAGAGGTTCAGTTGTTGGCGCTGCGCATCGTTCAGGCGCAGGTCGAATGGGTTGCTCTCGGCTTCGGCCTCGCGGCCCGCCGGCATCTCGTTGCCCAGTGTCTCGAACGCGCGCACCTGGCCAAAACCTGGCAGGCTGCGCACCAGCGGCAAGATGCGCGAATGGAAGGTGCGCACCAGCTCGCGGGCCAGCGCGGGCTGCAGGTCGATCTGCCACAGGGCGAACACCTGCAGCAGGCGTTTGATGAAGTCTTTGCGCGATTCGCGGGTGAAGGTGACCACGGTCATCGCGTCCAGCTCGTAGCCCAGGTAATGGCGCAGCAGCAGAATGCGCAACACCAGCGAGGTGGACTTGCCCGCCCCTGCCCCCGCCACCACACAGGTGGACGGCGTGTCGCTGAAAATCAGCTTCCACTGGGCCGCGCTGGGTTGCGCCTCGGCGGGCAGGCGCTGGGCCACATCGGCCTTGAAGCGCTTCTTCAATTCGGCGGTCAATGGCAGGCGCCAATCGTCGAAGAGGTTGTCGTCCTGGCCGGGTACGGCGGCGGTGTCAGGGCGGGTATCGCGGATAACCAGCACCTGGCGCCCCGCCTCGTACCCTTCCACACGCCCGCGCTCGAAGCCTTCGCGCACCCCGTCGGCATGGCCACTGCGCTGGCCTGTGGCGTGGCCGAGGAACCAGGAGTCGCGATGCTGGGCTTGCAAGCGGGTCAGGCCCCGCCCCAAAAGGCGGGCGGCCAGGCGGCGAAACCACGGTAACTGGGCAGGTGGGGTCAGGTCGGCAGGCGCCTGGGGATGCTCGTGGGCCACGGTCACTCCGATGGAATACAAAATCAGCGTGCCATGTTCGCCGCATCCACCAAAAATCACCAGCGAATGCTTGCAGATCAGTGGATTAGGCGATGAAACGGATAAAAAGCCGCAGCCTTAATGATCTACCAATTCGATCATTATTAGCCGATATTTACGCTTATTTTCGATCTTTCTTTGTCGCATCATGGCGTCATTCCACTGATTCAAGGAGCACGACCATGCTGCAACTGCGACCGTTCGAAAGCCTCGGCCACGCCAACCACGGCTGGCTCGATGCCCACCACCATTTCTCATTTGCCGAGTACTACGACCCTGCTCGCATGCACTGGGGCAACCTGCGGGTCTGGAACGATGACCTGATCGCCGCTGGCAGCGGTTTCCCGCCGCACCCGCACCGTGACATGGAGATCATCACCTACGTCCGTGAAGGCGCGATCACCCACCAGGACAGCCTGGGCAACAAAGGCCGTACCGAAGCGGGTGACGTGCAGGTGATGAGTGCAGGCTCCGGCATCGTGCACAGCGAGTACAACCTGGAGGACGTCGATACGCGGATCTTCCAGATTTGGGTAGTGCCTGAGCGAGTGGGTGATGCGCCGACCTGGGGTACCCGCCCTTTCCCCACCGGTGAGCGTGGCGAAGGCTTCGTGACCCTGGCCAGCGGGCGTGAAGGTGACGAAGACAGTTTGCAGATTCGCACCGATGCCCGGCTGGTGGCCGCGACCCTGCGTGCAGGGGAAAGCGCCGAGTACCGCTTCGATGCCGGGCGCCGTGGCTACCTGGTGCCGGCAAAGGGATTGATAGAGGTCAACGGCCTGCAGGCCAAAGCGCGCGATGGGGTGGCGATCGAGCAAGAGGACGTGTTGCGGGTGACGGCTATCGAGGACAGCGAGATCGTGCTGGTGGATGTTGCCTGAATCGATTGCCTGCTCCCATTGAGCAAAACTTAACGCATTGAGCTAGCAGCGACTCTGTTGGAGCAACTGTCTTGCTCATTGATTTAGCGGCGACTCTGTGGGAGCGGGCTTGCCCCGCGAACACCGGCGAAGCCGGTGCCATGCACCGCGTAGCTTCATTCGCGGGACAAGCCCGCAACAATGTGAACTGCCCCCAAGAGGCTGGGCAGTTTCCCTGAAAGTCAAAACGGCAACGTCAGCTTCACCCAATACGCGTCCCCTTGGGCGCGGTTACGCACTTCGGTCTCCTTCGACCATTTCGCCGTCACAAACCACCCTCCCTCGCCGCTGTATTTGATCGACGGCCCGATGGCAAAGCTGCGCCCTTTGTTATCTTCAATACGTTCGCCGTCCTGGCGGTCGTCAGTCGTCTGGCGGTAGTAATAACCACCTACCCCCAACACCCACCCGTTGCCCAGCCCCCACCCCACCGCATAGTCGACATGAAACTCCTGCCCAGACCGGTAATCGGTATCCGGGTTGCTACGGTTGAAGTCGTACATCACCTTGGCATCCAGGTTGAGCCCTACGGGGTCGACGTAGCTCATCGCGTACACCGGCTCGAACACCCAGTAGTTGCGCCCAGGGTTGGCCAGGTCGTGTTTGTCGTAACGGCCAGTGGGCGCAATCATGTCGAAGGCCAGGATGCTGTGGAACTTGTCGCTGTGGTGAAAACCCAGCGCCGGGCCAAAAATCACGTCCCCCAGGCCACGGTTGTGCTGCGACTGGCCATCGACCGAAACCTTCAGGTCCACCAGCGGCACAATCGTGTGCAGCGCAAGGCTGCCGCCCAATACCGTGTAATCACTCACCCAGATCAGGCGTGGCACGATCGCATTGGCGCGCACGCGAAAGTCTACCGGCAGCTTGCTGCCGTCGTTACCACGCAGGTTGTCGGCCTCATAGTGGTTGACGAACAATTGGCCATAGACACCCGGCGGCGGCATGGCGCCGGACATGTAGTTTTCGGCACCGAGCGGGTACGACGTGCCGCCCCCTTCGGTGGCCTGTGAAAGGTTGGCTGCACCGAACAGCGTGGCGCAGGCGGCAAGGCGTAGCAGGTTGGCAAGCTTCGGGTTCATCGGGTCAACCTTTGTTGTTGTTATCGGTCGTGCAATAAGCCGGTCAGATGCGCTTGAACAGCGCCGAACGCTGGCCTTCACCTGCGGCATCAGCAGCGCTGTAGAAGCGCTCCATAAAGATGTCGCGCTCGAACAGGCGGCCCTGCATCAGGCAACTGATGGCGGCGTCGATCATCGGTGGCGGGCCGCACAGGTAGGCCTTGTGGCCGTTGAAGCGGCCGTCGAAATGCTGCTTGGCAGCGTCGTGCACATAGCCGCGTACCCCCTGCCACTGCTCATCCTCGGCTGCCTGGCTAAGGGCTGGCACATAGCTGAAGTTGGCATGGCGGGCCGCCAGCGCTTCGAACAGCTCGCGGTTGTACAGTTCGGCGCGGGTACGTGCGCCCTGGAACAAGGTGATGTGTCGCGTGTCGCCCCGCGCCAGCAAGTCGAGGATCATCGACTGCGGGCTCGACAGCCCTGAGCCACCGGCGATGAAGATCAGGTCGCCCGGTTGAGCGCTGCGCACGAAAAACTGCCCGTAAGGGCCGGACAGGCCCAGCGCGTCACCCACCTTGAGCTGCCGGTGAATGTGCCCGGTCGCCACGCCGCCTTCCACCAGGCGCACGTGCAGCTCCACCTCATCGGGCCGGTCAGGCGGGTTGGCCAGGGAGAACGCGCGGGTGCCCTCGATGCCAGGCAGCTGCAGGTTGACGTATTGCCCGGCCTGAAACGCCATCGGCCGGTCGAGCTTGAGGTGCACGCCGCGAATGGTCGGCGACAGCTCAACCAGTTGGGTGACCACGGCGCGGTAGTCCTGTACCGGCAAGCCGGCAAAGTCAGGGTCGACGTCGATGTCGGCCTCGATCACCAGGTCGCTTTGTGGAATGGCACAGCAGGCCAGCACCTTGCCCTCGTCGCGTTCCATGTCCATCAGGGCAAAGGAGGACGCCGCCCCCAGGTCGACCTCACCTTCCAGCACCTGGCACTTGCAGGTCGCGCAGGTGCCGTGGCCGCAGGCAAACGGCAGCCACACGCCCTGACGCAAGGCAGCCTCGAGAATGGTTTGGCCTTCCTCCACCTCGATCTGTTCACCGGTGGGTTCGATGGTGACTTGATAGCTCATGGCAGCGCTCCTCAGTTATGGCTGCCGCCCAGGCCTTCAAGGCCGGGGGTATGCAGGTGCAGCAGGCTCTTGTGGACGACACCGTTGGCAGCCAGCCCACGGGACAGGTCAGGCGTGAATGGCTGTTCGTCCAGGCGCCAGCGCACGGCGGTGAAATCCACCTGCGCAGCATCGGGGTGCAGGGCAATGGCCGGCTTGACCACGTGCTCGATGAAGGCCGCGAACGGCTGCGCCGGGTCCACGGGCAGGGTGAACGGCGCGCAAAACAGCAAGTGGTTTTCCCAGCACAGGTACACCAGCTGGGCGCCGTGGAAGTTGGCCTGAAGGTCCAGGGGCTGGGCGGTGTAGGCGCCGATGGCGGTCACGGGCATGGCAAGGTTCCTCTTGTTCTTGTATGGGCCCGGGCGCAGCAAGGCGCCCAGGCAGTTGCGGTGTTTTGGCGGTTCAGCCGGCCTTGCGCCCGGCACGTTGCAAGGCCTCCCAGCGCAGCTGCTCGGGCGAGCCCTGGTACTCGAAGTTGTCCTGCCCGGGGGCGATGTTGTAGTAGTCGCGCACCACCGCCTCGACATCCCCACCGCCACAGTTGCCCTGCAGGATCTGGTGCACCGGCAGCCAGGCCTGCACGTATTTGTCGGGCTCGTAGGCGAAGATGTCGCAGCAGCCATCGGAGCAGAAGTGGTAACGCTCGCCTTCGTGCAGCAGGCTGCGGTGGCTCAGTTGCGTGGGCGCGTCCGGCTCGGTGAAGGCCAGCGGGATCTGGCAGATCTGGCAGAGCATCGGCAGGGTCGGGTTGTAGAAGCGCTCGCCGCGCGCCTGCAAGTCACGCCAATGCTCGTAACGCGGCCGGTAGTAGCGGTCGAACGTGTCTGGGTACTTGGCCGAGAGCCAGTCCAGCTCCTCGTCGGTGGGGATCCAAGTATGGAAGTTGGTGGCCTGGCTGTACTGGTAGAAGATCGACCAGGCCTGGTGGCTGATGTGTTCTTTGCCGATGGTGGTCTGCTCGACGTATTTCGGCGGGCGGATGCCATAGCGTTCCAGGTCCTTGAACAACGCGCCGCCAGCCTGTTCGAAGTACACCTCCCAGGCCTCGGCCCACGACATCACTTTGTTCGGCAGCATGTAGTCCATCATCATCCCGACCAGGGTCAGCAGCCGGTAGCCACGCCAGAACCATTTGTCGATCCAGCGCTGGACGATCGGCACGTTGTCCTCGTGCTGCTCGAGCAAAAACTTGATCACCTCAAGGCCCAGGGTCATGTGCCGGGCTTCGTCCGACTGCGCCGAGAAGCCGAAGGTGACGGTGGCCATGTCGCCGTTGAACGCGGCGCCGGACATGAACGGCACGAACAGCAGGTTGGTCAGCACGTACTCGAAGGAGAACGAGATGGCCGTGAGGAACTCGAACGGGCCAGCCGTGCGGGCGTCCTCGAAAAACGACTTGGGCACCGAGAGGAACCACACCCGGTCGTGCATGTGGGCAAAGTCATGCAGGCCGTTGAAGTGCTTGTTGTAGTGGCTCATCGCGTGCACTTGGGTCTGCACGTGGCGCAGTTCGTCTATCGCCTGCATCTGGCAGGCCACCCGCGCACCGGCACCGCCAAAATGCCGGCCGACGCGGGCGAAGCCTTGGTAGGCCTGGTATTCCAGGGGCGTGACACCACTCAAAAACAGCTTCAACGCGTTGACGTAACGGGCATCGGAGATGTTCTGGTGGCCATTGTTCTGGGCGAAGGCGTCGAAGATCGCGTACAGCTTTTTCTCTTTTTCGGCCTGGTATTTCCAGTAGGCGTCCATGGTCAGGCGGAAGGGGTCTTCCCACTTGTCCCAGTCGGTGATCTTGATGCCCTCGAAGCGTTCGTAGGGGTAGATCGCGTCCTTGCTCTGGTAGCTCGGTTCCCAGCCCAGGTCACGGGTCAGGCAACGGTATTTGTCTTTCTGGTTGAGGCGCTTGGCGGCCATGGTGGCTCTCCGAATGCTGGTCGTTGGGTGGGTCAGTTCCAGTGCAGGGCGAAGCAGTCTTCGTCTTCCTCGACGTTGCCGCCGAGGGTGATGACGTCGATCAGCATTTCCTGCACGTCCCATTCACGGCCGGTCTTTTCCTCCACTGTGGCGCGGTGAATCTCCAGGCGCCCTTCGGCCTGCACGCGGATCATCGCGGGCTGATGCTGGACGACTGCGTGCGGGTTGTCCTGGGTGATGGCCTCGACGATGTAGCGGGCGCTGTCGTTGTCCTGGAAGGCGATGTAGACGAGGGAAGTCATGCGGCGTCTCCACTGAGGCCGAGTTTTTTCAGGCGTGCGCCAAAGGCGCTGTCGATGGCATCGAGGGCTTCGCGCCCAGGGCCGACCTCGGCCAGCGGCAGCAGCGCCTCCCGTGCGCGCACGCGCCACTGGGCCACCCAGCCGTCGACCAGCTGGCGGTTGTGTGCGCTCTCCCCGACCACGGTCTTGACCAGCGCATCGACCCACCGCTGGCTCTCGGCAAACCACAAGCGCATGAACTCGGTGAGCATGCCGACCTGCCCTGCCCCGTCCGCCACCAGTTGTGCATCGAAGTGCTCGAACAGCAGCGGGTACAACAGCCCATCACTGACCAGGTTTTGCGCCAGGGTCAGCTCGAACCAGTCCTGCACCACCAGGCTGTCTTCGACATAGCGGCGCAGCCCTTGCCAGGCCGGTTCGTCCAGCCAGCGCTGCTTGGCTTCGGCCAGCAACGCCAGGCCGTCGTCTTCGAGTAGCAGGCCGATGCGCGACAGGTACTGGGCAATGGCCAGGCGGTCCATGGCCTGGAACATGTGCATCTGGGTGACGCTGGTACCGAAGGCGTCCGCGGCAATGCCGCTGTTGTTCATGTTGGCGCCCAGTTCGGCATGGCGCAGCGGCAGCAGTACGCGGGCGATCAGGGCACGGGTTGCGACGGGCAGGCTGCCCAGCAGTTCGCGCTTTTCGCAGAAGGCGAAGCTGTGCTCGGCGTTTTCCTGCATGCGTGCCCGGGCCTGCACGTAGGTGCCGTAGTAGTACTGGCGCGGGTCGCTGACGGTGTACCAGTCGGCCATGCACACGGCGGTGCGGCTGGGGTCGTTGAGCAGCTTGTCGGGCTGCCACAGCGGGCGGTAGTGGAAGTTGCTGGCGGCTTCGATGTCGAAGCTGGCTTCCTGGTAGCGACTGGCAGGTTTATCGCCGAACCGCCGGCGGGTGTGGCTGAAGGTCTGGCGGATCGGCTCGACCGTGGCCGTCTTGATCTCGATACTCATGCAAGGCGTCCTGTACTTGTTGTTGTGGGGAAGCAATGCGCCGGCAAACGGCGCGTCAGTCGTTGTCGTCGTGGCGCTCGCCGTAACGCCACTTCTGCATGTCGGCATCGACGGCAGCGGCCATTGCGGCGTCCATGTGAAGCACCCGGTTGCTTTCGCAGAAGCGCGCGAAAGCAGCGCGTGGCAAAACCAGTTCGACGAACAGGTCCGGGTAGGCGATGGCAAAGTCGAACTCGACAAAGGCGGCGTCCGGCGCGCTGCGTACCCGGACGTAGCGCGGCATCTGCTCGAAGGGCGTGGTGGCTGGGGTCATCGGTTGTGCTCCGGTAAGGCTTGCAAGAGCTAGAGCAACCGCTGTGCCAGGCCTGCTTCCAGAGCAGTAAAAACAATTCAATCCATTGATTTAAAATGACTTTTGCACCAATCAAAGATAAGCCGAGACGCGATCAAGCGGCCGCCGCAGCCCGCCCGATTGATCATTTGCTCAATCGCGCAACGGCACTTCGAGCAAATGACCAACGCGTCCTGCGATTGACTTTTGCGCAGGTTTCAGGCGGTTTAGAAAGAAGAGATGACCCGAGCCTTGCCTGAGCCGCCGAGGTCGTCCCGGCGCAACCACCACCCGCCCACGCCTGAGCGGAACGCGCCGATTCCCCCATACAACTACAAGCAAGGGGCGCACGCGAATGATTACCCAGTACAGGGCGCCGGAACCTGCGCCGGCGCTGAAGGACCTCACCGAACGGGTGCGATTCCTCGGCACCGAAGGCAAGATCTGGCTGGACGAACAACGCATGCTGCTGGTGCAGGCGGCGATGATGGCCGGCATGCGCCGCGAGCTGATCGAAATGCTCGGCGTCGAGCGCGCCAAGGGGTTTTTCCTGCGCCTGGGCTACCAGTCCGGCCTCAAGGATGCCGAGCTCGCCCGCAAGCTGCGCCCCAACGGCAACCCGGTGGAGATGTTTTTCATCGGCCCCCAGTTGCACTCGCTCAAAGGCATGGTCAAAGTCCGCCCGCTGCAGCTGGAGATCGACCTCGACAACGGCCATTTCTACGCCGACATCGAATGGCAAGACTCTTTCGAGGTGGAAAACTGCCAGCAAGAAAACCTTCAGTCCGAGCAGCCAATCTGCTGGATGCTGCTGGGCTACGCGATCAGCTACAGCTCGTTCTTCCTCGGCCGCCAGGTGCTGTACAAAGAGGTCAGCTGCCGCGGTTGTGGCGGCAGCGAATGCCGCATCATCGGCAAGCCGGTGGAGCAATGGGAAGACGCCGAAACGTTCATGCGCTACTTCCAGAGCGACCCGGTGATCGACGAGTTGCAGTCCTTGCAAGTGCAGGTGGCCAACCTGCGCCAGCGCCTGCAGTACGAATCGGGGCAGTTCTACGGCATCGGCCAGTCGGCGGTGTACCGGCGCTGCTGCGCGCTCACCGACAAGGTCGCCTCGGGCAAGGCCTCGGTGTTGCTGCTGGGTGAAACCGGCGTCGGCAAAGAAGTCATCGCCCGCAGCCTGCACCTGCGCAGCGAGCGCGCCGGCGCGGCGTTCGTCGCCCTGAACTGCGCGACGATACCGCCCGACCTGATCGAGGCCGAACTGTTCGGTGTCGAGAAAGGCGCCTACACCGGCGCCCAGCAGGCCCGCATGGGCCGTTTCGAGCGGGCCAATGGCGGCACCCTGTTCCTCGACGAGATTGTCGAGCTTACGCCACGCGCCCAGGCCAGCCTGCTGCGGGTGTTGCAGGAAGGCGAACTGGAGCGGGTGGGCGACAGCCGCACACGCCAAGTGGATGTGCGGGTGATCGCCGCCACCCATGAAGACCTGGAGCAGGCGGTCAAGGACGGGCGTTTTCGCGCCGACCTGTTCTACCGGCTGAACGTGTTCCCGGTACGCATCCCCGCACTGCGCGAGCGCCGCGAGGACATCCCGCTGCTGATCGAGCACTTCCTCGGGCGCCTGCATGAAAGCTACGGCAAGAAAACCCGCGGCCTCAGCGACCGGGCCATGGAGGTGTGCCTGCATTACGACTGGCCGGGCAACATCCGCGAGCTGGAAAACCTCATGGAGCGCGGCGTGATCATCACCGACGAAAACCAGAGTATCGGCCTGGATGCGCTGTTCCCGCATGCACCGCCCGCCATCGACAGCATCGGCCTTGGCAGCGATGGCCGGCTGGTGGCCGACAGCGACCTGCAAACGCCGGGCTGGGTGGCGCAGATCTTCGACAGCGGCGCCGGCCTGGATGCCGTCGAGGAGGCGCTGATGCAAGAGGCCATGGCACGCTGCCGGCAAAACGTTTCGGAAGCGGCGCGGCTGCTCGGCATGACCCGCCCTGCCCTGGCTTATCGGCTGAAAAAGGCACCCGGCGAGAGCGTAGCGGGTAAGCCTTGAGCATTTGGGGCTGCTTTGCAGCCCATCGCGACGCAAGGCCGCTCCCACAGGGGGATGCGTTCTGTTGTGGGAGCGGCCTTGCGTCGCGATGGGCCGCAAAGCGGCCCCACCATTTCAGCGCCCACGCAAATACCGCAAGCGCATTGGCGCCATTCGCTGCCCTGCACTAGCGTTGTGCTATCCAGCCAGCCACTTGCCGTTCATGCGGAGCGAACACACAACATGCCGGATCTGCGCCCGAACCCGACGCTGAGCCTTGATTACCGTGCCGAACAGCCGATTTTCCAGACCTTTGTGGAGCAGGCGAGTCGCTCGCCCGAGGCAACCGCGATCATTGCCCACGAAGCCACCTGCAGCTATCGACAACTTGAGCAGATCAGCCAGGGTATCGCCACGTACCTGCTCGAAAATGGCGCCATCGGTGCCGATCGGGTAGTGATTGTCGCAAGCCGCGGCGCGGCGCTGGTCTATGCCATGCTCGGCGCCTTGCGCGCCGGGCTGACCTTCACCGTCGCCGACGCCGCGTACCCGGCTGCACGTATCGGCCAGATCATCCGCACCCTCGAACCTACCTTTGTAGTGCGCTGTGGCGACGTCGAGGTCGAACCTGGCCGTGCGCACTGCGTGAACGTGCCGCACGCCCCCGCTGATGCCCTGCAACACTTCCCCAGCCTGTCAGCGCCCCTGCCCGCAGTCAGCCCTGCTCAGCCGGCCTACATCACCTTCACCTCGGGCAGCACTGGCGAACCGAAGGGCATCGTCACCCATCATGCGCCGCTGGTGCACTTCGTCGACTGGCACGTGCAGCAGCATGGTTTTACCCAGGATGACCGCTTTTCGCTGCTATCCGGCCTGGGCCACGACCCGGTTTACCGCGATGTGTTCACTCCGCTGTCGATTGGCGCCACCATCCTCTGCCCGGCCCAGTCCACCTTGACCGACCCGTCGCGCCTGGCTGCGTGGATACACGACCACGGCGTGTCCGTCATCCACCTGACGCCGCCTTTGGGCAAACTGATCGAAACCGGCGCACGGATGAACGGGCTGCTGTTCGAACGCCTGCGTTACCTGTTCTGGGGCGGCGATGCGCTCAGCCCTACGCTGTACCAGCAGATGTGTGCGATTGCGCCTCACGCCACCAGCGTGAACTTTTACGGCACCACCGAAACGCCACAGGCCATGGCCTTCCACGTGCTTGACCCGCACGCAGACAACAGCAAAATCCCGTTGGGCAAAGGCATAGGCGGCGCGCAGCTGTTGCTTGTCAACGAGGCCAACCACCTGGTCGAAGCCGGCGAAGTCGGGGAAATCCTGATCCGCAGCCCCTACCTGTCGCTGGGGTATTGGGGCGACCCGGCTCTGACCCAGGAAAAGTTCGTGGTAAACCCGTTCACCGGCGCCCCGGCCGACCGCTGCTACCGCACCGGCGACCTGGGCACGTACCTGGCCGATGGCAGCGCCACTTTTCTGGGGCGCGGCGACAGCCAGGTGAAAATCCGCGGCCATCGCATCGAACTGGCGGAGATCGAAAACGCCATCACCCGACAGCCGCGCATCAAGCAATGCGTGGTGCTGGCCAACCATGACAACGCAAGTGTCAGGCTGGTCGCCTATTGCGTCGCCGATCAGCCCATAGCGACCGCTGAACTGCGCCAAGCCATCGCAGGCATGCTGCCGGACTACATGGTGCCGGCGATGTTCCTGTTCGTGCCGAGCATTCCACTCACGCCCAACGGCAAAATCGACAAGCGCGCCTTGCCTGCGGCTTTCGATGACAGCGCCGCCAGCACCCCGCAGGCGCTGTCACCGCTGGCGTTGAAACTGACCGAGGCCTGGGCGCAGATACTGCAGGCTCCGCACATCGATGCCCGCCTCACCTTCGTGGAGCTCGGCGGCGACTCGCTGTCGTTCGTCCGCGCCTCGATGGTGCTCGAAGCGCTGATCGGCCACTTGCCGGATCGCTGGGAAATGATCCCGGTACAGGACCTGGCCGAACTGGCCGAACCAGGCACCCCGGCCAACACGTGGTCGATGCGGGTCATGGAAGTGCCGGTGTTCCTGCGCATGGTCGCCATTTTGCTGATTGTCGTCGGGCATTTGAATGTGTTTTCCGAGTGGCGGATTGCTGGCGAGACGTCGGTGCTGTTCCTGATCTCCGGCATCAGCCTGGCCAGGTTCCAGTTCAAGGCCATCGATGAGCGCGGCGATGCGCGCATGCTGCTCAAGTCCCTGGCCGCCATCGCGGTGCCGACGATTCTGTACACAGTACTGGTGCAGGCAGTGTTCGACCGAGTCCACTGGCAATCACTGCTGTTGATCTCCAACTGGTTCCCGCCCGACAAGGTCGGCGTGTTCAATTACTGGTACATCGAAGTGTTGGTGCAGATGCTGCTGATCCTCGGTGTCGTGTTGTCGATCAAGCGTGTGCGCAAGGCGATCATCGCCAACCCGTTCCCCTGCCTGGTCATGGCCTCGTGCGCACTGGTGGCGGCGGATGTGCTGCTCAGCCGCTTCGTGTTCGACACCACAGCCCTGCTCAACCGGGTACCTCAGCATTACCTGGCCGTGATGGTGCTGGGCATGGCCATTCACTACGCCGATACGACGCTGCGCAAAGCGGTCGCCAGTGCGGTGGCGCTGCTGCTGATTGCCGAGCTCGACCTGGTGGCCCTTGCCGGCCTCGGCTGGCAGGCGTTTGCCCGTTACATCGATATCGCCCTGCCGGCGATGCTGGCCTTGATCTGGTTCCGGTCCGTGCCCGTGCCGGGCGTGGTCGCCAGAGCGGGCGCGATGATCGCCTCGTCCACCTTGTTCATCTACTTGACGCACTTCCAGTTCCAGTCGCTGGCACGGCGCATCGTCGATCAGCCGTTGTTCGCGGTGGCCCTGGCCCTTGTTGGTGGCGTGCTGGTGACGTACTGCTGGAACACGCTGACCCGGCGAGTCATTACACGCGTTAGCGGGCGGCGCAAGACGCGTGGGACACAGGCCGTGGAACGCGCGACCTCCCCTTGAAGCGGTAACGCTGTCGGCCCGCTGGTCATTGCCAAGCCTGAAACAGTTTGCATAAAATGCGAACCATTAACATTTGCAACTCTTTCAGGCGGCATGGATGAGCACCCCGGACGTAGCCCTCAATACCCAAGTCACCCAGCTCTACCGCGCGCAGAGCAAGTGGCTGCACGGTTGGCTGACGCCCCGGGTCAACTGCACCCACCTGGCCGCGGACCTGGTGCAGGACGTGTTCGTTCGGGTGATGTCGGCCGCCGACGCTGCGGCCAAGCTCGAAGCGGTACGTGAGCCCAAGGGCTACTTGGCCACCATCGCCCGTCGCCTGATGATCGACCACCTGCGCCGCGTGCACCTGGAACGGGCCTGGTTGCAGGTACTGGCCGAGCAACCCGAAGCGTTGGACATCTCGGCAGAACAGCGTGTTGCCCTGCTGCAGACCTTGTTCGAGCTCGATGCGATGCTGGCAGCGCTTGGCACCAAGGTGCGTGAGGCGTTCTTGCTTTCGCAGGTCGATGGCCTGCCCTATAAACACATCGCCACCCAGTTGGGCATCTCTGAAGTGACGGTGCGCCGCTACGTTGCCAAGGCGGCCGAGCACTGCATGATCTACAGCCTGACGCACGGCCAGTGAGCATGGCCCTGAGTACCGAGCAACTCGCGGCCCTGCGCCAGGCCGCGCACTGGTACAGCCAGCTCAACAGCGGTGAAGCGCAGCCCAGCGAGTACAGTGCCTGGCAGGCGTGGCTGAACGCTACCCCGGTCAATGCCTGGGCCTGGCAGCAAGCCGAGCGCTTGCAGACACGCATGAGCACCCCCCATGCCCCGGCAACCACGCGGGTGTTGGCCGTGGCCGCACACGGCCGCCACGCCTCCCGCCGCCGTGTGGTCAAAGCCGGCCTGGTGTTGCTTGGGGGCAGTGCCCTGGGCTTGGGCAGCTATCGCGAAATGCAGCACGCGCCGCTGTTGCCAGACGTGCGCAGTGGCGTGGGCGAACAGCGCTGGCTGACCTTGAAAAACGGCAGCACGGTGCTGCTCAACACCGCCTCCTCCGTTGACATCGACGAGACCCGCGAACAGCCGTCGGTGCGGCTGCGCCAAGGCGAAATCATGGTCGAGGTGCCCGCGCAGCAACGCTGCAGCGTGGTGACCCGGCACGGCAGCGTAGAGGCTGGCCACAGCCGCTTTTCCGTGCGGCTGCTGGACGACGCCGGCAAGCTCGAGGTGTTTGGCCAACAAGCACGCGTGGCGCTTGCCTCTGGCCAGGCGATGGCGCTGAACAGCGGCCAGAGCTGCCAGTTCAATGGCCAGGGCTTTTCTGCCGTGCAGGCCTTGGCCAGTGCCGCAGACGCCTGGAGCCGCGGCTTGCTGATCGTGAACGACCAGCGCCTCGACACCTTCATCAACGACCTCGCGCGCTATCGGCCCGGTTGGCTGCGCTGCGCGCCCTCGGTGGCCGGCCTGCGCATCAGCGGCACCTACCGGCTCAATGACACCGACCAGATACTGCGGGCGCTGACCACGTCCCTGCCGGTGCAGGTGCAGGCCCGCACCCGCTACTGGGTCACCGTCACCGCCGCATAAAAAAATGGCCAAGGCCTGATCACTTTGCTGCGGCTCATCCGACTCATAGGTAACCCCAGCCCTGGCTGACTCTTTACCTTTCAGAGAACAACGACGATGACCTGCCGCTTCACTCTCAGGCCGTTCAGCGCGCCAGACCTGCGCACCTGCCTGTTGCTGACTGCATTGCTCGGTGGGCCAGGCGCAGCCTGTGCCGCGCAAGTGCATGACTACCACCTGCCGCAGGGCGACCTGGGCGAGACACTGACCCGGTTTGCCGCAGCGTCTGGCATCGTCTTGTCGTTCGACACCCAATGGACGCGCGGCAAACGCTCCCCCGCCTTGAGTGGCCAGTACCCGGTGGACCAGGCTCTGCAGATGCTGCTGAGCGGCACTGGCCTGCAGGCCGTACAGGAAAGCGACGGCCGCTACTCGCTGCTGCAAACCCACCAACAGGGTGACGTGGTGGAGCTGGCCCCCAGCCGCATCGACGGCCAGGGTCTGGGCAACATCACCGAAGGCACTGGCGCCTACACCACCGGCGGTTCGACCACCGCGACCAAGCTGCCGCTGACCCTGCGCGAAACGCCGCAGTCCGTCAGCGTGATCACCCGCCAGGCGATCGACGATCACGGCTCGCAAGACATCGGCGAAGTGCTGCGCAATACGCCCGGGGTGTCGGTGCAGGCATATGACAGCGAACGCATGGAATACTCCGCACGCGGCTTTGCCATCACCAACTACCAGTACGATGGCGTCAACACCATCTATGACGGGGTCTATGACGAAGGTGCGACCCACGTCGACATGGCCGCCTACGACCGCGTCGAGGTCATCAAGGGCGCGACCGGGCTAATGACCGGCTCCGGTGACCCCTCCGCCACGGTCAACTTGATCCGCAAGAAGCCCACCCACGACTTCAAGGCCTCGATCACCGCCAGCGCCGGTTCCTGGGACAACTACCGCACCGAAGGTGATATCGCCGGCCCGCTCAACGCCAGCGGCAGCGTGCGCGGCCGCTTGGTCGGCGCGTACCAGGACCGCAAGTCTTACCTGGATCACTACAAACAGAAGAAGGACGTCTACTACGGCATTCTCGAAGCCGACCTGACGCCCGACACCCTGCTGACCTTCGGCATCGACAACCAGACCACCACGCCGCGTGGCGCTTCCTGGACTGGCAACCCGACCTACTTTGCCGACGGCAGCCGCACCGACTTTTCGCGTTCGCACAACCCAGGTGCCGACTGGAGCCGCCGCGACTTTCAGTCCACCACCTACTTCGGCTCGCTGGAGCAGGCCCTGGCCAATGACTGGAAGGTCAAGCTCAGCCTCAACCACATGATTAGCGACCATGACACCCGCCTGGCCTCGGCCAGCGGCGGCAACCCCAACCCTACAACCGGCGAAGACATGTTCTTCTACTGGGGGCGCTGGGAAGGCCACCGTGTGCAGAACACAGCCGACCTGAATGTGTCCGGGCCCTTCACCCTGTTCGGCCGCCAGAATGACCTGGTCGCAGGCTTCATGACCTCGCATTCGCGCCAGACCGGCGACACCTTCGACGGCAGTGCCTTCGCCCAGGTACCGGGCTCGATCTTCGACTGGAACGGCAAGATTGCGGTACAGGACTTCCCGAAAAACGGCGACTACACCACCACCCAGAGCCAGAACGGCGCTTACGTGGCCACGCGCCTGAGGCCAACTGACAACCTGTCGCTGATCCTCGGTACCCGGGTCAGCACCTTCAAATACAACGACGACCAGGATTACTACCCGACCTCGTCCCTGGATGACACCCACGCCAGCTACAAGCAACACGGCGTCGTCACCCCGTATGCCGGCGTGGTCTATGACCTGGACGATACTTACTCGGTGTACGCCAGCTACACCTCGATCTACCAGCCGCAGGTGTACAAGGACGTCAATGGCGCCACCCTCGACCCGGTGGAAGGCGATGGTTATGAAGCGGGCCTGAAGGCGGCCTATTTCGATGGTCGGCTCAACGCTACCCTGGCGTTTTTCCGGATCGAACAAGACAACGTCGCCTCCTCCGTCGGCACCAACCCGGTCACCAACGAGGGCATCTACAAAGCGATCGACGGCGCCACGACCCAGGGCGTCGAACTGGAGCTGGCCGGTGAACTGGCCCCGGGCTGGAACATCACCGCCGGCTACACCTACGCCCGTACCCGCGACGCCGACGACAACCGCCTGTTCGGCTTCCCGCTGGCGACCACCAAGCCTGAGCATGTGGCGCGGCTGTTCAACACCTACCGGCTGCCCGGCGCGCTGGACCGTGTCACCGTCGGTGGTGGGCTACGTTGGCAGAGCGCGTTCTACGGCAATATCTACAGCCCGACGGCTGGCGACTACACGCGCATCAAGCAAGGGGGTTACACCTTGGTGGACCTGATGACCCGCTACCAGTACAGCGAGCACCTGAGCTTCACGGTGAATGCCAACAACGTGTTCGACAAGGTGTACCTGACCGGGCTGGGCAACTTCGACACCACCTACTACGGCGAGCCACGCAACCTGATGGTCACGACCCGCTGGGATTTCTGAGGCTGCGGGTGCAGGAGCAGCCTTGTGCTGCGAAGAGGCCGGTGCATAAGGCCTAGATGTGAGGGGCCTGCACTGGCCTCTTCGCAGCGCAAGGCTGCTCCTACAAACAGCCCTAGGCCTGTCAGTTAGGGCCTAGGCCTGGGTGCTGACCATCCCACCCGCGCTGCTGCCACCGCTCTCTTGAAGCGCTTCGAGCAGTTGCGCGGTCGCCTGCATGATTTGCCCAGTCAGGGTAGCGATACTGGCCTGCTTGGCGCTCACCGCAGCGGCCTTGGCAGTCTCTTCCATCTTCGATGCCATCAATGCGGCCAACTGCTTCTGCTCTTCAGCCAGCTGCTTTTGCAGTTCCTTGATCATCTGCCGCAACTGCTGCACCGCTGCCGACTCGTCGCTGCTCTCGCTGCCTTGGGCCGACTCCGCCTGGCCACCGCCACCCACCTTCAAGGTGTCGCCACTGATACTCAAAGGCCCGCCTTTTTCGCTCTGCGCGGCCTGCTTGGCCTGCTCGCGCTCGGCGGCCGCCGCGGCGCTCATCGCCTGGGCGGAAACACCGTTGATGTGGAGGTTACTCAAAGATATTGCTGTCATGCCGATTCCCTGCCTTCAGGTGAGTCCTTGCCTTGGCTCCCCTATCGGCCGCCGGACGCAGTTCTTTAGCCAGCGGTGACAAAACCCTGTAACCCCACCAGTAAATTCCCCCTCGTGTGGCTCGTTCCAACACATGTACTTGCGCAGGAGCCGGAGCCCCGGCGGGCGTCCACATTCGACCATTCAGGGAATCGCAGCCATGAGCCAGTCCTCACAGCAGGAAACAATCAAAGATCTGATCGGCGTGGGCTTCGGCCCTTCCAACCTGGCCTTGGCCATCGCCCTGGAGGAGCTCGCTCAATCCCAGGGCCATGCCCTGGACGCGCTGTTCATCGACAAGCAAAAAGACTACCGCTGGCACGGCGAGACCCTGGCGACCCAAAGCGAGCTGCAGATTTCGTTCCTCAAGGACCTGGTCTCGCTGCGCAACCCCACCAGCCCTTACAGCTTCGTCAATTACCTGCACCAGAAGCAGCGCCTGGCCGACTTCATCAACCTCGGCACCTTCTACCCCTGCCGCCTGGAGTACAACGATTACCTGCGCTGGGCTGCCGAGCACTTCGCCACCCAAGCCGTGTACGGCGAAGAAGTGGTGCGCATCGAGCCCGAAGTGACGGCCGGCCGGGTCGAGCACCTGCGCTTGGTCTCGCGTGACCAACAAGGCCGCGAATACAGCCGCCGCACGCGCTCGGTAGTGGTCGGCAGCGGCGGCACGCCGAAAATTCCGGAAAAGTTCGGCGCCTTCAAAGATGACCCACGCGTCTTCCACCACTCCCAGTACCTCAGCAGCCTGAACAAACTGCCGTGCACTGAAGGCAAGCCGATGCGCATCGCGGTGATCGGCTCTGGCCAGAGCGCCGCCGAGGCCTTCATCGACCTCAACGACAGCTACCCGTCGGTCAAGGTCGACATGATCCTGCGCGGCTCGGCACTCAAGCCGGCCGACGACAGCCCGTTCGTCAACGAGATCTTCTCCCCAGGCTATACCGACCTGGTCTACAACGAGCCGGCCGACCAACGCAGCAAGCTGCTGGGCGAGTACCACAACACCAACTACTCGGTGGTCGACCTGAACCTGATCGAACGCATCTACGGCATCCTCTACCGCCAGAAGGTCGCCCACCAGTTCCGTCACAACGTGCTGTGCCGGCGCCAGGTGGAAGCGGTGGTGGCCACCCGCGAAGGCCTGGAACTTACCCTGCGCGACCTCGCCACTGGCCAGCACCAGACCCACCGCTACGATGCGGTGATCCTGGCTACCGGCTACGAGCGCCGCTCGCACCGCGACCTGCTGGCACCACTGGCGGGTTACCTGGACGACTTCAGCGTCGACCGCAACTACCGGGTACTGGCCAGCCCAGACCTGCAGGCGTCGGTTTACCTGCAAGGTTTCTGCGAGAACAGCCACGGCTTGAGCGACACCTTGCTCTCGGTGCTACCCGCCCGCGCCGCCGAGATCGGCCAGGCGCTGTACCAGGACCTGTCGCGCCTCAGTGGCCGTTCGCAACCGGCTGTCGCCCTGACCAGCGCCTGATTCCCGCCTTTACTCGCCGGCCTGTCGCCCTGCGCGAAGGCCGGCTTGTGCTTTCTGAAACATTTGCTTGCATTTAAAACGGCAGGATTTCCATTCTCATTCGTCTTTATAAGTGCAGCCCTCTTGGTTGGGCATAAGCTCGACTACACATTTCAGAAGACGATCAGATGGCCAAATCCCCGAAAAAATCCAAATCCAAGTTGTGGTTCCTGGTCCACAGCTGGCTCGCCCTCCCGATCTGGTTCTTCGTGCTGATCGTCTGCTTTACCGGCATGCTCGCCGTGGTCAGCCAGGAGATTGTCTGGCTGGCCAACCCGGACGTGCGCGCCAGCAAGCCTGACGGCGATGCCGAACGCCTGAGTTACCAGCAGGTGCTCGATGCCCTGCACAAGGCCGAGCCGGACATGGCCGTGGAGTCGCTGAGGCAGCCGGATGGCTCGCACTTCGCCCTGACCGCCGATGTGACCTTCCCCGACGGCACTAGCCCAACGCTCTACGTCAACCCATACACCGGGGCCATCCAGGGCAAGAGCCCGGACTTCAACTTCGAAGGCTTCACCCGCGCCTTGCATGGCTGGTGGCTGGTGCCCTTCACCAATGGCTTCAGCTGGGGTTGGTACCTGGTCTCGATACTCGGCCTGCCGATGCTGGCCTCGCTGGTCACAGGCCTGGTGGTCTACAAGAAATTCTGGAAGGGCTTCTTCAAGCCCGTTCGCACCGGCCATGGCTCACGCATCTTCTGGGGTGACCTGCACCGGCTGGCCGGGGTTTGGTCGATCTGGTTCATCGCGGTCATTTCCATTACCGGTACCTGGTTCCTGATCCAAGCGATTTTGTTCGACAACAACATCAGCATCTCCAGCCGACCTATCGTGCCGGTCATCGCCCGTGAGGATGTGCCGCAGACAGCCGATGGCAGCCAGGCACCGCGCATCGATGTGGATGAAGCGGCGCGCATCGCCGGCTTGGCGATCCCGGGCCTGGAGATCAGCTCCGTCTCACTGCCGGCTACTGCCTACAGCCATGTCACCCTGGGTGGCCGCGGCTGGTACCCGCTGATGTTCCAGTCGGCCGCCGTCAACCCCTACACCAGCAACGTCGACAGCCAGTTCCTGATCAGCGACCGCTCTGCCCTGGAGTTCGTCACCGAGTCCATGCGCCCCCTGCACACCGGCGACTTTGGCGGCCTGGCGATCAAGCTGATCTGGTTCTTCTTTGGCCTGGTCCTCACCCTGATGGTGTTCAGCGGCCTGTTGATCTGGACCAAACGCACCGCCCAGGCGACCGCCGCCGCCCTCAAGCGCAGCGAGCGTGCGCCACGCGCGGCCAGCCGTGAAACCACCGTGGAGATCCGCCCATGAGCCAGGCCAAGACCCTGCCCGCCAGCCCGCTCAAGCAGTGGTGGCTGAAATGGCGCTTCCACCTGAACATCCTGCTGATCCTCATCCCGCTGGGTTTCATGCCCAAGTACTTCGAAAACGCCAGGCTGTTCCGTGGCGACGCCGGGCTGGGGGCGAACATGATCAGCGACATCCAGGTCGGCCCCTACAGCCTGAACTTGGCCGAACTGCGCGACGAGGCACCACGCGCCGACGGCCCGGCCGGCCATTTCAAGTCGTTCAGCGCCTCGCTGTGCAAGGCCTGCATCAATGACGTCAAGGCCGTCTACCTGCGCATCGGCAAACCGCGCAGCCTGCGCGCTGCTGGCACCATTTTCTTCGGCGCGCCGTACCGCATGGGCACCAACCTGCTGATACCGCCGCGCACCCAGCCTGATGCACAGATCTGGATCACCCTCGAAGGCTGGGACGGCAGCATGCACCAGGCTTCGGTCCCCCTGGCCAAGGCATCGCCCGCCACCGTGGCCTGGCTCGAGAAACAAGGAGGCAAGAAATGAAACACCTGATGCGCAAGCTCGCTCTGCCCTTGCTAGTACTGGCCGCCGGCCCTGCCCTGGCCCACAACCCGATGTGCGAATGCGAAGAAGTGGCCAGCGGCCAGGTCAAATGCACCGGCGGTTTCTCGGATGGCAGCGGCGCCCCTGGGGTGACCCTGGATGTGATCGGCTATGACGAGCAGGTGCTGGTCGGCGGCAAGCTCGGCGACGACTCGACCCTCACCTTCAAACGCCCCGACGGTGAGTTCTACGTGCTGTTCGATGCAGGCCCTGGGCATGTCGTCGAAGTCGACTACGCCGACATTGCCCAACCATGAACAGCCCGGCCATGAATAGCCCAGCCATGAACCGCGCCCAGGTAGTCCGCCCGGCCGGCGCCGGCCACGAAACCCTGTACGTGCTGCTGGTCAGCCTGCTGATCGTGGTGCTCGCCGCCACGGTGGTGATGCTGCGTGGTGAACGCGAGGACGAACAGACCATCGCCAGCCACCAGATCGACGCCCGCCGCGACCTGACCCCCGCCGAACAAGGCCTGTACACCGACCTGCGCGTGGCCTTCGACGAGATCCAGTTGCTGCGCGAGGAAACCGCCGCCGTGCCCAGCGTACAAGCCCTGGCCGACGACGGCTTGCCACCTTTTGTGGTCGATGCGGGCAGCCAGAGCCGCGGTGGCCACCAGTGGTCGTGGCTGGCAACTGGCGCCTACCTGGGCCGCAGCCAGGCCCCTCAGGTGGCCGGCAGCCTGCTGCTGATTCTGCCTGACGACAGCACTGGCCAGCCGGATGTGTGGCTGCGCCGCGACAGCGCCGCCGTTACGCCGGACGACCTGGGCCACGCCGCCCTGATCGCCGCCGGCTGGCAACAGGTGGTCAGCCACTACGACGCCGGGGTCACCCGCGAACACCGTCACTGAACCCAAGGACTCCCCCATGTTCCGCTCCGCCCTCGCCCTGCTCCTGGCCCTTGCCCTGCCGGCACTGGCCCTGGCCGATAACGGCAAGCCACTGCGCATCGGCATTACCCTGCACCCGTACTACAGCTACGTCAGCAACATTGTCGGTGACAAGGCCGAAGTGGTGCCGCTGATCCCGGCGGGCTTCAACCCGCATGCCTACGAGCCGCGCGCAGAGGACATCAAACGCATCGGCACGTTGGACGTGGTGGTGCTCAACGGTGTGGGCCATGACGACTTCGCCGACCGCATGATCGCGGCCAGCGAAAAACCCGGCATCGCCACCATCGAGGCCAACCAGAATGTGCCGTTGCTGGCCGCCACCGGCATCGCCGCGCGTGGCGCCGGCAAGGTGGTCAACCCACACACCTTCCTGTCGATCAGCACCACCATCGCCCAGGTCAACAACATTGCCCGCGAACTGGGCAAGCTCGACCCGGACAACGCCAAGCTCTACACGCAAAATGCCCGCGCCTATGCCAAACGCCTGCGCGCCCTGCGCGCCGAGGCCCTGGCCAAGGTCACCGAAGCGCCCAGCGCGACCTTCCGCGTGGCGACCATCCATGCGGCCTACGACTATCTGGTGCGTGACTTTGGCCTGGAGGTCACTGCTGTGGTCGAACCGGCGCACGGCATCGAGCCAAGCCCGGCCCAGCTGAAAAAGACCATCGACCAGCTCAAGGCGCTGGACGTGAAAGTGATCTTCTCGGAGATGGACTTCCCGTCCGCCTACGTCGAGACCATTCAGCGCGAATCGGGCGTGCGCCTGTACCCGCTGACGCATATTTCCTACGGTGACTACACCAAGGAAAAGTACGAAGTGGAGATGAAGCGCAACCTCGATACCGTGGTCCGCGCCATCCAGGAGAACCGCGCATGACCGCCGCCGCCCACCTCGCCGCGGCCAATGGGCCGCGCATCGAGTTTGCCGGCATCGACCTGACCTTGGGCCGCACCCGCATTCTCGAACAGGTCAGCTTCAGCGTGGCGGCCGGCAGCGTGCATGCGATCGTCGGCCCCAACGGCGGCGGCAAAAGCTCGCTGATCAAGACCCTACTCGGGCAGATGCCGCACCAGGGCCAACTGACCCTGCACTGGCCGAGCCCCCACGAAGTGATCGGCTACGTGCCCCAGGCGCTAGAGTTCGACCGTGGCCTGCCGATGACCGTGGACGACTTCATGGCCGCCATGTGCCAGCGCCGGCCCGCCTTCCTCGGCCTGTCACGCCGCGTGCAACCGGCCATCGATGCCGCGTTGGCCCGGGTCGGCATGCTCGACAAGCGCAAGCGGCGCATGGGCGCGCTGTCCGGCGGTGAACGCCAGCGCGTGCTGCTGGCACAGGGGTTGATTCCCGAGCCGCAACTGCTGGTGCTGGATGAACCCATGTCGGCCCTCGACGAAGCGGGCATTCAGGTGTTCGAGCAGCTGCTGCACGGCTGGCGCCAGGCTGGCACCACCGTGTTGTGGATCGAGCACGACCTGGAGGCCGTGCTGCGCCTGGCCGACCGGGTCACTGGCCTGAGCCGCCAGGTGCTGTTCGACGCCCCACCCGCACAGGCCCTGACCCCAGAGCGCCTGCTTGGCCTGTTCTCCGTTCACCCGCGCAGCGAGAGCCTTGCCTCATGAGTTTTGAAGCATTTCGCCAACTGGTCCAGGAATGGGCCAACACCGGCTACCTGCCCGAGGCGCTGGCCTACGGGTTTGTGGTCAATGCCCTGTTGGCCGGCCTGATGATCGGCCCGGTGCTGGGCGGCTTGGGCACCCTGGTGGTGGTCAAGCGCTTTGCCTTCTTCTCCGAGGCGGTCGGCCATGCCGCGCTCACGGGGGTGGCCATCGGCATCCTGCTGGGCGAACCGTATACCGGCCCTTACGGCAGCCTGTTCGGTTACTGCCTGCTGTTCGGCATCCTGCTCAACTTCCTGCGTAACCGCACCGGGTTGTCGCCGGATACGCTGATTGGCGTGTTCCTGTCGGTGTCCCTGGCCCTGGGTGCGAGCCTGCTGCTGATGCTGGCGGGCAAGATCAACGTGCACATCCTCGAAAACGTGCTGTTCGGCTCGGTACTGACGGTCAGCGCCCAGGACCTGGTGGTGCTGGGTATCGTCGCGGTGCTGGTGCTGGCGCTGGCCTTGCCGCTGTACAACCGCATCATGCTGGCCAGTTTCAACCCGCAACTGGCGGCGGTACGCGGGGTGGCGGTGAAGACCCTGGACTACCTGTTCGTGGTGCTGGTGACCCTGGTCACGGTGGCGTCGGTGAAGGTGATCGGGGCGATTCTGGTCGGTGCGCTGCTGGTGATTCCGGCGGCTGCGGCACGCCTGGTCAGCCAGTCGCTCAAGGGCTTTTTCTTCATTTCGGTGCTGATCGCCACGCTGAGCACCCTGCTCGGCATCTTGTTGCCGATCGTTTGCGACCTGCCGGTACCTTCCGGCGCTGCGATCATTCTGGTCGCCGGCATTTGCTTCGCCTTGGCCGCACTGGCCCGCGCGCTTGTTCCACGCCTGCAAGGAAACCCGGCATGAACCTGAAACAGCTGACCTTGGCACTGACCCTGGCGGGCCTGCCTTCGCTCTCTTTTGCCACGCAAGTGCTCACCACCTTGCCCGTGACTCACAGCCTGGCCACGGCCCTGCTCGACGGCACTTCGGTGCAGCTCAAGCGCGCAGCGCCTGCCAACCTGCCGGCCAGCCGCCAACCTTCGTACTTCAGCAGCCGCGGCGGCGAAAGCCTGGCAAACGCCGCGCAACAGGCCGACGCGGTGATCGGTGTACGCTCGATCTGGCGTGACGACCCCCTCTACCCGATGGCCCGGCGCAGCAATATCCGCATCGTCGAAATTGATGCAGCGCGCCCGGTGGACGGCGCCTTGCCAGGGATTGCGGTGACCGGCGACGACGCCTACGGCGCCTACCCGTGGCTGAACCCGACCAACCTTGGGCGCATGGCCGATGTGGTGGCCAATGACCTGGAACGGTTGTCGCCGGCCGACAAGGCGAAGATCCAGGGCAACCTGGCCGGCCTCAAGCGCCAGCTGCTGGAGCTGACGGCCAGCAGCCAGACCCAGCTGGCCGAGGTAGACAACTTGACCGTGGTCAGCCTGTCCGAGCGCTTGGGCTACCTGGCCAGCGGGTTGAACCTGGATGTGGTGGAGCAGGCGCTGCCGGCCGAGGGCAAGTGGGATGCCGCGGCGCTCAAGGCGCTGGGGGAAAACCTGAAAAGTCAGGACGTGGCATTGGTGCTGGACCATCGCCAGCCGGAGCCAGCGGTGGCTGAGGTGATCAAGGCTGCAGGGGCCCGGTTGGTGGTGGTGAACAGTGATGCCGATGATGCGGTGGCCGGGTTGAAGGCCAGTGTTGACCAAGTGGTTGGCGCCTTGAGCGAAAGCTGATGCCGCCTGTACTGGCCTCTTCGCGGGTAAACCCGCTCCCACAGGTCTCCGTCGGTGACGGGCCTGGCCGGGAAGAGGCCGGCACAGGCCATCGACATTCAGCGCTTCATGCACCGCTGATACCGCTCATCCACCCTGCCCGCAAACCACGCGGTGGTGAGCTTGCGGGTAATCTTCGGACTCTTCAGCTCGATCCCCGGCAAGACCGCACGCGCCACCGGTTTACCTGCCGCCGCATCCGCCAGCTCGAACACACCGCTGTACAGCTTGCTGTCTTCAAAGGCTAGGCTGTCACCCGACTCCAACTGGCTGCGTATCTGTGGGTTGCGCAAACCCAGCTTCACCCCCAATTTGCGCGCCGCCAGCTCGGTGGTACCGGGCATGATCGCGCCGGGGGCAATCAGGTCGCCATCCAGCGCCAGGCTGGTGCCCGTCACCTTGCTCAGCGCCGCCTGGAACGCCGCATTGCGGCTGGCGTACCAGCCTGCATTGAAATCTGCGAAGCGGTACAGCTGGCGATCGTAATGCGCCGGGTAGCCTAGCAGGTGGGCAATGCCGAAATACAGGCCGCCACGGCGGCTGAACACTTCTTGGCGGATCGTGCCGTCATAGCTGTAGGGGTAGTCCTTGGCGTGCTTTTCGGCGAAGTCGATGCTGACCTGCATCGGCCCGCCGGTGTGCACCGGGTTGAGCCCGCCCAGCAAGGTCTTGCCCAGTGGCAGGCGGGCGATGACTTCGTCGTACAGCGCACTCAGTTGCTTCTCGCTGCGCACGGCCAGCAGCCGCTGCTGGTAGCTCTGGCCGTTGCCGGAAGGCGTCTTTAGCGCGCCATCCACCAGCAGGCGGGGAATGTGCAGGCGCGCGGCGCGGCGGTCGATTTCGTCGCGGGCGATGCGCCCGAGGTTGGGCACCTGTGGGTCGGCGTTGAAGGTCGACTCCTGCTCGGTCACCGCCAGTACAGCGCACAGGTTGCTTTTGCTAGGCGCAATGCGCTGGGCTTCGAAGGCCTGTTGAATGTCCTTGGCCCAGCCTGCACGGTCTTTGGCTTGCGCGGGTAATAAGCGCATCAGTTGGGCGCGCACCTTGGCAGGGTCCGCTTCAGGCTCTTCTTCACGACGCCCCGCGCAGCCTTGCAGCAGCGCCAGGGCCATCAGGGCCGTCGCCAGTAACCGCGCGTTCAGGGCTGCTCACCGACCAGGTAGGTCTTGCTGATATGGCGGAACTGCGGGTGGCTGGCACTGCCCATCAGTTCGAACAGCACCATCTCACGGGTGACGATGTGCGCCCCGGCTGCGCGCATGCGCGCCAGGCCCGCGGCCTTGCTGGCTGCTGTGCGGCTGTCACAGGCATCCTCGACCACGAACACCTGCTTGCCCAACGCCAGCAGGCCGAGCACGGTTTGCAGCACACAGACGTGGGTCTCCATACCGCAGACGATCACCTGCTCACGTGCCATCAAACTGGCCGGCAAGCACTCGGCGGCCACACAGGAGAAATGGCTTTTTTCCACTACCTGGGCAGCAGGCGCTGCAGCGGTCAGTTCCGCCAAGGTAGGGCCAAGCCCTTTGGGGTACTGTTCGGAAATGACCGTCGGCAGTTCCAGCTCCGCAGTCGCCGCCAGCAACCAGCGCGCTCGCGCCCGAGTGCCTTCGGGGTCGCTCATGGCGCCGATGAGTTTTTCCTGGATGTCGACGACCAGCAGCGTGGCCTTGTGTGGATCGATCAGCATTGTCTGCCCCTTGCCTGGGAAAAGGCCTAGCCTCCCCCAGGCAAGCGGTGACGTCAATCAGGCCGAAAGCCGATGTGGCTCAAGCGACGCGGCCAGCACGCCGAGCACACGGTCTTCGTGTTCGTGGATGAAGAAGTGGCTGCCGGGGAATATTTCCAACGAAAAGTCGCCCAGGGTTTCCTTGCGCCAGGCCAGCAGTTGCTCCTCGCTGGCCCGGTCGTCTTCGCCGCCCAGCACGTGCAGCGGGCATTGCAACGCTGGCCGCTGACGATAGGCATAGCGGCCGCACAGCAAAAAGTCGGCGCGCAGGATCGGCAAGGTCAGGCTCATCAACTCGGCATTGCCCAGCACTTCCTCTGGCGTACCGTTGAGTTCGCGCAATTCGCTGATCAGCTCATCGTCGCGCTTTGGGTCGCGCCAATTCTTACCATCGTAGTCTTCGCGCCGGGTGGGGGCGGCGGTGCCGCAGGCGAACAACGCCAACGGCGGCGCACACCCCAGCGCCTGTAGCTCATGGGCCAGCTCGAAGGCCAGCAGCGCGCCCAGGCTATGACCGAGCAAGGCATACGGCGCGCTGGCGGCCAGGCGTTGCTCGGCCGCCAATTGCCGGGCGAGCGCCTGCATGTCGGTCTGCAGCGGTTCGCCCATGCGCGCACCGCGCCCAGGCAGTTCCACCGGCCGCACCTGCAGCCAGGCCGGCAGCTTGCGCCGCCAGCGGCTGTAAACCATGGCGCTGGCCCCGGAATACGGCAGGCACAGCAGGTTCAGTGAGGTCACTGCGCTGCGGCTTCGGCCATCTTCTGGCGCAGGCTCAGCGGGCGCATGTCGGTCCAGACCTCGTCGATGTAGGCCAGGCAGTCTTTTTTCAGGCCACTCTTGCCTACTGCTCGCCAGCCATTGGGGATTGCCTTGTAGTCGGGCCAGATCGAGTACTGCTCTTCGTGGTTGACCACTACCTGGAACTGGATATCGTCGCGGTCGAATACGGAAGTCATTGCCTGTCTCCTTGAGTGATAGGTGCCGGTACGCGCTTGGCGTAGGACGGTTCTCAAGTAGACGTAAGGCGGTGCGGGAAAATTAGGGGGTGATTGAAAGGGGCATGGCGTTGTTTTTGCTGCGCCTGGGAGATCCAGCGCCGCCCGCGCGGCGCTTCGCAGCACAAGGCTGCTCCTACAGGTGTTTCGGGCCAATTATTCCAGAGGCATTGGCGCCCGCCTCGATATCACGTCGGACCAACAAGGCGGTCGCGCGCCGCCCTCACAAGCGTGACTGGCCCGAAACAGATGTAGGAGCAGCCTTGTGCTGCGAAGCGCCGCGCGGGCGGCGCTCGATCTCACAGGCGCCAAAGCAATAAAGACATGCCCTGTCCCCCATCCCCTCACGCCCCCCGCAGCAAGTCATGGTCATCCAGCAACCGATAAGCCACCTGCGGATTACGCTCCAACCCCCGCCGAATCGCCGCTGGTATCAACTGCCGGGTCTTGCGGCAAAGCCCCGGTTGTTCATCCAGCTCGATGACGATCCCGCGCATGGTCCGCACCTCATTGAACCCCGGGGCAATGTGCACACGGATGCCAAGGTTTTCATACATCCGCTGTTGCAGGCGCTGCAGGTCTTCCAGGTCCTTGAGGTTCTCCAACCGCTCGAGCAGGCGCTTCTCCTCCTGCCGCGTGAGCAGGAGGATGCGCTGCGCCGCTGACGGCTGCTCGGCCAGGTGCTCGCGGCCGCAGTTACAGGCGCCAGGGGGGCACGGTTGGCGAAGGTTGGGTGGTGTGCTCATGGGGCAAGCATAGCCTTCTTCGCCATCAAGCCCCAATTCGAACCTGTTAGGGCCAAAAGGGCCGCTGCGCGCCCCATCGCCGGCAAGCCAGCTCCCACGAGAATGCGCGGTTCCTGTGGGAGCCGGCTTGCCGGCGATGGGCTGCACAGCAGCCCCAGTGCCTCAAAATCCAATTTATTTCCTGCCAGGCAAAAAAATTTCACAAAGCGCTAGACCTGAACCCATCACTTCGCCTATAAATCGCCTAAAGGAAATTTATATTCCTACGAAGAAACACTCTTCGCCATCCCGCGAACCCCTTTGCCCTTGTGCCCGACCTGCCCCACTCCACCACGAGGCCCCGACATGCATCCCGCTCCCGATCATTTCATCCTGCGCGTCAGTTGCCCGGCCGTGTCCGGCATCGTCGCCGCGGTGACCACCTACCTGGCCGAGCAAGGTTGCTACATCAGCGAGATGGCGCAGTTCGACGACGAGGACAATGGCCGCTTCTTCATGCGCGCCGTGTTCCGCTACAACACCGGTGTCAGCGGTGACACGCCGCAACTGGAAGCGGGCTTTGCCGACGTCGCCCAGCGCTTCGACATGCAATGGAGCCTGCACAGCAGCGCCCGGCCGATGCGTGTGTTGCTGATGGTCAGCAAGTTCGACCACTGCCTGTCCGACCTGCTGTACCGCCACGCCAAGGGCGAACTGGACATGCACATCACTGCCGTGGTTTCCAACCACCTGGACCTGCGCCCCATGGCCGAACGCCAGGGCATCCGTTTCGTCTACCTGCCGGTAAGCAAAGAAACCAAGGCCGAGCAGGAGGCCGCGCTGATGCGCATTGTCGAGGACACCGGCACCGAGCTGGTGGTGCTGGCGCGCTACATGCAGATCCTCTCCGACGACCTGTGCCGGCAACTGTCGGGCCGGGCGATCAATATTCACCATTCGTTCCTGCCCGGTTTCAAAGGCGCCAAGCCTTACCACCAGGCTTACCAACGCGGGGTCAAGCTGATCGGCGCCACTGCGCACTACGTCACCAGCGACCTCGACGAAGGGCCGATCATCGAGCAGGAAGTGCAGCGCGTGGACCACGCCTACGCCCCTGACAACCTGGTAGCCATCGGCCGTGACACCGAGACCATCGCCTTGTCGCGTGCGGTGAAGTACCACCTGGAACACCGGGTGTTCCTCAACCACGACCGCACGGTGATCTTCAAATGAACGCCCTCCCCAGCGTCAAGCTGATCGACGGTAAGGCCACGGCGGCGCGGGTGCTGACCGAGGTCCGTGAGCAGGTGCACACTCTGCGCCAGGGCGGTGTGCAACCAGGCCTGGCCGTGGTGCTGGTAGGCGCCGACGCCGCCAGCCAGGTGTATGTGCGCAACAAGGTGCTGCGTGCCGAGGAAGTGGGCATCCGCTCCCTGGAGCATCGCCTGCCGGTAGACACGTCTCAAGCCCACCTGCTCACCCTGATCGACCGGCTCAACCGTGACAACGCGGTCAACGGCATCCTCGTGCAACTGCCCTTGCCGGCACACATCGACGCGCACCGCGTGCTGCAAGCCATCAGCCCGCTCAAGGACGTGGACGGCTTCCACAGCGAGAACGTCGGCGGCCTGGCCCAGGGCCGCGACGTGCTCACCCCCTGTACCCCCAGTGGCTGCATGCGCCTGTTGCGCGATGCTTGCGGTGAGTTGCGCGGCAAGCATGCGGTGGTGGTGGGGCGTTCGAACATTGTCGGAAAACCCATGGCCGCCCTGCTGCTGCAAGCCGACTGCACGGTGACCGTGGTGCACTCGCGCAGCCACGACCTGCCGGCGATGTGCCGCCAGGCCGACATCCTCGTTGCTGCGGTGGGCAAGCCGCGCCTGATCGGCGCCGACTGGCTCAAGCCCGGCGCAGTGGTGATCGACGTCGGCATCAACCGCATCGATGAAGACGGCCGCAGCCGCCTGGTCGGCGACGTCGATTTTGCCGCCGCCCTGCCCCTGGTCGCCGGCATCACCCCAGTGCCCGGTGGCGTCGGCCCGATGACCATCGCCTACCTGATGAAAAACACCCTGCTCGCCCTCGACCTGCAACAACAGGCCGCCCAACAGGAGCGCACCGCATGCCTTTCGCCCTGCTGAAATACGGCCTGAGCGCCGACTACCCGGTGGAGGTCGACCTGCCGCCACCCTGCGAACTCAAACCGCGCTACGACGTAGTGATCATCGGCGGCGGCGGCCACGGCCTGGCCATCGCCTACTACCTGGCCAAGTACCACGGCATCACCAACGTCGCTGTGCTGGAAAAGGCCTACCTGGGTGGCGGTAATACCGCACGCAACACGGCGGTGATTCGCTCCAACTACCTCACCAGTGAAGGCGTGCGCTTTTACGCAGAATCGGTGCGGATGTTCCAGAACCTGTCCAACGAGTTCGACTTCAACATCATGTACTCCGAGCGCGGCCAGCTGACCCTGGCGCACACCGACGCCACCGTGCGCGCCTTCCGCCAGCGTGCCGAGGTCAACAAGCACTTTGGCGGGCGCACCGAGATGATCGACCGCCAGCAGATCCGCGAACTGGTGCCGAGCCTGAACCTCGACCCCGGCCACCTGCCGGTGCTGGCCGGGCTGTGGCACATCGACGGCGCCACCGCACGCCACGACGCGGTGGCCTGGGGCTACGCCAAGCAGGCCGCCAAGCGCGGGGTCGAGATTCATCAACTGACCGAGGTGCAGGACCTGCTGATCCGCAATGGCCGCATCGAAGCGGTGAAGACCAACCGTGGCACGGTGCAGTGCGGCTGCGTGGTGCAGGCCGTGGCCGGGGCCAGTTCGCTGTTGATGGCCAAGGCCGGCATCCGTGCGCCGATCCATACCTACCCGCTGCAGGCCATGGTCACCCAGCCGTTCAAGCCATTTCTCGATCCGCTGGTCAGCTCGTCGGCGCTGCACTGCTACGTGCAGCAGACCAGCCGTGGCGAGATCGTCTTCGGTGGCGGGTCCGACCCGTACCCGCTGTACAACACCCGCTCCACCCTCGACTTGAAGGAGAGCCTGCTGGCCCACGCCATCGAGATGTTCCCGTTCATGGCCAACGCCAAGCTGATGCGCCAATGGGCCGGGATGACCGACATGACGCCGGACTACAGCCCGATCATGGGCCTGTCGCCAGTCGACAACTACTACCTGGACGCCGGCTGGGGTACTTGGGGCTTCAAGGCCACGCCCATCTGCGGCAAGACCATGGCCGAGCTGGTCGCCAGTGGCGGCAAGGTGCCAGAGATGATCGCGCCTTTCGCCCTGGAGCGCTTCAGTCGCTTCCAGCAAGTCAACGAAATGGGCGCGACCGCCGCCAGCCACTAAAAGGAACGCACGATGAAGATCCTGACCTGCCCCTTGAACGGCCCGCGCAACATCAGCGAATTCACCTACGGCGGCGAGTTCAAGCACATGCCCGACCCGGCCGCCTGCAGCGATGCCGAATGGGCCGACTACGTATTCAACAGCGACAACCTGGCCGGTGTGGTCATCGAGTGGTGGCTGCACAACGCCTCCAGCTACTGGTTCCTGGCCGAGCGCCACACCGTCAGCGACCAGGTGCTGCGCACCTTCGATCCAAAAGAACTGTTCGACCGCCGCGTCGACTTCACCCCCGCCGCCACCCCGGAGATCGCCGGATGAACAGCCACACTCGCCTCCCCGCGCCCATGGGCCTGCTGATCGACCGCGAGCGGCCCCTGCGTTTCAACTTCGATGGCCAGGCCTGCCAGGGCTTTGCCGGCGACAGCATCGCCAGTGCCCTGCTCGGCAACGGCCGCTGGTTGCTGTCGCGTTCGTTCAAGTACCACCGCCCACGAGGCCCGCTGAGCCTGGCCGGGCAGGATGCCAACACCCTGGTGCAACTGCCCGACGAACCCAACGTGCTGGCCGACATGGAGGCGGCGCGTGATGGCCAGGTGGTCGAGGGGCAGAACTTCAACGGCAGCCTGGAACACGACCGTGACGCCTACCTGGGCACGTTCTCGCGCTTCATGCCGGTAGGTTTCTATTACCGCTCGTTCTACAAGCCCAAGGGCATGTGGAAGGTCTGGGAGCCGCTGATTCGCAAGAAGGCCGGCCTCGGCGTGCTGGACCTCGGCTTCAAGCCGCAGTACTACGACAAGGCCTATCTGTTCGTCGATGTGGCGGTGATCGGCGGTGGCCCTGCCGGCTTGCGCGCGGCGCTGGACGCGGCCAACGCCGGAGCCAAGGTGCTGCTGATCGAGCAGCAACCGGTGCTGGGAGGCTCGCTGACCTACGCCCGCTTCGACATCGCCGGCACCCGCGCGGCCAGCCTGCGCCAGGAGCTGCTGGCGGCTGTCGAGGGCCACCCGAATATCCACGTGCTGCTCGAGGCCACCTGCAACGGCTGGTTCACCGACAACTACCTGCCGGTGATTCAGCACAAGCGCCTGTACAAGGTACGCGCCACGCGCTGCCTGGTGGCGGCGGGTTCATTCGACCAGCCGGTGGTGTTTCGCAACAACGACTTGCCCGGGGTGATGCTGACCAGCGCCGCGCAACGGCTGATGAAGCTGTACGCGGTCAAGCCGGGGCAACGGGCGGTGATCCTCACGGGCCACGACGACGGCTACCTGGCCGCGCTCGACCTGCAGGAGCAAGGTGTGGCCATTGCCGCCCTGGTGGACATGCGCGCCGCGCCCGCCGATGCCGCGCTGGCTGCAGAATTGAAACGGCGTGATATCCCCATTCATCTGGGCAGCACCGTCTATGAAGCCCTGCACGACAAGGGCATGCGCCATGTGACTGGCGTCGATATCCGCCCGATCACCGGCCAGGGCAAGGTCGGCGACCATGGCCTGTGCCTGGCTTGCGACCTGCTGTGCATGTCGGCCGGCTACATGCCGGTGTACCAACTGCTGTGCCAGGCTGGCGGCAAGCTGGCCTATGACGTCAACCGCGACGAGTTCACCCTCAGCAACCTACCGGCGGGGCTGCATATCGCAGGCTCGGTGAACGGCCGACATGTGCTAAGCAATGTGCTCACGGACGCCACCCGCGCAGCTAGCGAGGCCCTGGCGGCGCTTGGCCTGGAGGCCCCTGCGCAGGCAAGCTTCGTCGCAGAGGCCAAGGTCAATCATCCGTGGCCGATCTTCCCGCACCCCAAGGGCAAGGATTTCGTCGACTTCGACGAAGACTTGCAGGTGCGCGATATCGTTAACGCCACCCGCAGCGGCTATCGCGACGTGCAACTGGTCAAGCGCTTTTCCACGGTCGGCATGGGCCCGTCCCAAGGGCGCCACTCGGCGCTGCCCACCGCGCGCTTGGTGGCTCAGGCCACGGGCCGCAGCATCAGCGAAACCGGCGTGACCACGGCGCGCCCCCCGTTCCAAGCGGAAAAGCTGGCGCATGTCGCCGGCCGCGCTTTCGACCCGTACCGGCAGACACCGATGCACCGCCGCCACCTGCAAGCAGGCGCGAAGATGATGCCCGCCGGCATCTGGCAGCGCCCGGCCTACTACGGCAAGCCCGAGGACCGCGAACGCTGCATGCAAGAAGAAGCGCGGCATGTGCGCGAGAAGGTTGGGCTGATCGACGTCTCCACCCTCGGCGGCCTCGACGTGCGCGGCCCGGATGCCGCTGAGCTGCTCGAGCGCCTGTACACCTTCGGCTTCGCCAAACTGGCGATCGGCCGCACCCGCTATGCACTGATGACCAACGAGCACGGCGTGGTGATCGATGACGGCGTCTGCGCCCGCCTGGCCGAGCAGCACTTCTATGTCAGCGCCACCACCAGTGGCGTCGACCGCATTTACCAGCAGATGCTCAAGTGGAACGCGCAGTGGCGCCTGGACGTCGATATCACCAACGTCACCGCCGCCCTGGCCGCCGTCAACCTGGCGGGCCCCTTGTCGCGCCAGGTGCTGGCCAAGGTGTGCGAAGGGGTGGAACTGTCGGCCGCGGCGTTCCCTTACCTGGGCGTACGCCTGGGCAAGGTGGCGAGCATTTCGGCGCGCATCCTGCGGGTCGGTTTCGTCGGCGAGCTGGGCTATGAAATCCATGTGCCGGCGCGCCATGCCGAACGCCTGTGGGACGCCTTGATGCAAGCAGGCGCCGGGCTGGGCATTCGCCCGTTCGGGGTCGAGACCCAGCGCCTGCTGCGGCTGGAAAAAGGCCATGTGATCATCAGCCAGGACACCGATGGCATGACCCACCCCGCCGAAATCGACATGCAGTGGGCGATCGGCCGCAAGAAACCGTTCTTCGTCGGCAAGCGCTCGATCGAGATCCTCGAAGCGCAGCCGCTCAAGCGCAAGCTGGTCGGGTTCACGCTGCCCAAGGGTAGCCCGCAGCCACTGGAAGGCCACCTGGTGCTGGACGGCCCGGACATCAGCGGCAACGTCACCTCGTGCGAGTACTCGCAAACCCTGGGGCAGATCATCGGCCTGGCTTACGTCGGCGCCCACCAGGCCACCCCCGGCATGCACATCCCGATCCGCGTGGAGGGCGGTGTGATGGTCAATGCCAAGGTGGTGCAACTGCCCTTCCATGATCCCGACAACCTGCGCCAGGAGCTGTGAGCCATGACTAGCCTGAAGACAGAACAGTGCTTCTCTCCCCAGCCACAGGCCGAGCCACTGCTGGCCTGCGCGCTGACCGACCTGACCGACCTGGCGCGGGTGGGTTTTCGTGGCGCCGACAGCGCGGCCTACCTGCAAGCACGCGGCTATCGTTTGCCGCCACAGCCCAACCAGGCGCTGCGCCAGGACGACGGTAGCTGGGTGGCGCGGCTGTCGGCCACCGAATACCTGCTGCTGGGCAGTTTCGCCGACCAAGGGGCGCGGATTGCCGCCGAAGAGGCCGACTGGGTGCAGGACGCCCAGCGCAACTACCTGCTGCCGCGCCAGGACAGCCACGCCTGGCTGCAGCTGTCGGGGCAGCATTGCAGCGCGGTGATGGCCAAGCTATGCGGGGTTGACCTGCGTGCCCAGGCGTTCCCGGTCGGGGCCGTGGCGCAGACATCGGCGGCGCGGATCAATGTGATCGTGGTGAATGTCGGGCGTGAAGCGGTGCCGGCCTTGCAGCTGCTGTTTGACCGGGCTTCGTGGGCGTATTTTTGCGAAGCGATGCGGGATGCGATGGCGGAATTTGAAGGGGTGGAGATTGCACTGGACGCTGCGTACTAGCGGCAGGCGCGATTGAGGTAGGAGCAGCCTTGTGCTGCGAAGAGGCCCGTACCCGCAGCGAAGATCCACGGTGTTGCCACCGGCCTCTTCGCAGCGCAAGGCTGCTCCTACACCCTTAAAGCGTGGCCAGCGGTGAGGCCTGGACGGCCCGCGAGCGCCAGGCAAACAGCAACACCATCACAAGGCCCAACCCCGCCATCAACGCACCCGCCAGGGCCGCGCCACCCAGTGCGGCACCGATCGCATTGCCTAGATTGGGCGCCTCCTTGGCGGCCTCCATCACTGGCAGCGCCCCACACCAGCGGCAACGCCTTGCCCGCACACCTTGCGTAATACCAAGGCCAGGCGCGATTGAGGTAGGAGCAGCCTTGTGCTGCGAAGAGGCCCGTACCCGCAGCGAAGATTCACGGTGTTGCCACCGGCCTCTTCGCAGCACAAGGCTGCTCCTAACCCTTAAAGCGTGGCCAGCGGTGAGGACTGGACGGCACGCGAGCGCCAGGCAAACAGCAACACCATCACCAGGCCCAACCCCGCCATCAACGCACCCGCCAGGGAAATCGCCGGGTAACCCAGCCCTGCATTGATCACCGCGCCACCCAGCGCGGCACCGATCGCATTGCCCAGGTTGAACGCCCCGATATTCACCGCAGACGCCAGGTTGGGCGCCTCCTTGGCGGCCTCCATTACGCGCATCTGCAGCGGCGGTACCAGGGCAAAACTGGCAGCGCCCCACACCAGCACCGCCAGTGCGGTAGGCAGTGCCCAGGGCATCAACAGCGGGAACACCAGCAATACGGCAATCAGCACCGCCAACGAGACGATCAGCGTGCGGTCAACCGAACGGTCCGCCGCCTTGCCACCCCACACGTTGCCCAGCGTCAGGCCAATACCGAACAACACCAGCATGGCGGTGATGAACGGTGTGGAGGCCTGGGCTTCACTGTGCAGGATTGGCGCAATGTAGGTAAAGACGGTAAACATCGCACTGGAACCCACCACGGTCAGTGCCAGCGCCGCCAGTACCGGGCCACGGCCCAGCACGCGGATCTCGGCCATCACCCCGTCGCTTTTCGGCAGCGGCACATTAGGCAGTGCGTACCACAGCGTCGTCATCGCAATCAGCCCCAGGCCCGCAATGCCCCAGAAGGCCGTACGCCACCCCAGCAATTCGCCAAACCAGGTGGCCAGCGGCACACCGCCGATGGTCGCCAGTGTCAGCCCCATGAACATGGCCGCCACGGCCCCTGCCCGTTTTTCAGGCGGCACCACGCTGGCCGCGACGATCGAGCCAATGCCAAAGAACGCGCCATGGTTGAGCGAGGTCACCACGCGGGCAACCATCAGGCTGGCGTAGTCAGTCGCCAGGGCCGACATCAGGTTACCCAGGGTGAAAATGGCCATCAGCCCGATCAGCAGGTAACGCCGTGGCACCCTGCCGGTGGCCAAAGTCATCAGCGGGGCACCGATCAACACGCCGAGGGCGTAGGCACTGACCAGCAGCCCGGCTGCGGGGATCGACACGCCAAGGTCGGTGGCAATACTGGGCAACATGCCCATGGGAGCGAACTCGGTGACGCCGATGCCAAAGGCACCGATGGCGAGTGCGACGAGGGGTGGATTGATGCGCATGAAACGGCTCCTTATCTGTGCCTGAAATGCTACGATCCGTTTCATGCGGGCACTAGCCTGCATTTTTGCCAACCACCTTTGCGCAAGAGGCACAAATGGACTTCACCGGAAGGTCTGGAGAGATGGAGATTTTTGCCAAGGTGGCGCAAGAAGGCAGCTTGTCTGCGGCGGCACGCGCGCTGGGGCTGACGCCGTCCGCTGTCAGCCGGATCATCGCGCGTACCGAACAGCGCCTGGGCACTCGCCTGCTGTTGCGCACCACCCGCGCCATTACGCTGACCCCAGAGGGCGACGCCTACTTGCGCGGCGCACGGCGCATCCTGGCCGACCTGGATGAGGTCGAGGATGCCATCACCGACCAAGGTGTACCGCGGGGCCGGCTGCGGGTCAGTGCCGCACTGGGCCATGCGCGGCTGACGGTGGTGCCTTTGCTGGCGCAGTTCAGCGCCTTGTACCCGCAAGTGCTGGTCGACCTTACCTTAAGCGACGAAGTGGTCGACATCGCCGGCGGCCAGGCCGATGTCGCGCTGCGTTTCGGCCACCTGCCGGACAGCTCGCTGAGCGCCCGCTACATTGGCGACACCGGCCAAGTGATCGTCGCCTCGGCCGACTACCTGCAACGCTGCGGTACCCCCGTGGCACCTGAAGACCTGGCCCGCCACAACTGTTTGCGCTTCAACTTCCGCCGCGCTGAAGCGGACTGGCCGTTTCGCCGGGACGGGCAGGCCTTTGCCCTGAAAGTCACCGGTAACCTGGAGTGCAGCAGCGGCGAGGCACTGGCCCAATTCGCCAGGCTGGGGGCCGGCATCGCGCGCATCGGCACCTTCACAGTGGCCGACGACCTCAACAACGGGCAACTGGTGCCCGTGCTGGAAGCCTACAACCCCGGCGACCGCGAGCCGATACACGCCGTATTCGTTGGTGGCCCGGCGATGCCGGCACGGGTGCGGGTGTTCGTGGACTTCCTGGTCCAGCATCACCAGGGCTGGCCAACCCGCCACGAACCGCCACGATTTACACCCTGAGCGCAATTCATGCGCATATTTCTGCGTTGCACGCGAACACTTAGCAACCCCGCCTGAACGCCTTGCGATAGCATTGGATCCAATCGTTACCCCTGCTCGCCACACACGGCCCGAGGAGATTGGCATGCAAGCTTTGGGAATGGACTACCGACACGGCGAAGTGGTTGCCAGCCACTGCCATGCCGAAGATCAACTGATGTATGCCGCCAACGGCGTGATGCGCGTGTGCAGCGATGGCGGAAACTGGGTGATACCGCGCGGGCAGGCGCTGTGGATACCTGCCGGCATGAGCCACGAAGTGCGCATGCAAGGCGAAGTGTCGATGCGCACCTTGCTGCTGGGGTCGCACGTGACTCGCTGCCATGTGATCGCGGTCTCCGGCCTGCTGCGCGAGTTGATCCTGGCGGGGTCACGGATGTTGCAACGCGACGAGCCGCTGGGCGAGCACGCTCGGGCACTGATCCAGCGTGAACTGGAGACGGCTGAGCGCATCGACGCCTATGTGCCGGTACCGCAGCATGCGCGGCTGCGCGCCTGGTGCGAGGGGTTTCTCGAAGACCCGGCCCAGGACCTGACGCTGGAGCAGTGTGGCGCGCAGTTGAACATGAGTGCCCGCACCCTGGCGCGGTTGTTTCAGCGTGAGGTGGGGATGTCGTATGGCGAGTGGCGGGCCCGCACCCGCATGATCCTCAGCCAGCAGTGCCTGGCCGATGGCAAGCCGATCCTGAACGTGGCGCTGGAACACGGCTACCAGAGCGCCAGCGCATTCGCCGCAATGTTCAAGCGCATCCTTGGCTACAACCCCAGCGCCTGGCAAATCAGCGTGCTGGGCACCGGCACCGCGCCCACGCACTGACCGCCGAGGCTGAGGTTGTCCCAGTTGCGCGCACGGTTGTCCCGCTTGCGGCAGCGGGGCCGCCCTGCCCCTCGATAAGCTGGCTTCACGACCCCTCATACGACTTTGCGTGATGCCAATACGATCCCTTTCCTGCCCTGCCGGGCGCGCCGCCGCCTTCGGCTTGCTCGGCGTGCTGACGGCTTGCACCGGGCACCCCACAAACGCCGTGCCCCCCACTGCATTCCAGGCAACCCCTGCACTGCACCTGCCTGCCGGCGTCAGCGACCAGGCGCTGCCCGCGCGCTGGTGGGCGCTGTACCACGACCCGCAGCTCAATGCCTGGGTGCTGCAAGCCTTGGCGCACAACCAGGACTTGGCCCAGGCCGAAGCCAACGTGCAGGCCATGCTCGCCGGCATTGGCGAGTTCGATGCCCGGCGCTGGCCGTCCACCTCCATTGGCATGGGCGCGAGCTATGGCAAGAGCGCCGATGACCAGACCCTGGCCGAGGCGACCGACAGCCATGCGCCGTCGCAATGGGCTTTCAACCCGGCCATCGAGCTGGCTTACCAGGTCGATGTGTGGGGCCAGGTGCGCGCCGCCATCGAGCGGGCGCGGGTGCAGGCCGAGGCCAGCCGCGATGCCCTGGACCTGGTGCAGCTGCACGTGGTCAGCCAGACCACCCGGGCCTACATCGACCAGTGCGTGTACAGTGCCCGCATCGCCGCGGCCAGGCAGTCCCTGAGCACCTTGGAGCGCAGTGTGCAGCTCAGCGACCGCCAGCGGCAGGCCGGGGTCGCTACGGAGCTCGATAGCGTGCGCCTGCTGGGGTTGCGGGAGCAGGTGCGGGCGCAGCTGCCGATGCTGGAGGCACACCGGCAGATGGCGCTGTACGAACTGAGCATGCTCAGTGGCCAGGACCCGACAACGCTCACGGATGACACTGACACCTGCCAGCGCATCCCGACCCTCGCCGCGCCGTTGCCCGCTGGCGACGCCTGGCGCCTGCTCGAACGCCGGCCCGACGTGCGCAAGGCCGAGCGCGAACTGCAGGCTGCCGCCCTGGAAGTCGATATCGTCAAGGCCGACCTGTATCCGAAAGTCAGCTTCGGTGCCTCGTTGACCTCGTCGGACCACCACCTTGCCAACCTGGGTGACAGCCGCGCGGTGATGTTTGCCATCGGGCCGTTGATCAGCTGGGAATTCCCCAATATCAAAGCCAACCGGGCACGGGTGAACAAGGCCCAGGCCTTGCACAACGCGCAGGTCGCTCATTACCGCGGGGTAGCGCTGGCGGCACTCAAGGATGTGCGCCAGGCGCTGGCGCGCCTTGAGGGTGAGCGCCAACGGGCCTTGGCCCTGGGTGCGGCCCTGGCGCAAGGCGAGCGTGGCTTTGCCCTTGCGCAACGCAACTATCAGGCAGGCACCGTTGATGCATTGGCGTTGCTCGACAGCGAGCGCGACCTGATCCAGGTCAGGGCCAGCCACGTCGAGGCCCAAGGCCGCCTGGCGCGTGCCCAGATCAACCTGTTCCGCGCCCTGGGCGGGCGCTGGCAGTCGTCACCAGCACCGGCCCCAAGCCAGGTGCACCGCTCCACCCCCGAGACTGGAAGCCAATCATGAATGTTGCCGTTAGCAAAAACCCGCTGCCCGATGACCAGGCCCAGGCAGTTGCCACCGCCCCCAGGCCTACCCGTCGCCGCCTGGCGCTGTACGCCGGTGGTGGCCTGACGGTGCTGGCAGCGCTGGCATTCAGCGGGTACTGGTTGACCACGGGGCGCTACCTGGAAACCACCGATGACGCTTACGTGCGTGCCGACTGGGTGGCCTTGAGCGCGCGCGTGGCCGGTTATGTGGCAAAGGTGGACGTAGAGGACGACCAGGCCGTCAAAGCCGGCGATGTGCTGGTACGCCTGCAGCACCGCGACTACCGCGCCCGCCTCGACCAGGCCACTGCCGGCGTGGCCGAAGCGCACGCCGCGTTGGCCGCCGCCCAGGCACGGCAGCAAGTGGCCGCCGAACGCATCAACCAGCAGCAGCAGGCCATCGTCCAGGCTGAAGCGGCTGTGCACAGTGTCAGCGCCGAGCGCCAGCGCAGCGAGCTGGACATGCAGCGCTACCGTGGCTTGGTGCGCGATGACGCAGCCACCGTGCAGCGCCTGGAAGCCGCCCACGCCAAGGCCGTGCAAGCCGGCGCCGCGCTGCAAGGCGCGCAGGCACATTTGCGTGAGCAGCGCTCGCAGCTGGCGATGGCCAAGGCACAGGCGCTGGCGGCCGATGCCGAGATCAAGCAACGGGCAGCAGGCCTGAGCCGTGCCCAGGCCCGGCAGGCGCTGGCCGACCAGGACGCACAGGACACCGTCCTGCGCGCGCCCATCGACGGCGTGGTCGGCCAGCGCCGTGTGCGCGCCGGGCAGTACGTGGTGCCTGGGCAGCCGCTGCTGGCGGTGGTGCCGTTGCAGCAGACCTACGTGGTTGCCAACTACAAGGAAACCCAGCTGGCACACATGCGCCCAGGGCAACCGGTGCAGGTCCGTGTCGACAGCTTTTCCAGCCAGCCTGTGCAAGGCCACGTGGCCAGCTTCTCGCCGGCGTCCGGCAACGTCTTCGCACTGCTGCCATCGGACAACGCTACCGGCAACTTCACCAAGATCGTCCAGCGCTTTCCGGTGCGCATCGTCCTCGATCGGCCGGCAGACGGCCTGCAGATATTGCCCGGCATGTCGGTGGTGACCACGGTCGACACCCGCCCCGTGGAGCCTGCCGATGAGCAATGAGCAACGCGTACCGTTACGCGCCTGGGTGGCCGTATTCGGCGGCCTGCTCGGCTGCTTCATGGCTGGCATGAACGTGCACGTCACCAGCGCGGCGCTGCCCGAGATCCGCGGCTCGCTGGGCGCGAGCTTCGAGGAAGGCTCGTGGATTTCCACCGCCTACCTGGTGGCGGAAATCGTCATGATTCCGCTGACGGCCTGGCTGGTCGAAGTGTTTTCCATGCGCCGGGTGATGTGGACGGGTTCGTTCATCTTCCTGCTGGCGTCGATCGCCTGCTCGTGGGCCCCCAACCTTGAGGCGATGATCACCCTCAGGGTGATTCAGGGCGCTGCCGGCGCCGTGCTGATCCCCCTCTCCTTCCAGTTGATCATCACCGAACTGCCCGCCAGCAAGATGGCCATGGGCATGGCCTTGTTCAGCCTGGCCAACAGCGTGGCCCAGGCGGCCGGCCCTTCCATTGGCGGCTGGTTGACCGATGTCTATTCGTGGCGCTGGATCTTCTACCTGCAGCTGTTCCCCGGTATCGCCTTGCTGCTCGCCATCGCCTGGTCGATCGAGGCCAAACCCCTGCAACTGACCCTGTTGCGCCGTGGCGACTGGCTGGGCATCACGGCCATGGTCGTTGGCCTGGGCGGGCTGCAGATCGTGCTGGAAGAAGGCGGCCGGCTGGACTGGTTCGGTTCGACATTCATCGTCGGCATGTCAATCATCGCCGGCCTGGCGCTGGCGGTGTTCGTCTACACGCAGCTGTACGGCCAACGCGCGTTCATCAACTTGCGCTTGCTGGGGCGGTACAACTTCGGGGTGGCCAGCGTTGCCATGTTCATCTTTGGCGGGGCTACCTTTGGCCTGGTGTTCCTGGTGCCCAACTACCTCTCCCAACTGCAGGGCTACAGCGCCCGCGACGTGGGGGTGGCGCTGATCGCCTATGGCGTAGTGCAACTGCTGCTGGCGCCATTGATGCCACGGCTGATGGCCTGGACCAGCGCCAAGTTCATGGTGGCCAGCGGTTTTCTGATCATGGCCGCCGGCTGCTGGCTGGGTGCGAGCCTGACAGCCGACAGCGCCGACAACGTCATCATCCCATCCACGGTGGTACGCGGCATTGGCCAGCCGTTCATCATGGTGGCGCTGTCGGTACTGGCGGTGGCGGGGTTGGAAAAGCGAGAAGCGGGCTCCGCTTCGGCGGTGTTTTCCATGCTGCGCAACCTCGGGGGCGCCATCGGCACTGCCGCGCTGACGCAGATCGTGGCCACGCGCGAGCGTTACCACAGCGAGCGCATACACGAGCATGTCACGGTGTTTGCGCCCAGCGTTCAGGAGCGCATCAGCCAGACCGTGCAGAGCTGGCTGCCGGCCCAGCAGCAGGCGCTGGAGGGGGTGGCGGCGACCATTCGACGCGAGGCCTACCTGATGGCTTACAGCGATGCGTTCTACCTGGCGTGCCTGGCGCTGATAGGCTGCGCGGTGGCAGCGTTAGTGTTGCGGACTCAGCGACCGGCTTGAACCCACCCTGAAAACGGCCCGCACGCGCGGGCCGGCTTCACCTGGGCAGGCAGCAGCCTTCAATCGGCGAAGTGGATCACCATGCGGCCTTTGATCTTGCCCGCTTGCATCTCTTCGAAGATGTTATTGATGTCTTCGATCGGGCGCAGGGTCACCTTCGGCACCACCTTGCCTTGGGCGGCAAACTCGAAGGCTTCGTGCAGGTCTTGGCGGGTGCCGACCAGCGAACCGACAACCTCGATACCGTCGAGTACCAGGCGTGGAATATCCAGGCTCATGGCTTCTGGCGGCAGCCCCACAGCGACGAGGCGACCGCCCGCGCGCAGTGCATCCACTGCAGAGTTGAACGCGCTCTTGGCCACTGCCGTGACCACGGCAGCATGGGCGCCCCCGGTCTTGGCCTGGATGACTTTCGCGGCATCTTCGTCGCGCGGGTTGACCACCAGGTCGGCGCCCATTTCACGGGCGAAGGCCAGCTGATCATCGTTGACGTCGATGGCAATGACACGGGCGTTGAAGACGTTTTTGGCGTACTGCAGGGCGAGGTTGCCCAGGCCGCCAAGGCCGTAGATGGCCAGCCATTGCCCAGGGCGGATATTCGATGATTTCACCGCCTTGTAGGTGGTCACGCCGGCGCAGGTGATGCTGCTGGCGGCCGCTGAATCCAGCCCATCCGGCACTTTAACCGCGTAGTCGGCCACCACGATGCACGCCTCGGCCATGCCACCGTCGACCGTGTAGCCGGAGTTTTTCACCTCACGGCACAGCGTCTCGTTGCCGCTGTTGCAATATTCGCAGTGCCCGCAGCCCTGGAAGAACCACGCCACACTGGCCCGGTCACCCGGCTTGAGCGACGTGACACCCGGCCCCACTTCCACGACCACGCCAATCCCTTCGTGGCCCAGAATCACACCCGTCTTGTCGCCGAAATCGCCATTCTTGACATGCAGGTCGGTATGGCAAACGCCACAGCACTGCATCTTCAGCAACGCTTCACCGTGCGCCAGCGGCCGCAGTGTTTTCTCCACCACGTCCACGCGACGCCCTTTGGCAACGACAGCAGCTTTCATAAACACCTCCGTGTCTGTCTGAGTGAGCTTGAGAGAATGCCCGGATCAGCATAGTGGCGGATGGAGGAAGAGGCGTTGCTTCAGGTCAGGTTTTGAACGGGGGAGCGGGTTTAGCCTAATGCCAGTCAGTTAGGCCCAATGTGTCCGCTGCGCGGCCCATCGCTGGCAAGCCAGCTCCCACCGGAACTGTGTAGCCTCCAAGTCAAGCGCCGCACCTGTGGGAGCTGGCT